>CAZHWV010000070.1:0-21782 GCA_964536185.1 uncultured Anaerolinea sp. | reverse complement strand
AGTCGCTCCTGTGACAGCAGGGGCGATTTCGTTTAATTTACTATGATTTGGCGTATAGGTCAAGCAAATAAAAAATGTAATCGCTAAAACTGCTTGAAAACACCTCCCGTAACTATCTTTCACCGTGGGAAATACTAAAGAACCCAGAACCCCGAGCTGTCCGGTGGCGTTTATTATTTGTAATGAAGGAGAACACTTGAGCATGGGGAAGGGCAAGCGGGATATCGGCATTCTGGCAGTCCAGGATGGTTTTATCGCCATCGCCGGTCGCGTTGAGCCGGTCTTACCGCTGCCAGAAATGTAAAAGTTTTTCCAGTGTCTGCAGCCTATCTTTCGATGGATATTTCCAGCTCGAAAGCAGGGAGCATAGGGATTTCACCCCGGCGATGGTCACTGCCTCCAGATACTGCGCCAGTCCCTTGCCCGGTTGGGAATAAGCAGGGCCGAATCATCTCCCACCGTTACTGATCGAGGAACTACCTGATCCTTTTCCTGTTCGTGAGCAAATTATCTACCGCCTGCCTCATGTGAACGCGCATCAGTTCCCGAGCAAGTTCAGGGTTACGCGCCTCAATCGCATCGACGATTTCTTTCTCAGGATCGAAATTCTCTTCGCTCTTTGCGTCTATGTTCGGGAAATCCAGAAGCAAGCGCTGCATCAAAATGAGAATTTCTTCAATTAAATCAGCGAGTATACGGTTACCGCTGGCTTTGGCAATGGCAACATGGATTTTGTAATTCCATAAAATACCATTTCCCATGTGGCGCTCCGAATAAACTTTGCGCATTTCGTTGATGTCCGCCTGGGTCGCGTGGATGGCTGCCTCACCCGCCGCCTCCACCTCGAGGATCTCCCGGACACGGAATGACTCGATTACTTCGGAAAAAGTAATTGTGCGAACCAGGTGACCACGTTGAGGTAAAGCAACGACAACGCGTTCACACGCCAACCGGCTGAGGGCATCTCGTACTGGGGTACGGCTGGCGCCAAACTGGCGGGCGATCTCTATCTCAGACAGCAAGGTACCGCCCTCAATTTTGCCAGTCAGAATATCTTGTTTCAAGTGGCTATAAATCAGATCCGAAGTGCCCCCGCGAACTCGCTTCTGTCCGTTTTGTATCACTCCAGTTACTTTTTCATCTAATAATTCAACATCCATGTTGATCCTTTTTCCTCGACCTTGCTATTCTGGTGAATATCGTCTGCCACCCTGCCCGGCGCGAATTCCGCGCTGGTCTTCTACTTATCCTGGTTAAGCTGCTCTACCTGGCGAGCATTGCCTTCCAACTCGTTTCTCAAACACCCCGGAGGCGTTTCATCAACCCGGTAGTCTTAGGCATATTCGGGAACAACCAGTACCGGATTCAGATCAGAAATATTTTCCCGGCACAGGATGGCTTGGCTCGAACACAGATAACCCCTATGATTGTAGCATAGAGGTGGGTGGCCGCGTTCTGAATTTATTGCGGTGTGTCCCCTCCAAAACCACCAGGGGAAACACCGCTTTACCACTACAGCCTACCTGCATACCAGATCCTTAACTACATCTTTTTTATACGGCTCGAGTAGCAGTTCAGCAACCGATACCAACTCCCTGCAGGCCAACCTGATCTTTCCATTGACTTTAACACTGCAGCGCCCACAGGCGGCCTGCCGGCAGGAGGCATGATCAAAAAAAGAAAGGGTCTTGTCCTGCGTCCGGTAAATCAACTCCAAAAGGTTCAAGACCGAAAGGGTGTTGAAATCCTCAATCTCCAGATCATACTGCTGGATAGAACCTGGCTGCCCTGCAGGCCCACTTCTGGCAATCCTGACCGTTATCTTTTCCATTTATTTTGCCTCCTTTAACTCAACTGGCTGACAACGGCTTCAATACCATCGAAATAGTCCAGGCATTTCCAGTCAGGCTGATATTGGTGTCCTTCCACCGGCTGGCAGATCACATCCAGGTTTTGATTCTCGATCACAATATTCTTTAAGAAATTATCGTTATCTGTCACAGGGGCATCCTCACGGATGTGTACGCCGCGGCTTTCATTGCGCTCCTGGGCCGATCTGGCAACCGCCGAGGCACACAGCAGCATATTTCTCATCTGAAGATACTCTATCCATTCCCGGTTATAACGCCGCTCTTTATTTTGAAGAGACACTCCCGGCAAACAGTCATTGCGCAGATCTACTAGGGAAGCGCAGGCCTCGGCCAGCTTTTTCCCATTGCGGATAACCCAGATTGACTCTTTGGTAATCGCCTGCATATCTTTCTTGATCGATTCGACATCTTCCGAGCTGGCCGGTCGATGGAAAGGAGCAGTTGCCTGCGCTTCGATTTCTTCCAATTGGCCGATATTAGCATGGCTCAGGTCCGTACCGCGTGCATGCTTTCCAGCGTTCCGGCCCGCAACTTCGCCTTCGACCAACATTTCGGTAGTGGCTGCAGAAACCCGGTTGGCGCCAAACATACCCCCGGTGCATTCACCAGCCGCGAACAAACCCGCTATGTTTGTGCGCATCCCCTGGTCGATTTTTATGCCCCCTTCAAAATAGTGGGCAGCCGGGGAGATGACAAATGCTTCGCCCCGCTGGATTATCTTCATCAGATCCACATAAATCCCCTTGGTCAGGGAAGGTAGATCATGGTAGAGTTCTTGTTCAATGTTGACTACCTCTCGATTCAGTCGCTGGTAAATCCCCCCCGACAGCGCTCCGCGCCCAGCGCGGATCTCCAATTCGATCACATAGGAGAGCAGCATCTTGTTCCACTCAGTGTGAAGGGCCAGATTTTCCACGCGGGGACTGAGGTAATGGGATGTGAATTCATTGCCATATTTGTTGATCAATTTGGCGTAGCCCAGAGTTTGGAAAATATAGGGGAGGATATTGCCCAGGTACGCTTCAGGCTTGATCATCACCGTAGGACAGAAAGAGATGAACTCCATATCGATCAGACTGGCGCCTGCGCGTAAGGCGGCAGCCTGTCCTTCGCCGCACAGATCGGACGAGCCGCTATTGATTGCATACAGGTTGTGCGCTCCACCTGTGGCAAGAACGACTGCCCTGGCTGGATAAAACTCCAATTCGCCGTAGAGAATATCCAGGACAACCACCCCACACACAGCCCCGTTTTCTACGACGATATCCACCATCATCCGGTCTTCAGCATAGGCGACGCCTTTGGCCTTACAGGCCCGGAATAACGAGTCCAGGATATCGGACCCAAAGACGGAAATACCACGCTCCCCCTCCAACCCGCGCACCTGCATACCCCATTTCATCAACTCCTCGATCCGGCGGGGGGCATCCCTCACAAATACCTCTACCAGGGACTGGTTGTTAAGATAAAAGCCTTCATGGATGGTGTCGGCAAACCACTGCTCGGGACTGTCGTCTTCATTGCAGTTGGGGATGCCAATCTCGCTCAGGCTCTTCCCATCGCAGGCAATATCGGCACTGATATTGGCCCCCGCCAGCAAGGTCGCACCGCTGCGGTTGATCTTTCCTTTGGATAAAACCATAACTTTACAACCCTGCTCGGCTGCTCCGATGGCGGCGCGCAGCCCGGCTCCACCGCTTCCGATAACTACGACATCATAAGGGGGCTGTTTGTTCATAAAAATGCTCCTTAATTCTTATTGGAACAATCATACTGAGATGCTGATTTTTGTATGAGGTGACTACTTGACAGGAGATAAAATGTGCTTATAATACTAGTATACTACATGTATACAAAACGATCAAGCACTGTGATTTCCCTGAAAATAAATACATAGTCATACTTGGAGGTGGTCATTGACCAAACTCATCCGTGAGCGCCTGTTGTTGCTGATCCCGATGGTACTGGGCATCATCTTCATCGTTTTCTTCCTCACATCCCTGCTGCCGAGCTCGCCCGGACGCATTATGCTGGGCGCAAACGCCTCGCAGCAAGAGGTGGATAAACTGAATGAAGAACTGGGCTACAACAAGCCTTTCCTCGTCCGCTATGTGAACTATGTTTGGGACATGGTGCAGGGCGATTTCGGCACTACTTATTACAGCCGAAAGCCAGTGTTTACGGAGATCTGGCCGCGGTTCCCGGTCACCTTCAACCTGGCCGGCCTGTCCATGCTGGTGGCTTCCATCATCGGTATCCCCCTGGGCGTCTTTTCGGCGGTCAAACAATACTCGGTGCTGGATTACATGAGCACAACCATCGCCATGTTCCTGGCGGTCATCCCCGGCTTCTGGTTTGCCCTCATCCTGCTGTTGTTTTTCACGCTGCAGTTGGGCTGGCTGCCCTCGAGCGGTGCGACCACCGCCGGGCATTATGTGATGCCGGTAGCGGTGACCGCCCTGGCCACCACGGCTTCGCTGATGCGCATGACCCGCACCACCATGCTGGAAACCATTCGCCAGGATTACGTCCGCACTGCCCGCGCCAAGGGCATCGCCGAGAGCCGGGTGATCTGGCGGCATGCCCTCAGAAACGCCCTGCTGCCTGTGCTCACCATCGTAGTGCTCAACTTTGCCATGTCGATGGGTGGCACGGTCATCACCGAAACCATTTTCTCGATGCCCGGGCTGGGTATGCTGGTGATCTCCAGTCTGCGCAACAGCGACATCCCGCTGGTGATGGGGATCGTTGTCTTCTTCTCCCTCTTTTTCCTGGTTCTGATGCTGATTATCGATGTCCTGTACGCCTATGTGGATCCGCGCATCAAGGCCCGCTACGAAGCTGAGGAGTCGGGGAATCTGAATGCACTGCGCGGTACCTTCATCACCCGCCTGAAGCGCGAGATCCGAAAGGTATTTGCCCGATGAAAGCTGTCCAGGTTATCCCCAAGAAAATTAAAAGGCGCAACATCAGCCCCACCATGGAAGTGATCCAACGCCTGCTGCGAAATAAAGCCGCTGTGGCAGGCATGGTGATCTTTTTCATCGTTGCCCTGGCCGCTCTGACTGCCCCGCTGTATATCGATTACGATGCCCAGGTTCTCAAACAGAACATGGCCGGGCGCTTCCAACCCCCTTCGGCGGAACATTGGTTCGGCACCGATGCCTTCGGACGAGATGTCTTCTCCCGTATCGTTTATGGTGCGCGGCTGTCGCTCTTCTTGGGGTTGGTCTCCACTGCCATGGCAGCTGTGGTCGGCACCTTCTTCGGCGTGCTGGCTGGTTATTTCGAGAAAAAAGTCGACACCGTGATCATGCGCATCATGGACACCTTCATGGCGATTCCCAGCATGATCTTCCTGCTGGCCATTGTGGCCACCTTGGGAACGAGCATCCCCGTGCTACTTTTTGCGGTGGTCATGGTGCAGGTGCCCGGCTTCACCCGGATCGTCAAGTCTGCCGTGCTGATGGTCAGCGGGCAAGAGTATATCGAGGCAGCCAAGGCACACGGGGCGCTCGCGCCGCGCATCATCCTCAAATATGTGTTGCCCAACGCCATGGGTCCTATCATCGTGCAGACATCCATGTCGGTGGCAATGATGATCGTGGTCATGGCCGGGCTGTCCTTTATCGGCATGGGTGTGCAGCCCCCCACCCCCGAATGGGGCCTGATGCTTTCGGATGCCAAGGAATATATGCGCCATGCTCCCCAGTTGATGCTGTACCCTGGCCTGGCCATCACCATTACTGCCCTATCGATCAATCTGTTTGGCGATGGGCTGCGCGATGCACTCGACCCCAAGCTAAAGGATTAAAAATCAAAGATGGAAAACATTCTGGAAGTCAGAGACCTGCGAGTGGTTTATAAAACCAGGGAAGAGCATGTCTTCGCTGTCAATGGCGTCTCTTTCGAACTGGTCGAAGGCGAAACCCTGGGATTGGTTGGAGAAACCGGGGCGGGCAAGACCACGACCGCCCTGTCTATCCTCCAGCTGCTGCCGAGAGTGGCAGTCATACCATCCGGCAGCATCCGCTACAAGGGCAAAGAACTGGTAGGCGCATCTCAAAACAGCATGCAGAAGATCCGCGGTGAGAAGATCTCGATGATCTTTCAGGATCCCATGACCTCGCTCAATCCGGTCATGACCGTCGGTGATCAGATCCTGGAGGTGATTGAGAACCACAACGTGGAGGGGCTCAACCAGTTGGCCCTCGAGAAAAAAGTGCGCCGGATGCTCAAAATGGTCGATATCCATCCCCGCCGTCGGAAGGAATACCCGCACCAATTCTCGGGTGGGATGCGCCAGCGCATTGGAATCGCCATCGCCCTGGCCTGCACCCCCGAACTGCTGATCGCCGATGAGCCCACCACCGCCCTGGACGTCACCATCCAGGCCCAGGTGCTGCGGTTGATGAAGGATCTGCGCAACCGCCTGGGGATGGCCATGATTATGATCACCCACGACCTGGGCGTTGTTGCCAAGACTTGCGACAAAGTGGCGGTGATGTACGCCGGCGAGATCGTAGAATACGGGCGCATTGAGGCTGTGTTTGACAGGCAGGTGGAGCACCATCCCTACACCCAGGGCCTGTTCCGGGCCATCCCTGACCTGGAAACGCGCGCCGACCGGTTGATCCCCATCACGGGGGTGCCTTCCGACCCCACCGACCTACCGGAGGGCTGCAAGTTTGCACCACGCTGCCCACAACGCCACGCAGCTTGCGAGCAGCTGCCCGAAGACGTGCAGCTCGATGGGCTGCGCCTGAAATGCCACCTGTTCCAGCGAGAGGCGGTGCCGGCATGAGCAGCAATTTAGTTGAAACGCAGAAACTCAAAAAATATTTCAAGACCCCCTACGGCAAGCTGCATGCCGTGGATGGAATTGACCTTACGATTGAAAAGGGCAAGACGCTCGGCATCGTGGGTGAATCGGGCTGCGGGAAAAGCACGCTGGGGCGCGCCATCCTCAAGCTCACCAAGATCACTGGCGGCCGGGTTCTGTTCGACGGCGAGGATATCACCAAGCTGAACGCCTTGCAGATGCTGCGTTACCGCACCCGCATGCAGATGATCTTCCAGGACCCGTATTCATCGATCAACCCGCGCATGACCGTGCGGCAGTTGATCGCCGAGCCGATCTTGATCAACCGCACGCTGAAAACCAAAGCAGACATCGACAAACGGTTGAAAGAGTTGATGAACCTGGTGGGCATTCCTGCCCGGTTGGAGTCTGCCTACCCGCACGAACTGGACGGCGGACGGCGCCAGCGGGTGGGGATCGCCCGAGCGCTGTCGGTCAACCCGGAATTCATCGTCTGCGACGAGCCGGTCAGTGCGCTGGATGTCTCCATACGGGCGCAGGTACTCAACCTGCTGATGGATCTGCAGGCGGAGTTCAACCTGACCTACCTGTTCATCACCCACGATATGAGCGTGGTCAAGCACATCTCGGATGAGATCATGGTGCTTTATATGGGCCAGGTGGTGGAAAAGGCGCAGACAGATGTGCTGTTTGCCCGCCCGTACCACCCCTACACCCAGGCGCTGCTATCCTCGATCCCCTCGCCGGATCTGGAAAAACGTTACCAGCAGGGTGACATTCTGTACGGCGAAATTGGCTCGCCGATTGAGCCGTTCGACGGCTGCCGCTTCAAGGGGCGCTGCCCGCTCAGCCCGGACTGCGACGGCGAGGGCGACCACATCCTGTTCGAGCTGGAGCCGCAGCACCTGGTAGCCTGCAAAAAGCGCGCCGCGAGTATGTATGCGCCGCCGAAACGCTTCGGTAAATCGCTGGTGCTGGAAAATGTGCGCACCCCGGATGGCATTCGCAGCGTGCTGCTTAAGGAAGGCCGGGTGGCGCTGGTGGGGGATCCGGATGTGCACCTGTCGGACGATTTCCAGCGTGCCGACTGCCAGGGGCTGTCCCTTCGGCAACCCCCTTGCCCTGGCGATTCGGCTGATCTGGCGCTTTACAACGACGGCGGTCAACAGGTAAGCGGTGTGATCAACGGATTTATCTTTACAGAGTACCAACTCTTTCAGAGGCGCAAGCTTCAAGACGCACTCAAAACCCAACAGAAACAAAAAGGAGAGATGAAATGAACAAGTTCTTACTCAGACTGTTGTCCTTGCTGCTGATCGCAGCCATGTTGACCGGCTGCGCGCCGGCGGCCAAGGAACCGGTTGCAGCAGAAACCGAGGCGCAACCAGCCAAGGTAGAAGTGGCAGCCGAAACTGAAGCCCCTAAACCCACCACGGTCACCGTGGCGATCGTCCTCCCTCCGGGTGGGTTTGACCCGATCGGCATGGGTAACCTGACCGTCAACATTTTTACCAATATCCAGATTTTCTCTGCCCTCTATGGGCGGGATGAGAATGCCGCTGTGGTGAACAAACTGGCCCTCTCGGAGGAGATCAGCGCGGACGGCTCGGCGGTGATCATCAAAGTGCGCAAGGATGCCAAGTTCCATAACGGCGACCCGGTGACCGTGGATGACATTGTCTTTTCTTACAACACCTTCATGACCTCCCCCAACGGCCAGATCATGCTCGGCTACGTCGGCGCAGAGATGACCAAGATCGACGAAGAAACCGTCTCGGTCCCGCTGATGTACCCGAACGTGGACTACAAGGGCATCCTCTCTTATACCTATGTTGTGCCCAAAGCGCTCTATGAAAGCGACCCCGCGGCATTCAACGCCAGCCCGGTCGGCTGCGGCCCCTACCAGTTCGTCAGCTTTACCAACAATGAACTGGTCGAGCTCAAGGCTTTTGCGGACTACTTTGAAGGTGCTGCACCCATCGAGACCGTCTTCGCCAAGGTGATCAGCGACCCCTCCACTGCCGCCATCGCCCTGGAATCGAGCGAGATCGACGTGCTCTTCAGCGTCCCGGCTCTCGAGCTGGAGCGCCTGGCTGAAAATGAGAGCCTGGATGTCTTCAAGCGCCCCTCCGATGGCATGTTCTCCCTGGGCCTGATGAAGGGAGAGACGATGGATAATATCAAGGTGCGCCAGGCCATCTTCCATGGCGTCAATCCCGAGGATGCGCTGATCGCCGCCCGCAACGGAGACGGCATACTGCCCACCGATCTGACGCCGGAAAAAAATATCGGCAGCCTGACTGGCATGGTGGATTACAGCAACACCTACAACCCCGAACTGGCCAAACAGCTGCTGGCCGAATCCGGCTTTGACCCGGCCACCCCCATCACCTTCACGCTCTGCCCCTCTTACTTTGGCGCTGACGCCTCAGCGGCCGGAATTTCCATCGTCAACAACCTGCAGGAAATCGGTTTCAACGTGGTCACCGAAAACCTGGATGGCAATGTATGTACTGAGAAATGGCTCTCAGGCGGTGCGGAGATGATGATCAACAAGCAGGGTTCTGCCCCCATGCTGATCACCGACACGCTCAACTGGTACACCACCACCGGCGATTTTTTCGGCATGAACAACGCTACATCCAAATCTCCTGAGCTGGATGAAGCGGTCAATGCCATGCGCTATGCGCTCAACGAAGCAGATTACAAGGCTGCCGGTGAGACCGCCCTCAAGCTGTTCTACGATACCTACCAGGTGCTGCCCCTGTACACCCCCAATGAGAACGTGGTTTACAACGCTCAGCTCAAGAATGTGATCGTCGATCCAAGCGCTTACGGCTATGTTTTGGCGTTCTACTGGTCCTACTAAATTGACCCATGTTGTATTCCGGGCGGCGTCCCCGCCGCCCGGAAGTCTTTCTTCATCGGTAAAACCATCGGTGAAAAAGCAATCCGATCCGAAAATGAATTGGGCGAAATAGAATTGCGAATGATATGAATGCGCCGAATAATCCGAGCAAGAAATTACAAGAAACTATCAAGTGAGTTTCGGCCTATTCGTACCATTCGGAAACAAAAAGACTCATCCTGAGGAGCGCTTTTCATGTACCTGACCGTTTACCGCAATGCCAACCTGATCCCAATTTCGCAGCCAGGCGTGCTGGAAGGTTTCGACCTGTTCGTCGATGCCGGCATCATCACGCGCATCGCTCCTACAGGCGGTGAGATACCAACCGGTTCAACAGAAATCGACTGCAGCGGCAAATACCTGCTGCCCGGGCTGATCGACGCTCATATCCACCTGTTTAGCAGTTACCCTAACGACTTTAAAATGCTGGCTGCCTTCGGCGTTACCAGCGTGCGCAATATGTGGGGCAACCAGCCGGTTGACCTCTCCACCCCCGATCTCTATTCCGAACAGATCCGCCAGGAGATCGCCGCCGGGCGCAACATCGGGCCAACGCTGGTCAACACCTCCCGCATCTTCGACGGCACGCCCACTGTTCAGCCAACCAGCCGCAGCATCAATACCGCGAGTCAGGCCATGCTGTTCATCAACGAGGCGCTCAAAGAAGGGGCATCCCAGCTCAAAGTGTACAAGCACATCATCACCGAAGTAATGGATGCAATCCACACCCTGGGTCTGGAGAACGGGCTGCGGGTGGTTGGTCACAAACCGGATGCCGTCCTGGCGGAGGACTTCTTCTCCAAGGCGCACTCGGTCGAACATACTCTGACCTTCACATTGGAAGAAGTCCGTGCCCTGCAGCGTTCCAGCTGTTACTTTGTACCCACTTTGGTGGTCGAGAAAAACATGGATCTGCTGGCCAAAGGCGAGTTTGCGGCACTGAAGGCGCAAGGACAGATGTACCAGCGCTTCCAGACTCCCTCCCTGGTTGAGATATGGCAGCAGCTGAGCGGGGATGAGCGGCGTGAGCGCATCCGCGAATGGGCAAATTACGATCTGGCGCGCCAGAAGGTGGCGCGCTACGTGGAGCTGGGCGGTATTCCAGCGACCGGCACCGACTTCCCGAATCCCTACATCTATCCAGGCATCTCGCTGCACGAAGAGCTGCTCCTGCTGGGCGAGTGCGGGTTGAGCAACCAGCAGGTTCTATTCGCCGCCACCCGGCAGGGTGCGCGCGTGCTTGAGATCGAGGACAAAAAGGGCACGCTCGAGATCGGCAAGGACGCCGACCTGCTGCTGCTGAACGCCAACCCGCTGGTGGATCTGCGCAATACCCAGGGCATCGAGGCAGTTGCCCTGCGGGGCCGGCATTTCGACCGCAGCGCCCTTGACTCCTTGCTGGAAGAGGTCGCTCGGGGCGTGAAAGAATTAGATGAAAGGCAGGAGATCCCGGTATGAAGACCCTTTATCGAAACGCCACACTGATCACCATCGCCGAGGAAAAGCCCTTTAAAGGCGACATCCTCGTAGAGGACAAAACCATCGCGGCCATTGGCCCAAACCTGTCCGCTGATGGTGCGGAGGTTATCGACTGCGGCGGATTGTACGCCATTCCCGGTCTCATAGAGTCACACTGCCACATCCAGAATGTGGACATTACCGGGGAGTGCCATGCCTTCGAACTGTATTTGGCCAACGGCGTCACCTCCATGCGCAACATGTTCGGCAACCAGGCAGCCCAGACCGGGATGATCGAACCGGACACCAAAAAAGCGGCCGAGGATATCGAGGCCGGGCGTCTGCTGGGACCGACCCTGGTCAATACCAGCCGCATTTTTGACGGCCAGGAACCGGTGCAGGAATGCAGCCGCTCGGTGACCACTGAGGCGATGGCGCGCTACTATGTCGAGGAAGCCGTGCGCGAGGGGGCCACTCAGATTAAGATTTATGAATATATCACGCCCGAAATCCTGGATATCCTCTACCGGCTGGGCAAAGAAAAGGGCATGAAGATCGTCGGCCACAATCCCCAGCCGGTCGAGCAGAAATTCTTCTACGAACGGGTCTTTTCCCTGGAACATGACCTCAGCCTGGCCGACGGCGATGCTGACCTGCTGGCGCAGTACGACACCTATTGGATCCCCACTGCCATTGTGGTTTACAACTACGATGAGATCTTTAAAAAGCGCTACAGAAAGTTCTTAAGGTCAGATCGGTACAAGTACCTTCACCCCAACACCTGGGCGATGACCTGTATGTATGCCCCCACGATGTATTTAGCGCGCGATGATTCTACCTTCAGAAATCTAAATTTTTCAAAGACAAAGCGCATCATCCGCCGCTATTACCAGCTGGGGCGCGAGGTGGCCGCCGGCACCGATTTCCCCAACCCATTCGTTTACCCTGGTTTCTCGCTGCATGACGAGTTCGAAATTCTCAAATCCTGTGGATTGACCAACCACCAGGTGCTGCGGGCCGCCACCATCATGGGCGCCAAAGTGCTGGAACTGGAGCACCGCAAGGGTACTCTGGAAGCCGGTAAGGATGCCGATATTGTCTTCCTGCGCAAAAACCCGCTCAAGAATATCAAGCACACGCGATCCATCGAGCGAGTGGTTGCCCGCGGCCGCCGGTTTGAACGGCAGCAGCTGGATGAATTGATTAAACAATCGGTGATCGCGCGTGATTGAGATGGGCTCTGCCAAACGCTGTTTTGCCAATCTGGCCCACCTGGTGGTCACACAGGGCGCTGCCCTGCGTGTGGGCCAGCCCTTATATATCAAGACCGACCTGATCGGTGCTCCGCTGGCGCGCGAAATTGCCCGCCAGGCTTACCACTGCGGCGCATCCCAGGTTGAGGTCGAGTATGCTGACAACGATCTGATCCGGCTGAACCTGAAGGGAGCTGCGCCGGAAAGCCTGGCAGCCTTTCCCGATTGGAAAGTAGACCGCCACCACCACTACAACAGCGCAGGGGCGGCGCGCGTCACCATCTTTGCGCCCGATCCGCTTCTGCTCGAAAATATCGATCCAGCCCGTATCATCTCCCAGAGACGAGCCGAGCTGGTGGGTCTCAAAGAAGCCATGGACGAGCAGAAAGCCCTGCGGTTGCAGTGGACCATGCTGGCGGTGCCCACCCCCGCCTGGGCCAGGCTGGTCTTTCCGCACCTGGATGAGACAGCCGGTGTGGCGGCCCTGTGGGAGACCATCTACCACTGCAGTTATATCGATGACCAGGATGATACGGGAGCGCGCTGGCAGGCCCACACAGCCGACCTGCTCTCCCGCTGCGAACATCTTAACCGGCTGGAGATCAGGCGCCTGCATTTTACCAACAGTCTGGGTACCGACCTGGAGATGGAGCTGTGTGATGGCGCCCGGTTCCTGGCAGCAGTCTTTACCGATGGGCAGGGTCGGAACTACTGCCCCAATATCCCGACCGAAGAGGTGGCGTCTGCTCCACACCGCATGAAGGTAAATGGGGTGGTAAAAAGCGCCCGGCCGCTGAGCTACGCCGGGGCTCTGATCGACAATTTTTCGTTCACCTTCCGCAACGGCCTGGTGGTCGATTATTCGGCTGAGGTGGGCAGTGAGGCCCTGGGTGGTATTCTGGAGAGCGATGAAGGTGCGCGCCGGCTGGGTGAGGTTGCCTTTGTCCCCTACAACTCTCCCATCAGCCAGACCGGTCTGCTCTTCTACAACACCTTGTTTGACGAGAACGCCGCCTGCCACCTGGCCCTGGGCGCTGGGTACCCGGATGTCATCGCTGGGAGCACCCTCACAGCAGCCGAGCGGTTGGCTCGCGGGCTCAACGAATCTACCATCCACATCGATTTTATGTTTGGCACGCAAGATATGCAGTGCACAGCCACAGATAATCGCGGCAAATCGATCCAGATCTTCGAAAACGGCGATTTCACCTTTTAAGGTAACCGCTGAAAGTCATTTTTTCGAAAATGCATGGTTCCGACAGTACCCTTCAGGGTTTCGCCGGCAGGTGTCTACCTATGAATAATAATAATCCTTCGATGAATGAACCAGGAGCGATCCAATGTCGATATTGTTAAAAAATGCCCACATCCACCCCATGACCGCCGAGTTCATCCTGGAAAATCATGACCTGTTGATCAAAGATAACCAGATCGCCCGCATGGGGATAGACCTGCCCCAGGACGGCGCCCGGGTACTGGACTGCAGCGGCAAGTTCATCTTGCCCGGGCTGTTCGATATGCATGCCCATATCATTTCTACCGACATGTTCCCGCTGTTTCTTGTGAATGGGGTGACGAGCGTCCGCAATCTGTGGGGCTTCCCACGCATCCTGGAGTGGGCGCAGGAGGTGGAGCGCGGCGAACGGGTAGGGCCATCCATTTATTCCACCAGTGCACTGATGGACGGGGTGGAAACCTGGTTAGGTGCGGAGATTGTTAAGACACCCGAGGAAGCCGAGGCTGCTGTGCAGCGCGCCCTGGCGCAGGGCTACCGGCAGATCAAGACCTACCCCGACATTTCGCGCGAAACATATTTCCGCATTATGGCCCTGGCGCGCCAGTACGGGCTGCAGGTGGTGGGGCATGCCAACCACAATGTGAGCATTGACGAGCTGATTGCTTCGGGCTATCACACCATCGAGCATGCCAGTGTGCTGCCTACCAATGATGATGATGTGATCAAGCTAGCGCGCGCCGGGGTGTGGCATGTGCCCACCACGGTCATTGTGCGGGCGCTAAGGGAGTACGGCTGCAACGGAAAGCCCCTCTCGGAATGCCCCTACTACGCCTATGTCAACGCCAAAGAGCGCGAGGACTGGCAGGGCATTATTGACACCTTGAAAGAAATACCCAGGTTCAAGAATTTCGATGACGAGGCCGCCGTGAAGCGCGCCCGGCTGTTTGCGGAAACCTCTGACCGTGTCCTGGTTGGAACCGATCAGGCCAACCCGGGCGTGGTGGCGGGCTTCTCGTTCCTGGACGAGCTGGAGCTGATGGTGCGCGATCTGGGACTCACCCCGTACGAGGTGCTGCAGAGGGCGTCGGTGCTTGCCGCCGAGTACCTGGAGATCGCCGGCCGGGTGGGAACGGTGGAGGAAGGCAAGCAGGCCGACCTGCTGCTGGTCGATGCTAACCCACTGGAGGACATTTCCAACGTGCGCCAGCTGAGCGCGGTGATCAAGGCAGGGGTGGTATACGATCGCTCACGGCTAGATGCTTTGCTGGAGCAGGTGCGCAGCATGAAGGTGGATGATATCGAGTTCGTAGGTCAGAACGCCGTCAACCCGTTGGAAAAGCGATAGGGAAGACGCAGGTCTCAACCAAGGAGAACAGCTTTGATCACAATCAACGATTGGCACATTGAACTGAAGTCCCGCAGGCGAAAGTTCTGGAACATGGTACAGGAGAGCGGGTGCGACATCGGGCTGGTGTACAGCAGCCGCGAGTACCCCGAGCCTTTCCGCTACCTGACCAACTTTTCACCCGTATTGGGCGATATGTGGGGCCTCCTCAGTGGAGCAGACGAGATGACCTGCGTGCTCAATTTCCATTGGGAGCTTAACGAAGCCCGGCAGGTTTCAGGGCTGGCAGATTGGCAGGGCTATTTTGATCCATTTCCCTTTCTGTTTGAGAAGCTGGCTGAGCTAAAACCTGCCCGCATCGCCGTGCTGGGGATGGAGCGCATACCCTGGAAAGTCTATACCTGGCTCTGCCATAGGCTTGGAGCAGAGCTTGTCTCCGTGGACGAACAGCTTAATTTGCTGCGGCGGGTGAAAACCCCACTCGAAATTCAAATGTTGTGCGAGGCAGTACGGGTTACCGACCTGGCCTTCACCGAGGTCCAGCCGCTGTTGAGGCCAGGGGCAAATGAAGTGGAGATTGCAGCAGCCATATCCTATACATTCCACAAAAATAGTTGCGTGGATTCCTTCATCCCCGGTGTGATCGGCGGCATTGACCCGGATTCGTCCGTCATCGCTCGCAAGGCCCGCTCGCGCCCTCTGGAACTGGGCGATACGATCATGATCGATATTGGCGCTGCCTACCAGGGCTACATGGCCGATGTGGCGCGCACCTATGTTCTGGGCGAGCCGAGCCAACTGCAGCTGCACGTCTGGGATACCGTCCGTCGGGCACACGAAGCGGTGATCAAGCTGTGCAAACCCGGCACCCCTTGCATCTCCCTGCACAGGGCCTCTCAATCCATCATCGAAAAAGCAGGCTACACACTTGACCACCGCATCGGGCATGGATTTGGCCTGGCTACTTCATTTGAATGGCCTAATTTGATCAGTGAAACCGCCGAACTGCAGCCCGGCAACACCCTGGCGCTCGAACCGGCTATCTACAAGGCGGGGGCAGGGGCGATGAAAATTGAGGACTGCGTGCTCATCACCGAGACCGGCTGTGAGGTGCTATCCAAGGGCAGGATTTCCCTGGACGTAAAGCCCCAATGAATTCCTTTACCGAGCGCCACCATGCCTTTATCTCAGCCACTTTCTACCGGCTTCTTAAAGCCCGCCAGTTTGACAATTACCGCGCCGTATTTCGCATGGCGACTCGCCGTTATGCCGAACAGCGCGGCGGGCGGATGGCCCAGCGCGCCCTGCGCGACGGCCGTGAACTGGACTTTGCGGCCTACCGCCATTACGGCGAATGGGAATTTACCAAAGAATATGTCGACTCGCTGCATGGCCAGCCGCATATCGCAGTCACAGAGCAGGCCGAGCAGTATGCATATGCCGTATCAGCCTGCCCCTGGGCAGACGTCTACCGGGAAATGGGCCTGCAGGGCGACGGCGGCTGTGATTACTGCCAGGACCTGGATCCATCGATCGTGCGCGGGTTTAATCCCCGCCTGAATTATATAGTCAGCCAGACGCTGCATGAGTCCGAGTTCTGTCTGCATACCCAGCAGGAGGCACACCTGGAGAAGGATGTGGACTACGGACCTAAAAAAGCGGAGAACATGAAAGGCTTTGACTTCCAGTGCGGGCATGTCTACAAGACCTTCAGCGATGCCATGCGGGCCATCTACAAAGCGCGGGGGGTGATCCTTTCCGCCCAGGTGCTCCAGGTCTTTGCCGAGACATTTGGCCAAGAGATGGCCGACGTTCTCGCATGTCATTTAGTAACCGACTTTGATTGGATCTAGGAAATTCGTCGAAAGCGGCTTTATAAAATAATTTATGGGCTGACGATATCCTTGTGTTTTATGAGCATTGACTCAGTTCAAGGAGAATGCGATGGCAGAATTGATGGTTAACCCCCACCACAGCCTGGTGGATGAGCATCTCGAGATCCGGGTGTATGGGCTGGAAGCCGGCGAAATTGTGACCCTGCACGCTTCACTGGTGGATCTGAAGGGGATGCAGTGGGCTTCTTGGGCGAAATTCCGAGCCGGCAGCGACGGGAGCCTGGACCTGGCAACGGCCGTCCCCCTGGAAGGCAGCTATGCCTGGCCAGATGCGATGGGCCTGGTTTGGTCGATGGAACTGACCGATCAAGGGCACAAAATGGTGAGTTTTATTCCCTTTGGCATCGAACCCCACACCATTCGATTCTGTCTCAAAACGTTGGATGGGGCGGAAATCACGCAGGAGATCCAACGGATCTGGATGAAAGCCGGGGTGGAGCGCCAGGTGGTCCGGGAAAACGGATTGTTTGGCACCTTGTTTCTGCCGGCTGGAGCAGGCCCCCATCCAGCACTGATCCTGGTGAGTGGATCGGGCGGTGGTTTAAGCGAAACCCGCGCTGCGCTGTTTGCTTCACGCGGCTTTGCGACTCTGGCGCTGGCCTATTTCAATTATGAAAGCCTACCCAAGGGCCTGGTGAATATTCCCCTAGAATATTTCGAAATGGCCATCCAATTCTTCCAGGGCCATCCCCACATTAACGCTCAGGCGATCGGTGTGACCGGCGGCTCGCGCGGCGGTGAACTTTCACTCCTGCTGGGTGCCACTTTCCCACAAATCCATGCCGTTGCGGCCTACGTGCCCAGCGGTCTGATCTGGAGTGGCTTCGGCGGGGAAGCCGAAGGGCCTTGCGCTGCCTGGACCTGGCAGGGAAAGCCGCTGTCCTGGGTTCCAGAAGTCACGAACTTTGTCGAAGGGATGGCGGAGATGATCGAAAAGGGCATCCCCATTCCGCTGACACCCGGATTTCTGCGTTCGGTCAGAGGCGCAGATCCACAGGTCTTGGAAGCCGCCGCCATCCCGGCAGAAAATACCAACGGCGCCATCCTCCTCATTTCTGGTGAGGATGACCAGATGTGGCCCAGTACATTCCTGTCACAATTGGTGGTGGAGCGCCTGGAGCGCAAGCAATTCCCCCATCCTTTCCGGCACATCAGCTACCCCAATGCCGGTCATGCCATCCTTACACCCATCACTCCCCTGCCGCCGCCCCACAGCATTCACCCGGTCGATCAGAATGACTATGCCTACGGCGGCCTGCCAAAAGAACATGCCTTTGCCACCAGCGATGCATGGCAGCAGACCCTGCTGTTTTTCGGAGAACACTTGCAGCAACCTCAGATTGGAGCAAAACAATGATGCAGCAGATTGAATCCCCCAGCGGCGCACATATGGTCATCGACGGGCGCACCATCCTCAACTTTGGCGGGTGTTGTTACCTGGGCTTATCCAACGAGCCCGAACTATTGGAAGCAGCCCAATTTGCCTTACGCGAACAGGGCCCGATGGGCCAGCTCCCCCGGCATTATGGCTTTGCCCTGGGCGCCAACCTGGATGCGGAGGCAGCCGCAGCCAAGTTTTTCGGGACCGATGGGGCCATGTACTTTTCGGCCGGATACTTATTCGGCTTGATTTCTTTGGTCGGGCTTGCGCATGAATACGATATCATTTTCATGGACGAAAAGGCCCATTACAGCCTGCGCGATGGCGCGGCAGCATCTGGAAAGCCGGTTCGCGAATTCAAGCACCGGGATGATGCAGATCTGGCGTTGGTGATAGCGAAGAATCTCCAGCCGGGACAGATACCGCTGGTGACTACCGATGGTATGTTTCCAACCTTCGGCAGTATTCCACCCCTTGGCGCTTACATGCGCCTGTTGGACCCCCATGCTGGCTGGTTGATCGTCGATGAATCGCACTCTTTTGGAATCATCGGCCCTACCGGACGCGGTGCAGTCGAGCAGTATGGTTTACCTCGCCAGCGCGTGGTGGCCGGCGGCTCGATGGCCAAGGCCTTCTGTGCCTATGGTGGGGTCGCGGTGGGGCCCAAACGGGCTATCGAGGCTATGTGGAAGTCACCTGCAGCGCGCGGCGCAGCATCGGGAATGTCATGCGGGGCGGCCATGACTGCCGCCAGTATGCGTTATGTCGAGCAGCATCCCGAACAATTAAAAAAATTAAGGGAAAATACGGGTCGCTTGAAGGCTGGGATCCGAACCATGGGAATCGAGATCGAGGACTCGGACGCCCCCGTGGTAACTTTCGCGAAAGGCTCGGCAGCCGAGATGATCCGCCTGCAGCAGCAGTTATTCGATGAGGGAATTCTGGTCTTTTATTCGACCTATGTCGGGGCCGGGCCAAACGGGGTGATCCGCTGCGCCGTGTTTGCCGATCATACCCCGGAGGATATCGACCGGTTGTTAGCCACTTTTAGCCGCAACTTGCTTTCTATACATTCGTGAGCCATTCAATTTTACCGAAGGAAACTTCTATGCCTGGATACGCCGAGTTTGTGTCACGCTACCCTGCCTATGAACAGACCCATGAGATCGATGAGCTGCGCCAGCAGGAGTACGGCCGCCTGGACCGGCTTGGCCAGATCTATCTGGATTACACCGGAGGTGGGCTGTACGCTGATTGCCAGATCCGAGAACACCAGCAGTTGCTTGGTGGGCACGTATTTGGCAATCCACATTCATCCAACCCGACCTCGCTGCAATCTACCATTCTGGTCGAACAGGCCCGCACTGCCATCCTGGATCATTTCCGGGCAGATCCGGAAGAGTACGTGGTCATATTCACCCAGAATGCCAGCGGAGCGCTCAAGCTAATTGGCGAGTCCTATCCTTTTGGACAAGGTTGCCACTACCTGCTGACCTTCGACAACCATAATTCGGTCAACGGTATCCGGGAGTTCGCCCATGCCCGTGGAGCGGAGGTTACCTACATCCCGGTCTGCCTGCCGGATCTGTGTGTGGATGAAGGCAGCCTGAACGAGGCGCTCGAAAAATCGGCTGGCTCCTGCAACAACCTGTTTGCCTTCCCAGCCCAGTCCAACTTTTCTGGTGTGCAGCACTCCCTGGATTGGATCGAGTGCGCGCATGCGCACGGCTGGGATGTGCTGGTGGACGCCGCCGCCTTTGCCCCGACCAATCTGCTCGACCTATCGGTCTACAAGCCAGATTTCGTCCCCTTTTCGTTTTATAAGATCTTCGGCTATCCGACCGGAATCGGGGCCTTGATCGCCCGGCGGTCTGTGCTGGGCAAGATGCGTCGACCGTGGTTTGCCGGTGGGACGATCACTGTTGCTTCAGTCCAGGGTGACAAGTATTACCTGGCCGAAGCGCCGGCGGCCTTTGAGGACGGCACCCTGGATTATCTCAATATCCCGGCAGTGGAGATTGGACTGCGCCACATCCAGTCGATTGGGTATGAAAAGATTCACGAACGCGTGCGCTGCCTGACCGGTTGGCTGCTTGATAACCTGTCTGCCATGCATCACGCCAATGGAAAATCGCTGGTGCGCATCTACGGTCCGCTGACCACTGAGCGGCGCGGCGGATCGGTGACACTGAACTTCTACGATGCGGATGGCTATCCAATCGACCACCGCCGGGTGGAAGCGGAAGCCAATCAGGTCAATATTTCGCTGCGCACAGGCTGCTTTTGCAACCCCGGCGCCGGAGAGCTGGCCCTGGGAATCTCAAAGCCAGAATTGACCGCCTGCTTCTCCCAGCCCGGGCACCAGCAGCTTTCCTATGACGATTTTCGCCTGTGCATCGATGGAAAAGCCTCGGGTGCGGTACGCATCTCCGTCGGCCTGGTCAGCAATTTTGAGGATGCCCAGGCCCTGCTGCAGTTTGCCCGGAGTCTGCTTGGGTGAGATCATGAATGAAAATCACTGATTTCAAAATTGAACCGCTGATTATTAAGTTGAAAGCGCCAGTGGTATTGTCTTACGGTACGATAAATGAAGTAGAAAGTATCATCCTCTAGGTAACCACCGATAGCGGGATCACTGGTTATGGTGAGGCATCTACAATCGCCTTTGTTACAGGGAAGACACCAGCATCTATAAAAGCCACCTTGAAATTGTTCGAAATTGCTTTACTCGGGCAGGATGCCTTGGCCATCGGAAAAGTTCATGCGGTGATGGACGGCCTGATTAATGGGAATTCAGCGGCGAAATGTGCTGTTGATCTGGCACTGTATGATATTTTGGGCAAGGCTTTGGGTCAGCCTTTGTATAAGCTGTTGGGAGGCTATTCAAACAGTTTTACCACCGATGTGTACTTGCCCATTGGGCCGGTATTGCAGCGCCTCGGCTACCTGCGGCGTTTGGATTTGCTCACTCCCGGCCAGATCGGCGATTGTCCGGGCCAGTTTCAGGATGCGGTGATAGGCGCGGGCCGAGAGATTGAGCTGGCTCATCGCGGCGCGGACGAGGCTGTCGCCGGTTTCGTCCAGTTTGCAGAACTGGCGCACTTCGGCCACGCGCATATCGGCGTTGTTGATGATCTGGGTCCCGGCGAAGCGCTCCAATTGGCGCTGGCGGGCAGCCTGCACCCGTTCA
The DNA here is from genome assembly GCA_964536185.1 of uncultured Anaerolinea sp. Lineage (GTDB taxonomy): Bacteria > Chloroflexota > Anaerolineae > Anaerolineales > Villigracilaceae > UBA5195. The sequence goes on along the minus strand of CAZHWV010000070.1, from coordinate 422 downwards.
TGAATCGCCGCGGAGGGTTCGCCGAGCCGGTCGCTGGAGAGTTTTTCGTAATTGACGCGCGGCACTTCGATGTGGATGTCGATCCGGTCCAGCATCGGGCCGGAAATTCGTTTCTGGTATTTGGTGACGGTCGAGGCGGCGCAGGTGCAGGGCTTTTGCGAGTCGCCTCGCCAGCCGCAGGGGCAGGGATACTCGCAATAGCAAAGTTTTTTCGTGTCAGATGAAGGGTAGAAGGGTGGTTGTGAAGGCAAATCTCAGAGTGTGAAACTTCTGACAAATGCGACTCGTACAAGATTTCCTTGAAATAGTCTTCCTCAAGGTATTTAAGAGCATCAATTTGCTCATTGGTATTTTTGCGGTTTCGATGCCCGTCGGGGCCGCCAATGGTAAAACTTTGGCGCCGTGTCCTAGCATTCGTGCTG
>CAZHWV010000069.1:0-21860 GCA_964536185.1 uncultured Anaerolinea sp. | reverse complement strand
GCATAGCCCAACCAGGTTGGCGGGCTGCCATCACATCCTGGTGATCGCCGTAAATTGAAAGTCCCTGGGCGGCGATAGAACGCGCCGCAATGTGGAAAACTGTGCTGGTCAGCTCACCCGCAATTTTATACATATTGGGGATCATCAAGAGCAAACCCTGGCTGGCTGTAAAGGTAGTGGTCAGTGCGCCAGTTTGCAGAGCGCCGTGGACTGCACCAGCCGCGCCACCTTCAGATTCCATTTCAATCACATGAGGTGTCGTGCCCCAAATATTGGGCTTTGTCTTGGATGCCCATTCGTCAGATAATTCGCCCATGTTTGAGGAGGGCGTAATCGGGTAGATAGCGATCACTTCATTAACGCGGTAAGCAACCGAGGCAGCAGCTTCGTTACCGTCAATTGTGATCATGGGTCGTTTAGTCATGGTTACTCCTTAATAAAGAGAGAGTCAGAGCACGCTCTGTTGTTTGTGAAAATTGTCGCAAACCCTTCCAATTATGCCACACTTGAACAAGTTTAGCCGCATCAAATTATATAAGCTAGTAATAAATGACACCTAAATTGGCCGAGTCTTGTCACATATCTGGACAATAATGGGCGGAAATATGCAATGAAAAAAGACTTCCGAAACATAAAACGCTTCGGAAGTCGCTAGTTATTTGATAAGATAGGATCTTGCCAAAAAAAGAGCTGCCATGGATTTGGCATCTTGCATCTGGCCGCTTTCTGCAAGATGGAGAGCAACAGCTATAGGCATTTTCTCCACACTCAAGTATTCATCAGCATCCGGGTCGAGTGGGTCATCAACCAGCCCGGTAGCCAGGAAGACATGCATCAATTCGGTGGAATAACCGGGAGCCAAATAAAAACTGCCAATTTTCTGGATATTTTGCGCAGCCATGCCAATCTCCTCACGGAGTTCACGCAGAGCAGCCTCTTCGGGCGGTTCGCCAAGTTCAAGAGTTCCGGCAGGTAGCTCAAGCAGATCGATCTCAGCGGCGTGGCGATACTGCCGAACAAAGTATATTTGTCCATTTTCATCCACAGGGACAATGCTGACCGAACCAATGTGTTCAATGATGTCATATTTAACTATATTACCGCTGACTGTCAGAAGATGGTCGCGGCGAACGCTGAATGCGCGCCCTTCGTAAGCCTTTTCCGATTTGATCAGGTCAAATTTCATACTGACTCCCGTCAAAAGAAACACCCGGGCAGAAGACTGCCCGGGTGCGTAAAAGCATGTGAAAGATTATGGGATTTGGATGGTGGTCCCGGCGGTTAAATTAAAATTCCCGCTCAGGTTGTTAACAGTGGCAATGCTCACCGGATCGACATCCCCAAATTTACAAGCGACGGAATAGATGGTTTCGCCAGCGATCACTATATGTTGAGCCGGATGAGCCATAAGCGCGCGCTGCCCAGGGAAAGCGCTGCCGGCCTGCGGGATGATGAGGTTTGCTCCCGGGGCGTAATAACCCTGACTACTGCTCAATCCATTCAAAGCCAGCAATTCATCCGGATTGATATTAAAACGGCGTGCAAGGCAGTAAGGGAACTCACCTTCATGCAAAGCATACGTAGCCGGTCTGCTAATCGGACCCGTTGTCGGGGGTGGAAGTGGGGTGTTGGCGGCTAAAGCGCTGGTGGGCGACGGCAGCGAGGTAAGTTCGGCAGGTGAAGCGACAACCGGGGTCAAATTTTCCGCAGCCAGGGTGGCAGTTGGATGAACACCACTTACTGATGTCCCAGAAGTGGGCATTGGCAGTCCACCCGTAGCAACCGCTGTCTGCGTTCCCGCAATCTCAATGGCATTCATACCAGAAGTCGCCACTGGTTTTGGAAAGTTTGCCTTTGGAGTTGCCGTGCCCGTCGGGGCAGACGAAGCTGCGCGAGTGCAAGCGCTTAAGGCTAACGCCAACACCACAATTAAAACCCGTACGATTTTTTTGCTCATATTTTTTCTTCTCCTCCATGAAATGGGCGGGGTATGTGCGCAAGTAGACGATTTTATTTGATACTAGCACAGACTTTCTAGTGCGTCAAGTTACATCATGGTAACATTTTCCCATAAGACATCTCGGACATCAGCGACTGGATGAAGGCGATCACGGCCTCCTCCCCTTCAGATTCGCCGCCATCTCCGAGCGATAATGCTAAGGACTGCAATCAGATCTTTGCGCTGATTCATAGGCAGGTTCTTTCTAAAAGCACCCCAATTTTAACATCATATTTCATTCAAGCAAATGAAGTAGAATTCATCCACATCTTTGTAACTAGGGCAAATCATGAAATTGTGCTGGCACAATACTTCAACCTTATTTCTAGCCGGGTTATTGGGGACAGCCTGGACAATTTTTTTGTTTGTTGAAAATCTGCAAATGCGCACTGCAGGGTTCCGACGCCTGGCACTCATGGCCGCTGCCTTTACAATATTGTTTTTTCTAACCGGCTGGTTGATCCGGCGTTTGGAGCCTGTGTTCAGGGAGTTTCATACCCGGCAAAGAAACGCACTTTTTTTGTTTTCGTTCATCTTCGCCGGGTTATTAGTAGTGATGACCCCGATCAGGCTAGATAAATTCTTCTTTGCGCTACTACCAACCCATGAGCTAACGATCTCTGTTGAAGATAATCAGATTGAGCAAGTGGAGGTAATGCAATTCAATACCGCAAGCGGAGCAATAAACCCGGCGGATATTATGCAGACTGCGGAAGGAACCCTTTCCTGGAAGGGAAAGGTTGGCGACCAGGCTGTCCTGGCTCTCAGACCTCTTGAGCGACAAATATTCGTCAGGGTGGATTGGGATGGCCTTTCCCAATCTGTTGATCTTTCTGCGTCAACCAAACGCGATATTTTGTTTGTAAAACAATATTTTGACATACCCTGGGTTCAACGCCTTTTATGGCTTGTTTCTGCCTGGCTAGCACTGTCTTCGGGTGTATTCGTTGGCACGCTTTTGCTTGTTTCTGCCCCCTGGAGATCAATACAAAGTAAAGGTCACTGGCTTTGGTATGCCAGCCCAATGATTTTGGTCTGGATGCTTTATCTATTGACCTTCTGGCCCGGATTAATGAGCCCGGATTCGATTATGCAGTGGGGCGAAGTCCAAAGTGGTCATTTATCTGACGCGCATCCCGCCATCCACACCATGCTCATTTGGCTTCTCTCACGCGCTTGGAATACGCCGGCAGTATTGGTGATATTTCACATTCTATTGCTCAGCTTGCTAACCGCATGGGGATTGGGAGAACTACAGAAGCAGAAGGTCTCACCAATTATCATCTGGGCTGGGTCAGCCCTATTCGCCTTGCTGCCTATCAATGGGCTGCTGGTTATCTCTGTTTGGAAAGACATAACCTATGCGTGTGCACTCTTCGCTTTTTTCCTGCAGTTTGTCAAGATCTCTCTTTCAAATGGAAAATGGCTGGAGAACAATTGGAACCTGGCGGGTCTTATCCTCGCCGGTCTAACAGCCGCGCTTGTCCGTCACAATGGGTTACCAGTCGTCCTGGGCAGCCTGGCAGTTTTGATGTTCGTCTATCGAAATGCGCTGCGCAGAATCCTGATTTCGATTTTTATCTTCCTTTTTTTGTGGGTGGCGATCCGGGGTCCCTTATATGCATCACTAAATGTGAAGTTGTATCCTGGTTTCGGAAATATCTTGTTTCTCGATCACATCAACGCGCATATTCACGCAGGCACAGATCTCAGGCCCGCTGAAAAAACCTTTATCGAGTCGCTTTTACCCCTGTCCGCCTGGCCTTACAACTGCGCTGACAGCGATATTCGTAAGATGGACGGCCCCATCCCATTCGATTATTTTTCCCAAGCAACCGAAAAACCAGCACAGATCGCAATCAACTTGTTTTTACGCGACCCAATGGTGGACATCGAGCATACACTCTGCGCAAGTTCACTGGTCTGGAAAGTGAACACCGGTCAATACCTTTCGGTTGTTTCATTGAGCCAAAATAAGGATGGGGATTTCAAATGGGTCAGCGAAAACAACCTGGGCTTGGTGGAACAATCATTTTTCCCAGGCTTGATTCCATGGCTACCCAGCATGTTTTCTGATAAGAGTCTGCTTGTCAAACCCGCGTTTTACTTACTGGCAACAATTTTATTGCTTACGACAGTCTCTCTGCGCCTGCCGCGCGCAAAGCTGCTTTTGCTTTTAGTTCCACTATTTTTCCAAACCGGTGTTATGTTATTGGTAAATTTTGCCCAGGATGTTAGATATTTTTATTCCACTGTTTTAATCGCGTTGTTCAGCCTGATCATGTTATTCATCCCCAGGGATTAATTCCCGATTTAGTAGCCGGGTCGATTTAAATATACAGATCGAATCGGCACTACTTCGGAAAAAATATCCTGAGAAACTGTAGCCCAAGTCAGACCGGGGTTTAATTCTCATGTCTACTTAACTTGGACAACACGTCCAGCGGTCATCGCTTTAAGCGCCGCAGGTGTCAGCTCAAAGATCGAATTGGGCGTCCCGGCAGCCGCCCAGATGGTTGCGTAAGTCATCAGGTCTTCGTCGAGATAGGTTTCCATAGGTTGGGCATGCGCAATCGGTGGCACTCCACCAATGGCAAAGCCTGTTACCGTGCGTACAAAATCCGGGTCTGCGCGGCCAATTGGCTCTTGCGCATATAAACTGATCCGGGCCACATCCACCCGGTTTGTGCCGCTGGTCAGCACCAGGATGGGTTTCCCGGAGTTCTGTCCTTTGAAAATCAGCGACTTCGTAATTTGTCCGAGTGTACAGCCGACTGTATCGGCGGCTTGTTGAGCGGTACGCGTATGCAGTTCCGATTCAAGAACCGTAAAGGGATATCCTAGCGCAATCAGCGCATCCTGAATTTTTTGTGCGGAGGGGGAGAGCGTTTTTTCCATATTATTTCCCATCGATTCGTTGTATCACGGCCATGGCGCATGAGCTGAAACATAGCTTTGGGTCGTGAGCAAAAACTCATTTTTTGCGGTAGAATCACCATTATAACAAGTAAAAAAAACCATGTGATCACAATCAAGGAAATTTGAATGACTGAATCCACCACGGTTTCCAAAGATTCCATCGTGAAACTGCGCGAAGTCACCCGCGAGAATCTGCGCGATGTGTTGCGCCTGAAAGTGGCCCCCGAACAGGAACATTTTGTCGCCGATAATGCCGTCTCGATTGCCCAGGCACATTTCTACCCTGAAACAGCCTGGTTCCGTGCCATTTATGCAGCCGAGACCCCCGTCGGCTTCATGATGCTTTCAGATGACACATCCCAGCCGCGCTATTATTTATGGCGGCTGATGCTTGATATCCGCTACCAGAAATTGGGCTTTGCAAAAAAAGCGATGGAACTGCTCTTCGACTACGTTCGTACACGTCCCGGTGCGAAGGAAATTTTTCTCAGTTGCGTGCCTGGGGAGGGCAGCCCGCAGGGTTTCTACGAAAAACTTGGCTTTTCCCTCACCGGCGAAGTTGACGAAGACGAGGTCGTCATGCAGCGTGATCTGTAGTTGCTTGCATGATTGGATTTGAAGCCTATCTGTTGAAAATTAAAAGAAACATGGATCACTTTGCTACGATCACGTAGGATCCTTTCATTCTAAGGGGGCCGACGTTCCTATCGTAGTCATTGCGGCTTCAGTCTGCTTGGTTTTTTTATTGAAATGAACCAGCAGATAAATACCTACACCCAGGACCAATGCGCCCAGGGCAAAACCGCTAAAGTTAGAGATAAAATCACTGATCAGTTCCCATTGGCTGCCAAAGGCATACCCCAGGCCACCGTAAAGAAGCACCCAGGTCAGTTCACCCAGCATGGCAAAGGCGAAAAACTTTCTGAAGTGATAACCGCTACTACCCGCAATCAAGGTAGTAGGCAATGCCACAGCTGTTAACAACCAGCGCGTTAGAAAGATGGCAATGCCACCGCGGCGGTCAAAAAGGGCGCGAGCGCTTTTCCAGGCGGCAGTGTTACCAAACCGTGTTTCGATCCAACTACTGGCAAAATAGCCCAACCCATACAGCAAAGCATCGCCTGCAATGGTTCCAAAGTAGCCCAGGATTGGTGTGGAATATAAATCCAACATATTTTGACGAATAAACGCCCCCGAGGCAATGACGATCAAGGTTGCCGGCAGCGGCACCCCCAGCCCACCGAGGAACAACATCCCGGCCACCACCGGCGCACCGTAAGCGGCAATCCAACCAAGAGCGAGCGAGCTGATGTCAATAGTACTCATGGCTGCACCGGGTAACTATCGACAATTTTTTGTATAGCCGCCACCAACTTCTTCGGCCCGCCTGAATAATTAACCTGATCACTCAAAGGGCCCAGCGGTAAATATGCATTCCCAGCCAACGGAATGCCAAGATCTTGAAAGATGCTTTCAACTGGAATGCCTGTGCTATTAGCAATATATTGGACCGACATCCAGTCAGTCACCTGCTGTTCAATCAGCCCAGTAACAACGGGATCAGCCTGGTAGGCAATAATGGCTGCACGGATCTTGTTCATCAATGCCGGACGGCCATTGACTAGACCAAGGCCCATTTGAGTATTCAGGCGGTTAAGCCCAATCATACTGTTTTCTTTTTTGGGCTGGATACTGGCCGCATCGAACAGGTATTTTTGGGGCACAGCGTAAGCCACAGAGATATAGCGGATGGTCATCCAGGGACGCAGCAAATCCGGAGAAATATTACCGGCCTTAAAATTATAGACACTGGAATAGCGGACTTCTTTGTAGAAATTCAGCATACCCAGCCCTTTGGGAATCATGATCGCCAGGCCAATGATAATCAAAACCAGTGCAAAAATATTAACTTTTGAGATTGATTTAATTTTTCTGATGAATGCCGTCATTTTGCTCCTTGCCAATCATCTCGACGAATTTTTCGACGATCTCGGGGTCGAATTGTAGCCCGGAAAGATTTTTGATATATTCCAGCGCTTCTGTGGGAGTCCAGGCCGGCCGGTAGGGCCGATCACTGGTCAGAGCATCCCACACATCGACCACAGCAAAGAGCCGGGCCGCCAATGGGATTTGCCCGTCCTTTAATCCACGTGGATAGCCATTGCCATCCCACCGTTCGTGGTGACAGTAGGGAATATCCAGGGCAGGAAGTAAATAGGCTATCATGGAAAGCATATCATAGGCATATCTGGGATGGCGGCGCATAATGCGCATTTCATCATCGCTGAGACTATCAGGTTTCAGAAGAATACGGTCGGGAACTCCCATTTTTCCAATATCATGCAGCAAAGCCCCACGCCGAATGTGGACCAACTGGTCTGATTCAATGCCCATCACCTGGGCCAATTGAGTTGTCATTTTTGTAACACGCAGGGTATGGCCTTCGGTCTCCTTGTCGCGTAAATCCATGGCCTTTGACCAACCTTCAATGGTCGATTCGTAGGCCTGATTTAATTCTGCCAGTGAGCTTTGGGTTTCTTTGAACAACCTCGCATTTTCGATGGCAGCCGCAGCTTGATGGGTAAAGGCCTGAGCCATAATACCAGATTCCTGGCTATAAGCAGCCACTTGATAATTATCCAGGGTAATATAACCAATCACTTCTCCGCGCGTGATCAGAGGAACGCCCATCCAACCACGGATAGGAGAGGTAACCCCCCAGCCCTTGAAACGGGGATCGACGCTGGCATCTGTCAGGATAATAGGTAGCCGGCAAACTTTAATTTCCTGAAAAAGCAAATCATCAGCCGGATACATCCTGCCAAGGAGATCAGCCGTGTTTTCAATCCCGGCGACCATCTTGATAAGCAGGTGGTCACCTTCCAATAAAAATACTGAAGCACTGTCGTAAGGGACAACCTGTTTGAGTGAAGTCAGGATCGATTCAAGCACATGATCCAGATCAAGGGAAGTGGAAAGAGCCGCTGTGGCCTGGCGAAGGTTTTCAGCTTCCTGGCGGCGCTCGCGCTCGGCAATAAACAAGCGCAGTCGTTCGATGGAATTGGCCAACTGCCCGGCAATCGTCAGCAGCAGGCGCTCATCCTCATCCGAAAAGAAATCGACCTGTTTGCTCTCTGCGTTAATCACCCCAAAGGTATCTTCACCTGTCTTGATCGGCACACATAGCTCTGAGCGGATACCTGCTGTCACTTCTACGTAATATGGTTCAACCTGAACATCAGCAATCCGGCGTGGTTTCCCGGTTGTCAGAACCTGGCCAGTAATACTTTTCTCGAGTGGGGCAAGCGCATCAACACCTTCCATCAAGCCGCGATAAGAAGGATGCGCCCGCAGAACACCCAGATTTCTATCGATTAGCAGTAGGCCAAAGTTTTCAGTATAGAACGAATTTCCAACTTCCTGGGTAACAAGCTCAACTAGTTCATCGACCGTATTGACTTGTATCCCGGCCCGGGCAATATTATGAAGTATTGTCAATTCTCTCAACTGGCGCTGAAGGGCTTGTTCGGCCTGTTTGCTGCCAGAAACATCTTCTGAGACAGAGAGAATCTTGGTGACCCCCCCACTCGCATCCCGTTCAAAGACAAAATACCGGTATCTAAACCAGCGCCAGGCTGAACTTCCTGCTTGACCAATCCGGCGATATTCAATGGTTCTGGTTTCACCGTCAGCCAGCGTTGCCAGGCCTTTCATAAACTCAATGCACTGGTCGCGGTCATCAGGATGGATTAAGGTCATTCGTTCGGAATTTGGCATGGCATTAAACTCTGCCATGCTCATCCCACGCAGAGTCATGCTGACGACATTCTCGAATTCCACCTTTAAGGTCAGCGTGTTAAATACACTAATACCTAGTGGAATGGCCTTCAACACATGATCAAGGAAAACCTGCGTGGAACGCAGGTTTTCTTCGGCCTGCTTGCGTTCGCTAATATCATTGGCTACGCCAATAACATGACTGACCTTACCAGCCTCGTCGAAGATAGGAATGTAGTAGGTTTCGAAAATATCGGCACCCACTTTTGCATCCTGGCGACGGGTTTCTCCACTCAGAGCAGCCCGCACGTCTTCGATTATTTCAGGGTAAAGCCGATAAACGTCAAAAACAGATTGCCCCACAACTTGCCCCGGTTTCAACCCCAGGGTATCAAGTCCTCGGCCTTCCGACAACGTAAATATTCCATTCCTATCAAAGACGAATGAAATGAGCGGAGCCCTGGTCACAACAATACGATAGCGCTCTTCGCTCTCACGCAGGGAAAATTCAACCTGCTTGCGCTCAGTCAGTTCACTCTGCAGGGCGTTTAACAGGCGGGCATTTTCCATGGCAATGGCTGCCTGATCGGCGAACAAACTTGCCAGGCGAATTTCTTCCGGAGAATAAGGACCGGTGATTTCATCATCGGAGATGTTAATAATCCCAATCACCTGCCCTTTTACCCGCATTGGAACACCCAACACCCGCCGGAAAGGTGAGGCCTCATAGATTGCAGCCCGATTTTGCCAGGTGCGGTAATCATCGACCATAATGGCCTGGCCGGTTTGGGCAATCAGTCCTGACAGCCCCTCACCCACACACAGAGTTGCGCCGATTAAATTTCCTGGCAGGTTATGAGAAACCACGAGTTCAATCGTTTCGCTGTTATCAGACCGAATGAGGTATAGTCCTCCCATGGGAGCATTAAGCAGATTAGCGGCCCGCTCAACGATCGTTTGCAGGAGCGGCAGCAGATCTATCTGTGAATTGATCTCCAACGATGTCCGGTATAGGACTTCCAATTCCTGAGCGCGCTGCCTGAGGGCGTTTTCGGCCAGGATCTGTTCGGTGATATCGTGAGCAATCCCAAAAACGCGCATTTCATCAATCGGTAAAACGGTCAGATGCGCAGTACGTGTGATCCCGGTGGGTCCCACATAGTTGACTTGATCAAAATCCATAGGAGCACCGGCAACAGAAATCTTCTGCAAATGACCGTCTGCGCCCTGTGGCGTAACATCAGCGACAGTCAGTGTCTTTAATTCTTGGACCGTTCTACCCGTTAATCTTTCAGCAGCCTGGTTAGCATCCAGATAACGACCTGTTCGTTGTTCGACAATAAAAATAGCATCATTAGAGCGCTCGAACAGCAAGCGCAGTTGTTCTTCGCTCGTCTTCAGCGCAATTTCCGCGAGGCAACTTTCCACCCGGCCGCGGGCGTCCCTGATTTCACGACGCAAGACTTCGGCCAGTCGATTTAAATTTTCTTTCATCAGATAGTCATGAGCCCCGGAACGCATAATTTCCACGGCGGTCTGTTCACCGATTGTTCCGGAAACAACAATAAAGGGCAGGTCTTTTCCGCTCTGCCGGAGTATTTCAAGCGCTTTCGGCGCACTAAAAGCAGGCAGGTTATAGTCCGAGATCACGGCATCCCAATTTTTAGCAGCCAGGGCAGCCTGCATCTCTTGAGCAGTTTGCACTCGTTGCAAATTCAACTCAAAACCTGCTTTTCGCAATTCATAGGCGAGCAGGATAGCATCGTGCTCGCTATCTTCCACCATTAGTAAATTGATCAATTCGCTCATATTATTAGCTCCAAACCCTTATACAACTACAAAAGAGCTAGGTCACCTTCTAGCAATATGCAACATCATTCTCACTGTAATTTGAATTATAAGACTGAAATAGCTTGCAGAATCTCCCGGAAATTATTTCCTATCGAAAATGGATGACTTGGAAATGAATCCGTTCTTCATGGACACACAATTTTACTTTCCATGAACGATTCTGCTTTTTTCGTAGTATATTTTCTCTCATGAGGAAAAAACGATATGGCAATCATTAGTTTGCAGGATGTGAGCCTGGGATTTGGCGGACCACCCCTCCTGGAAAACATCAATTTACAAATAGAACACGGCGAATGGGTCGGTCTTTTGGGTCGCAACGGCATGGGAAAGTCCACGCTGTTGAAACTCCTTTATGGCGATTTATCACCTGAAAGCGGTGTCGTTTCCCGTCAACAGAATTTGCGTGTGGCTTATTTGCCGCAAGAAGTTCAACAAGGATTGGCTGGAACAGTGGCAGATATTGTTGCTACGGGTTTGGACGTAGAAACAGCAGGCTCCAGTCCTGAAGATCACTGGCAGCGCCAACTCCAGGTGGATCAGGTCATTGCGCGCATGCAGCTCGAGCCAATAGCCCAGTTTAGCACTCTTTCAGCGGGATTAAAACGACGGGTATTATTGGCCCGCGGCCTGGTTCGCGCGCCTGATTTGCTTTTGTTGGATGAACCTACCAACCACTTGGATATTGAGTCAATCGACTGGCTCGAAAATTTTCTCAAACGCTGGGGCGGAACACTAGTCTTCGTGACCCACGACAGGGTCTTTCTACAAAAGCTGGCTACCCGCATCATTGAGCTGGATCGTGGGCGCTTGTTCGACTGGAACTGTGATTACACAACCTTTCTCCAGCGCAAAGAAGCCATTCTCTCGGCTGAATCCGAGCAAAACATTAATTTTGACAAAAAACTGGCCCAGGAAGAACAATGGATCCGCAAAGGAACTGAAGCGCGCCGCACACGAAATGAAGGACGAGTGCGCGCACTCAAGCGACTGCGTGAACTACGCCGCGAGCGCCGCGAACATCCTGGTAAGGTCCGGATGCAAATCCAGGCAGATCGCCGATCCGGCAGGCTGGTAATCGAAACACAGGTTGTCAGTTATGCATACGGCAGCCAAACGATCGTGCGCGATTTTTCCACCACAATTCAGCGCGGAGATAAAATAGGGATCATCGGCCCAAACGGCTCGGGAAAAACCACCCTGTTGCGTATCCTGATGGGTGATCTGGCCCCGCAGCAAGGCAGTGTTGAGCACGGCACAAACCTGGAAGTTGCTTATTTTGACCAGCTCCGCGCGCAATTGGATGACAGCAAATCCATCCTGGAAAATGTGGGACAAGGTGGCGACACCGTCACAATCAACGGACGCACCCGCAATCTAATCGGCTATCTGGAAGATTTTTTATTCACTCGTGACCGGGTACATGCTCCAATTAGCGCTCTATCTGGCGGGGAACGTAACCGTTTGATGCTCGCGCGCATGTTTGCGCGACCAGCGAACCTGTTAGTAATGGATGAACCCACCAATGATCTGGATATTGAATCGCTGGAAATCCTGGAAGATCTGCTCCTGGATTACACCGGCACGCTGCTGCTCGTCAGCCATGACCGGGCATTTTTGAACAATTTAGTTACCAGTACACTGGTCTTGGATGGCCTTGGGCAGGTAAGCGAATACATCGGAGGCTATGATGATTGGCAGCGCCAAAGCCAAGCGGAGATTGCAGAAAAACCTGAAGAGAAAGAAAAACTGCGCAAACCAACTGCCCTTCAGGTTGAGGACCAGGCCGCAAATGACATACCACGGAAACTTAGCTATAAAGAACAACGCGCCCACGAAGCCCAAAAGCGAGAACTGACAGAATTGCCCCAACTTATTGAAAATCTCGAAAAAGAACAGCACCAGCTTAGCACCGCCATGACCGACCCTATCTTTTATCAACGCGGTAGCGCCGAAATCGCCCGCGACGCAACCCGCTTGAGAGAGCTGGAAGATGAACTATCGCGAGTCTACCAACGTTGGGAAGAATTGGAAAATTTATAAACAATATTCCATGGGGTGATGCGCACATCTATGTTCTCAGAAACTTGCCGCGGGTGTATACTCGTAGAAATTTTGAATGCGGAGAGCCCCCCCCATGAAACGAGCAGTCAGCATCAGCATCGGTTCTTCCAAACGCGATAAAGCGGTGGAAGTGACCTTATTGGGTGAACGAATCAGCATCGAACGCTTCGGCACCGACGGGGACATGGAGGCGGCGGCATTGAAATTTAAAGAACTGGACGGCACTGTAGACGCCTTCGGTGTTGGCGGGGGAGACCTCGGTCTGCTGGTAGACGGCAAATGGTATCAACTGCATTCAGTCAAACCAATGGTCCGCTTTATCAAGAAAACCCCCGTCGTCGATGGCTCCGGCTTGAGAAACACGTTAGAAAAAAAGGCTGCCCCTTTCATCAAGACCAGGCTTGGCGATTATATTAACAAGGTGGGCAACAAAGCCTTTATCATGACCGGCGCCGACCGCTGGGGGCTGACACGTTCCTTTCTGGATGCCGGTTTTGAATGTGCATTCGGCGATATGATGTTCTCGTTGGATATTCCGATCGCGCTCCACACTGACAAACAGATCAAGTTCATGGCCGCCCTGCTTTTGCCTATTGCCACACGCCTGCCCTTTGAATGGATCTATCCGGTGGGTGAGAAACAGGAAGAGCGCAAGCCAAAATACCCAAAATTTTTTAACTGGGCCACTGTGGTCGCCGGAGATTGTCACTACATAAAGCGCTATATGCCCAACAACATGCAAGGAAAAATCATTGTCACCAACACCACCACCCTCGAAGATGTCGAATTTTTTCGCTCAACAGGCGTAAAGTACCTCATTACCACAACCCCGGTACTGGAAGGGCGATCCTTTGGCACCAATATGATGGAAGCCGCCCTGGTGGCCATTTCTGGCAAGAATCGCCCGCTCAGTCTCGGTGAATACGATGAACTGCTAGAAAAGCTCGATTTCCAACCGCAGCTGCAGGAATTAAATTAATTCCAATCGCCCACAAAGTCCTGGGATAGCCCCAGAAAAAATCACGGAGAAGTTTATATGGATGCAATTGTTACCGCCGGTGGAATTCCGCTTCCCGAAGACCCATTATATTCTTACACACTGGGACATTCCAAAGCCATGCTTGATATCGCCGGGAAGCCCATGCTCCAATGGGTGCTGGATGCTCTCTCTGCATCTGAGAAGGTGGACAATATTATCATCATGGGCATGACCGAGAAGAGCGGCCTGACATCTTCGAAACCGACACATTACCTGCCCAACGAAGGTCGCATGCTGGCCAATATCGTCGCAGGCATCCAAAAAACACTGGAACTCAACCCAAAAACAGAATACGTGCTGATCGTCTCCTCAGATATCCCTGCGCTCACCGGCGAAATGGTAGATTGGTTTGTGGAAGAAATCGAGAAAACCCCGGCAGATATCTATTATGGCGTCATCCCCCGCGAAGTAATGGAGGAGCGCTTCCCCAATTCGCGCCGCACATGGACGCACCTCAAAGACATGGACGTGTGTGGGGCAGACATCAACGCCTCGCACGTGCGCATGGCCACAGAACATCTCGATACCTGGGAGGAACTGATCGGCAAGCGCAAATCGCCACTCAGACAAGCTGCCACGATTGGGATTGGCACCTTGCTGCTCATGGTTCTACGCCAACTGCCGTTGAACGAGCTAGTCAGGCGCGTTTCAGAGCGGATCGGCATCCGCGGCAAGGCCATCGTCTGGCCGTGGGCCGCAGCCGGGATGGACGTGGACAAACCGCACCAATTGGAAATCATGCGCACTGATCTGGCGAGATAGTCCCATACGCGATTCGGGATAATATCAGGCACGGGAAATAGAAATAGATCAGTGGTCAGGGAGAAAATATTTTGGGATCGATTTATCGCTTGCTCGAACTTGACCGCGATTGGTCTTATGCATTGCGCGTGGCTGAAAAACCTGGACTATGGCGCAACCTGGCCATGTTTTTTGCCCATTCGGGCGATTCCTGGTTTTGGGGAGTGGGCATGCTCATTTTATGGCTGGCTGGCAGCGCTTTCTGGAAGCAATGGGCCGTTTACCAACTTTTTTGGTTTTCCATTCTGGCGATTCTGGTCTTGACACTCAAGTTCGCCATCCGCCGCAAACGTCCCGCGGGTGACTGGGGGGCAGTCTATCGCAATACCGACCCACATTCCTTTCCATCCGGTCATGCGGCGCGCTCGTTCCTGATCGCCGTTCTGGGAAGCTTGCTTGGACCGGGCTGGCTGGCTGGTATTCTCTGGGTCTGGGCACCTTTAGTCTCCTTAGCACGGGTATCCATGGGTGTACACTACGTATCAGATGTCATTGCCGGGGCGATTGTTGGTATTGGCGCGGCATTCTTAAGCTGGCAATTTTCGGCCGCCATTTTCCCCTCAATAAACCAATTTCTGGTTGCTATCATCGGACTGCATCTCTGGTAAGTCATCCCCCATTTAATAAATTTCTTTAACGGAGCAGACCATGATCCCAGGCCTCGATGGTCTGCGCGCAGTCGCCTTTATCCTTGTCTTTCTACTGCATACAAACTTCATCATGATTGGCTGGACGGGGGTTTTATTATTCTTCGTACTTTCAGGATTCCTAATCACAGGAATCCTGATCGAAATGAAGGAAAACCTGCCAACAAAGACTTATTTCATAAAATTCTATGGGCGGCGTTTCTTACGCATATTTCCGCTTTATTATTTTTACCTGTTCTTGATGGTCTGTCTGGCATTCGGATTGTATTCCATTGGGTACCGCCCGAACCGCATGCTTGAATATTTTCAACAGGTTCCATATGCGCTCGCGTATATTTACGATTTTTTCTGGGCCAGCAAGTGGTACAAGGACTCAATTTTTATTAACCACTTCTGGTCACTCTCGGTGGAAGAGCAGTTCTATATATTTTGGCCTTTACTCATCTGGCTAACCCCAAAAAAAGCCTACAAAAGGCTTTTCATCGCTACCATTCTGGCCGGCCCAATTTTTCGAATGGGGCTTTCCTATATTTACAATCACCAGACCTTCTCGTTCCTTGGACCAGACCCCGGCAGTGGAATCTATGCCCTGCCATTTTCACACATCGACGCTTTTGGGTTTGGCGCTTTCATTTCACAATATCGCCTTCCCAAGGCACGCCTGCAATTCTGGGTTTTACTGATCAGCCTGCCCTTGATCGGTTTTGGCACTCAATACCTCGCCACGGGTAGTTTTGGAGCCCTGTCCGAACTTGGTTTTCCTCTGCCTCTCGCAAATGGTTTCAAACAGGTCTGGGGATACAGCCTGCTGAATTACTTTTTTGCTGTGACGATTTATGCTGTGGCCCGCGAGGGCCTGTTTAACCGTTTCCTTGAACTCAGTTGGATGAAATACCTCGGTAAAATCTCCTATGGACTGTATGTTTATCATTTTATCTGGATTTATTTTGCCAACCGGATCCAAGACTATGTACCCCTGACGTATGAACTGACTCAAATGCTCAGCGCCGCGCCCGCTTTCGCAGCCACCGTTCTGATGGCTGCATTGAGCTATAAGTATATAGAAAAACCCATTCTCGATCTAAAAGATAAATATTTCTCCACTTCTTCCAGGCGAGTCGATTCCGGGCCAAGAACATAGCCCCAACAAACAATAGCCCGAGAAACCTTGACAACTCAACCTGGGTGGGTTGCCTGCTAATCAATCAGTGAGAATATCTGACTTAGCGCTGGTTGGCGCCACTTCCTGACGATACTCGCATATTCTTTTGGGTCATTGTACAATACAATCAGCTGAGCAAACCGGGCAGGCCTCATCCAGCGCCCAACCCTTCAAGGAGAGAATAAAATGACCATCATACTCGACGGATCATCCCTGACCATCGAAAAGCTTGTTGCTGTCGCACGCCAAGGTGAAAAAGTAGAACTTGCGCCGGCTGCGCTTGAGCGCATTAAAATCTGTCGCACCATGCTTGAAGAAAAACTTGCCAACCATGAAACCATGTATGGCACAAACACAGGTATTGGCGAATTCTCAGAGAAAATCCTATCTGACGAACAGGTGAAGGAATTCCAGCGCTACCTGGTTTACAACCACGCCGCGGGAATCGGCGATCCAGCGCCAATAGAACATGTACGAGCAGCACTCACAGGTCGTATCAACGTACACGCGCATGGCAATTCCGGCTGTCGCCCAGAGATCACGCTGACCTACGTTGAAATGCTCAACAAAGGCGTAACCCCGGTGGTATGCCAGAAGGGTTCAGTCGGCGCTTGCGGCGACCTGGCACCCATGGCGCAGGCCGCGCTGCTATTGATGGGCGAGGGCGAAGCCTTCTACCAGGGTGAACGGCTGCCCGGCAACGTTGCCATGGAAAAAGCCGGCATCCCCGTTCCCGGATTGATGGCCAGAGACGGGTTGGCGGCTATTAATGGATCAAACCTGCTGACTGGTATGAGCGGCCTGCACATCCATGACATGGAACGCTTTATTAAACAAGCCGAAATCTGTGCAGCCATGTCGATCGAAGCCCTGCTGGGAAACCTCAAACCCTACAACCCCAAATTACATGAACTACGTGGCTTCAACGGCTCGATCGTCAGCGCCAGAAACATCCTGAAATGCGTGGAAGGTTCCGACTTAGCCACCGGCAAGATAAAAACCAAGGTGCAAGATGCCTACTCAATGCGTTCCAGCCCGCAAGTGATCGGCGCCGCGCGCGATGCAATCGCCTATGCTCGTTCACAGGTCGAGATCGAATTGAACGGCGTCGGCGATAATCCTATTTTTGTACCTGAGCTCAACCTGACTCTGACCGGCGCAAATTTCCAGGGGTCGCCCGTGGCACTACCCATGGATATGAGTGGGATAGCCATCACGATGGTTTGCGTACTCTCCGAGCGCCGGCTAAACCGTCTGACCAACCCTGCTCTCAGTGCGGGGCTGCCCGATTTTCTCGCCCACAGCCCGGGCTTTTACTCCGGCCTGATGCTCAGCCAATATACCGCTGATCACCTGATCGTTGAGCAGCGTATTCTCTCAGCCCCCGCCTCGATCCAGTCCATCCCCGCAGCTGCCGACCAGGAAGACTTTGTCTCGATGGGCATGAATACCGCCATCAAAAACGGCCAGATCCTGGATAATGCCTTCGGTATTCTGGGCATCGAATTCATGGCCGCCGCTCAAGCCCTCGATTTTCGAGAGTTCACCCCTGGCAAGGGCACCTCCAAAGCCCGTGAAACCATCCGGAAATACGTCGCCCATCTCGAAATAGACCGTCCACTCTATTCCGATCATAATATTATGAAAGCACTGGTTAAATCAGGCGAGATACTCGAAATGGTTGAATCTGTTGTTGGTAAACTCGGTTAAAGCCGCTAAAAATGGATAGGTTTGTATATCTTCTTTTGCTACAACAAACTTTATGATCCGGATAATAATCGATGAATATGATTCTCAACGAAGTTAACTTTTTTTCTGAAAGCCTGGGCATGCGCACCACCCTGAGCGTCATACTACCACAGCCCAAACTGGCGGATGAATTATCTAGCCCAACACCCCGAAGCGCTAATAAAATATCTCAAAGCAAACGCAAGCCCCCTTACCGCACCCTTTTTCTGCTGCATGGCTACTCAGACGACCACACCGCCTGGCAGCGCTGGACTTCCATCGAACGCTATGTGGAGGGGATGAATCTGGCAGTGGTTATGCCTGGGGTCCATCTCAGTTTCTATTCGGATATGGCGCACGGCGGTAAATATTGGCAGTACATCAGCGAAGAAGTACCGGCTGTCGTGCGCGAACTCTTCTCACTCTCGAGTGAGCGCGCCGATAACTTTGTCGCCGGGCTTTCGATGGGCGGATATGGTGCCTTCAAGCTGGCACTCACATATCCTGAGCGTTACGCTGCCGCGGCCAGCCTGTCTGGCGCAGTGGATATTCGCGAAGAGGTCAGGGCACATGGCGAACCCGATGAGGAAATCTGGTTGGCTAACATGCGCAATGTTTTTGGGGACCTTCGAAAAGTACGGGGCAGTCAACATGACTTGTTTAAGCTGGCTGAAAAGGTCGCCAGGGGTACTGGCGCACGCCCCAGGCTGTACCAGTGCTGCGGAACGGAAGATTTTCTCCATGCAGATAATCTCCGTTTTCGCAATCATCTCAGAACTTTGGGCCTCGACCTGACCTACGAAGAAGGTCCCGGTGAACATAACTGGGCTTTCTGGGACATGATGATCCAAGACGTGCTGGCCTGGCTACCAAAATAAGCAAATCCAATTTCCGGTAGTGCTGCAGATAGATAAACTGTAGAAACCGAATCGTACCGCTCGAACCCGGGTATTTAGAGAAACATAATAATCACGCAAAGAATAATTTGCGTGATTATTATGTTTCTCGTATACTTTCTCTATTGTAATAAGTTACAATAAGGCTATGACCTGTTCCCCAACCCATCTCGCCCAACAAGTCCGCGAAAAAGGTTTTCGCTTGACCCCTCAACGAGTGGCCATCATGAACGCTTTGCACACTGCCGGCGGGCATCTTTCGGCTACTGAAATCTATGCCCAAGTGCAGGCTTCCACGCCCGGCCTGACGGAGCCAACCGTTTACCGCACACTCGATTTTTTAGCGCAAAACGACCTTGTGCGCGCCACTCACACTGGCGGCGGAAAAATGGAGTATGAATTGGCTCGTCACCAGCATCACCACGTGGTCTGCAAGGTTTGCAGCCATGAGCAGGAAGTTTCGCAAGCCCAATTGCAAGCGATCTATGACAAGGTTGAACAAATCACTGGCTACCTGTTGACAGAAAGCCATCTCACATTCACAGGCCTTTGTCCGAACTGTAAAGAAAAAGGAGGTTAAAATGCAGTTTTCACCAGCCCACATGCACATTCCGGACGGGTTTCTTTCCACACTCGTTTCAATCATATTGTGGTTCAGCGCAGTGGTTGTCATTGCTTACGCCTTACACCGGGTTGGTAAAGATTTAGGCGAACGCCAGGTACCCTTAATGGGCGTCCTGGCAGCCACCATTTTTGCGGGTCAAATGCTTAACTTCAGCATAGCAGGAGGCACGTCTGGCCATCTGTTAGGCGCAGCAATTGCCACCATCCTGCTCGGCCCGTGGGCAGCCATAATCATTTTAACCAGCGTGGTCAGTATTCAAGCATTGATTTTTCAAGATGGCGGTCTGCTGGCATTGGGTGCCAATATTTTTAATATGGCCGTGGTCGGCGTCACAGTATCCTATTTTATCTACACCAGCCTGCGCAAACTGGTTGGAAATAAACCCTGGGCTATTTATATCAGCGGCGCGACAGCGGCCTGGTGTTCAATAGTCATTGCCTCGCTAGCCTGCGCCCTGGAACTGGCACTTTCCGGCACATCGCCTGCCAATATCGCTGTTCCAGCCATGAGTGGTATTCACATCCTGATTGGCGTGGGCGAAGGTTTGATTACGGTCGGCGCGCTGGCATTTTTGTATTCAGCCCGGCGCGACCTGGTTGATAGGAGCAAAACCGCTCCCGAGGGCGGCGCAGCAGCCTGGGTTTTTGGGTTGGGCATTGCCCTGTTCCTGGCTATTCTTTCTCCACTGGCCTCCACTCATCCTGATGGGTTGGAATGGGTGGCAAAACAAAAAGGCTTTTTGGACATGGCGCGTGCACCTCTTTTCAAAATTATCCCCGATTATGTTTTTCCAGGCATGCGTAACGAAGCCCTGGCAACGATTGCAGCCGGCATACTTGGCACGTTGCTGGTCTTTGGGGTAGCGTTTAGCGTAGCTTATTTGCGTAAAAACCAGAAAACTACTTGATTTGCTCGAAGGTGATCGCTGGTAGCTTTCACTTTCAGGACTATTAGCTTTTCTATGCAACTTCACTTTCTCGACCCCTACAGACCCGCAAAGAGTTTGCTGCATACGGCAGATGCACGCGTCAAATTTTTGCTCGCGATTGCATTCATCCTGACAGCTTCGCTAACTCCATTTGGCGCCTGGCCTGTGTATATCTTGCTTTTTGCACTGCTTCTCTCAGTCACGCTGTTCTCAGAGCTGGGCGTGGGATTTGTAGTGATTCGCGCATTTCTGGCTTTACCTTTTGTGTTGGCGGCTCTACCGGTTATTTTTACCAGTAGCGGGACAACACTGTTCTCCTTTCCACTCGGCGGGTGGACAGTGACTGCCTCCATCGAAGGAATTGAACGGTTTGCCAGCATTGCGCTTAAATCCTGGCTTTCTGTGCAGGCTGCCATCCTGCTCGCAGCCTGCACCCCTTTTCCCGAACTGCTCCAGGCGATGCGCGCGGTCGGCATTCCGCGTTTGCTGGTCGCCATGTTTGGCCTGATGTGGCGCTACCTTTTCGTCTTGGTCGATGAGGCCCTGCGCCTGATGCGCGCGCGCGCGGCACGATCGGGAATAAACGGCGATGCAACCACTTCGCGAAAAGTAGGCGGCTCAATCCTCTGGCGTGCGCAGGTTGCCGGCGGCATGGCTGGAAACTTATTTTTGCGTGGCATCGAACGCAGTGACCGCATTTATGTAGCCATGCTCTCACGTGGCTACAATGGTGAAGTTCGTGCTCTGCCATTGCCAACGCTAACGCGCGGTAGCTGGATGGCGCTTGGAATAGGCATTTCAACGCTATCGCTTTTATTGATTTTTGGTATTCTTTTCTGGGGCTAACTCATGCATCATTCGATCGACGTAGAAAACTTGTCTTTTGCTTATCCAGACGGTCACCCCGCTTTGCACAGCGTTTCTCTACACATCGCCCCTGGTGAAAAAGTGGCTCTGGTTGGGCCAAATGGCGCGGGAAAATCCACACTCATTTTGCACCTGAATGGCATACTCAACGGCAAAGATGGCCGTGTACGGGTATGTGGTCTGGATGTGGATGCAAAGAATCTCAGCCAGGTGCGAGCCTCGGTCGGATTGGTTTTTCAGAATCCAGATGACCAACTTTTTTCTCCTACAGTATACGAAGATGTGGCCTTTGGACCCTTATATCAAGGGCTATCTGCCCGCGAGGTGGAGGCGCGTGTGCAGGCTGCGCTGGCAGCAGTGCAGATGGGTGATTATGCCGGGCGAATCTCGTACCACCTCAGCACGGGGGAGAAAAAAAGGATAGCGATTGCCACCGTATTATCCATGAACCCCGAAGTCTTGGTGCTGGATGAACCTACCGCCGGTCTCGACCCACGCGCGCGGCGGACATTGATCAATCTTTTAAGAGATTTACCGATCACAATGCTGGTCTCGACCCA
>CAZHWV010000068.1:0-22871 GCA_964536185.1 uncultured Anaerolinea sp. | reverse complement strand
GGCTCTTTGGGATTTCGCGTGGAACGGCCATATATGGTGGTAGTTTGATCAGGCGAAACAGCGATATCCTTCAATATCAAGGTAGAGACGTTGGAATAGCGTTGTGGTTTTGAGAATGCCATAGCAGCGTCGCTTTGTTGTCTTGATTTTATTGTTCAGGCCTTCCACAAAACCACTGCTAAAACGGCCGCTAAAGTAGTTGACAATTTTGTCGAGCCAATTATCGAGTGTGGTCAGGAACTTATCGAAGCAGGTTAGGGTACTTTCACTAACTTTGTTCTGCCACTCGATAATTTGCTCATTGGCTTCTTCCTTCGTCAAGGGTAACCGGAATATTGAAGTGAGTTCTTCGCGAAAGGTATACGCCAATTTCAAATCAGACGAATATTCAAAAAGGAGATCCAGTTTTTTCTGCTCTTCGATGGATACATCTTCGCTGTTTTTTCGGATTGGCCATAAGACACCGTGAATCTTGGCATATTCTTCTTCGGATAATTCTTTTTTTAGACGGCGACATTCCTTCTTGCGTAGATTATCCACGCACTCCCGATAATTCTTGGTGACGTGAAAACGATCGACTACCACTTCGACCGAAACCTCATGGTGAGCTGATGCGAATTCTGTCACGGCGTTGGTATAGCCTTCCCACATATCGGTGCAAACCTTTTTCAACGTTGGCCATAAACGTTGCGGGATTGTTTCCAGGAACTTCCGGACAGTGTCCTTCTGGCGGTCTTCCAAAACCGCTAAGAGCGCCACATGTCCATCCAATTGTTGCGTTGTGATGATGGCAACATAATTGTCATGCCCTTTCTTTATCGCAATTTCATCAATACCCATGATTCCCAATTCAGTGAATTCGTCCCAATTCACCTTGATGTGGATACAACGATCAATTGCGCCTTCAACGGCATCATAACCTATATCTTCCTTACGGCTGACATCTTCAACGGTGCTATTGACCAATTGCAACATCAGCGAACGATCGTACGCTTTCGTGTGCGGACTCTTTGGATCGTACCAGTCCAACTCTTGTGTACTCGTCTGGCCCTTACAGTTAGGACATTCATAGCGCTTTGGGCGCAGACGAATATATAGTCGATGCCCTAAAATGGGTAAATGCCGTAACTCAATTTCTCGCCCACATCCGTTGGGCTTTGTAATCCGACCACCACAGGATTGACAAACGGCGCTATTTAGCGTGCTTTCAACCGTGACGATATAATCACCCTGTTGATTCATTTCCACGCTGATTACATCCACACCTGGAATGTCCAACGGAAATGAAATCAAATTTCGTGATTTTAGACCCTGATGATTTCGCATGCTGCCATCTCCGCATTTTTTTCACCAGTTATACCACCCCCATATACGGGGGTAACCACGCAAACTACCAAAGAGCCACAATTCTGTGTGATAATTTGGCAAAAATAAACCAAGAAATATGTGAGTAAAAAATATGACCAAAATTCTGGTAATAGATGACGAACCGTCCATTGTCAATTTGATCAACGCTTATTTGAAACCTGAAGGCTATGAAGTCTTCACAGCATCAGATGGCAACGCCGGGATCAAGGCAGCGCGTGCATTCAAGCCGGACCTGATCATTCTTGACCTTATGTTGCCTGGCATAGATGGGCTTGAACTGCTCACGCGCCTGCGCAGGGAATCAAATGTCTATGTGATCTTGCTGACCGCCAAAACCGAAGAAACCGATCGGGTAATCGGCCTTTCAGTCGGCGCTGACGATTATGTTACCAAACCATTTAGCCCGCGTGAATTGGTGGCACGTGTCAAGGCGGCGTTGAGACGTATTCAAATAGGGTCTAATTCAAGCCAGGAAAATCCAGTGCTGACTTTCAAAAGAGTGCGCATTGATAGCGGCGCGCGGATTGCTGCAGTCAACGACCAGCCTGTTGAGCTGACTGCCATTGAGTTTGATCTTCTGCACGCGCTGGCAGAGAATCGCGGTCGTGTGCTTTCCCGCGAGCAGCTGCTTGAAAAAGTCTGGGGCGGCGAATATTTTGGCGAAATGCGCGTTGTGGATGTTCATCTCTGACATTTACGCCAGAAGCTGGGAGAAGATAATTTGATCACAACGGTGCGCGGGGTGGGTTATCGCTTTGAGGATGAACCCCAATGATTGATTACATCCGGCACCGCCTGGGCGTAAAGCTGCTGCTCTCCTATCTTGCAATTTTGATTGTTATTGTAAGTGTGATGGTAATTGTTATTCCGTTATCTGTACCATATGCCTACAACCATTACATGATGGATACAGGTACCGTGCCCGGATCGAGCATGATGGGGCAGGGTCCAATGGGAATTGGACGTGGCCAGGGCCTGGCGAATTTCCGCAATAGCATTTTCGAAGCGTTTGCTTATGCCATGCTGGTCGCCACTGTTGTTGTGGCGCTGGTTAGCCTGTTTTTCAGCCGCAGCGTGGTTGCTCCCCTGCGCAAGATGACTTTTGCATCGCAGCGGATCGCCAAGGGCAATTATGATGAGCGGGTTCGAGTGGATGGGGTGGATGAGCTTGCTGAGCTCTCCGATAGCTTCAACCAGATGGCGGTACAACTTGAGCAGGTTGAGTCGATGCGCCGCAAGCTCCTTGGTGATGTCAGCCACGAACTGCGCACGCCATTGACCGCCATCAAGGGGTACATGGAAGGGCTGATCGATGGTGTTATCCCAGCCGAGCCGGAAACTTTCCTGCAAATCCATGCCGAGGCCGATCGTCTCAGCCGTCTCGTCGATGATTTGCAGGAGTTAAGCCGGGTTGAGTCAAAGGCTTATGTTTTGGACTTCCAACCCCTGGATATCTCCCTTTTAGTGGACACAGCGATTAGACGATTGGTGATCCATGCCCGGGAAAAACAAATCGAACTCCGTTCAGATCTGCCTATTGACCTTCCTTTTGTGCTTGCAGATACCGATCGCATTACGCAAGTGCTGATCAACCTGATCGGAAACGCGATTGCATACACTCCTGTCAATGGATCGGTAACTATTTCTGGTTCATGGCGAGGAGATAAAGTCAAGATCGCGGTGACAGATACCGGGATTGGCATTACACCTGAACATCTTCCGCATGTATTTGATCGTTTTTACCGGGTGGATAAATCCCGTTCGCGCCAGGCAGGTGGGGGTTCTGGAATCGGGCTGACCATTGCCAGGCACCTGGTTGAAGCACATGGCGGTAGCATCTGGGTCGAGTCTGCAGGCGAGGGGCAGGGCAGCACATTTATTTTTACAATGCCAGCGGCAAACTGAGCCTTTAATTAAATATGAACATTATGCCTAATTTAGCCTGGCGCAGCTTTCAGCTATTGGATAACCCTTGCGCGTTCACAATTGGGCTTGACAGCCACCCGATTCTGGCGATAATTAGAATCAATAGATTAATAATTTTTTAATGGCACTGACAAAGGAAAGTAAATTGGCGGAAGTTGCCAGAGATGCGCAAGGCTGGCTGTGACTTGTGCTCAACCTAACCCAATCGAAGTTCCCTTTCGAGCCGCTTGAGTGAAAACGAGTACCGTAAAGTAGTTCAAGCCGCACACCTGGCGTTAACAGGGAAGCTGATGTTAGTCGGCTGCAAGTGGACCATGTTATGGTCAATTTGGGTGGTACCGCGGGATTTCACTCCCGTCCCATGAGGACGGGAGTTTTCTATTGGTTCCACGAACCAGTGGTTATCCGTCAAATTCGCGGCATTAAGCCAGGTGCCAGAGTTGCAGTTTGAGGTTAGAAATTTGGAGGTAAGAATGCTCGATAAATTGGAAGAAATTGAAAAAACGGCGCTCGAATCGTTGGCGGCGATCAATGACGAAACCATGCTTGAAACCTGGCGTGTGGTTAACATTGGCCGAAGTTCACCTGTGATGAACATCTTTAGCCAGATGGGTGGTCTCTTGAAAGAAGAACGCCCGCTGGTCGGTCAGCGCGCCAACCAGGTCAAAACAGCCCTGGAAAAAGCATTTTCCGAACGCGCGGAAGTGGTGAAAGCGGCTGCGCTGGCGAAATCGTTGGAAACAGAGCAGCTTGATGTGACTTTGCCTGGCCGCCCAGCCCGGCGCGGAGGTCTACACCCAGCCACGATGACATTGCGCCGTATTTTGGGCATCCTGGCCGAGATGGGTTTTCAGGTCTATACATCGCGCGATATCGAAACCGATGAGATGAACTTCCAGGCCCTAAATTTTCCTTTGCATCATCCGGCGCGCGAAATGCAAGATTCTTTCTACGTTGACGCGGGGGACCGCGGCGATAACCCACTCTTGCTGCGCACGCATACCTCTCCTGGCCAGATCCGCGCGATGCGTGAGTTCTCGGCCGCCGACCCACAGAACCCGCCCTCGATCCGGATCGCATTACCGGGTATGTGTTATCGCTATGAGCAGATCACAGCGCGCTCGGAAGTGCAGTTCTACCAGGTGGAAGGCCTCGCCGTTGGTGAGAACATCACCTACGGTGACCTTAAAGGCACGCTTGCCGATTTTGCCCGGCGTATGTTCGGACCGCAGGCCAAAGTTCGCTTCCGCGCCTCATACTTCCCCTTCACCGAGCCTTCGGCTGAAGTGGATGTTGAATGTTTTGTATGCGGCGGGAAAGGCTGCGCTGTCTGTAAAAATTCAGGCTGGCTTGAAATCCTGGGCTGTGGCATGGTGCACCCGGTAGTTTTGCAGAACGGTGGTTACGATCCACGTCGATATACTGGCTTTGCCTTCGGTATGGGGCCGCAACGTCAGACCATGCTGCTCCATCGCATGAATGACATCCGCTATTTCTGGGGAAACGATACTCGTTTCCTCGACCAATTCTAGGAGGCCAGAATGAAGCTACCAGTTTCCTGGCTACAAGATTATGTTGATATTAACCTCCCGATCGAAGATCTGGCCCGCTTGCTGACCGTTTCTGGCCTGGAGGTGGAAGAAATCCATTATGTCGGCTGGCAACTGCCGAAAGAGAATAAATACGGGTTCAAGATCAATGGCTTTGCCTGGGACAAAGACAAGCTCGTCGTCGCCGAGATCCGCGAGGTAAATCAGCATCCCAATGCGGACCGCCTGACCTTGTGCAGCTTATTTGACGGCCAGCAGGAACATATCGTCTTGACTGGCGCGCCGAACCTGTATCCATACAAAGGCCAGGGAAAATTAGCCAAACCGATCAAGGTTGCCTATGCCAAGGAAGGGGCGACCATTTATGATGGTCATGCTGACGGCCTGGTTTTAACGACCCTTAAACGAGCCAAGATCCGTGGGGTCGATTCCTACTCAATGGTTTGTTCGGAGAAGGAACTTGGAATATCGCTTGAGCATGAAGGGGTGATCTTCCTGGATGATGACGCGCCTGTTGGAGCAGCCCTGGCAGATTATATTGGCGATGTTGTTCTGGAAGTGAGCATTCTGCCGAATAATGCGCGAAACGCCAATATTTTTGGAATTGCCCGCGAAGTGGCGGCTTTGACGGCTCAAGCGCTGAAAAAACAACCCTACGAGCTGATCATATCTGGCGAGTCGCTGGAAGGCCAGGTTGGGATCGAGATCCGCGATCCGCAGCTCAATTCACGCTTTACTTTAGGGCTGATCCGTAATGTCGAAATAAAGGACAGCCCCTACTGGGTGCAGCGCCGCCTGCGGCTGGCCGGGATGCGCCCGATCAGCAATATCGTCGATGCGACCAATTACACCATGCTCGAAATCGGTGAGCCGCTGCACGCTTTTGATTACGACGTGCTGCTTGCTCGCGCAGACCACAAACCGATTAAGATCATCACTCGCGCGGCGGCGCTGGGCGAAAAGCTGATCACGCTTGACAATACAGAAAGAACGCTGAACCCGGCCAATGTGCTGGTCTGTGATGAAAAGGGCGCGCTTTCGATGGCCGGCGTCATGGGCGGCCTGGAGAGCGAGATTCATGTTTCGCCCAAAGAAATTCTGGATGCAACCGGGCCTGAAATGAAGGAAGGTAAAGGCAAGGCCAGCGTCCGTACCCTGACCACAACCAACATCCTGCTCGAAGCCGCAGCCTGGAACTTCATCAATATTCGTAAAACTGCCAATGCTCACAACCTGCATTCCGAGGCGGCCTACCGCTTCTCGCGTGGCGTTCACCCAGCGCTGACCATCGAAGGTTTGAAACGCTGCCTGTATTGGATGGCGCAGTGGAGCGGCGGCCAGGTTGCGCCAGGCATTGTTGACCATTACCCGCTGCCGCCTGTTGACCCGTGTATCGAGATCAGCGAGCAGGATGTAAAACGCGCCCTGGGAGTGAACATCCCGGCCAAGGAAATTGCTGAAATGCTCACGCGGCTCGAGTTCAAGTGCAGCCTGCAGGGCCAGACTATCCAGGTGCAAACGCCAGCCTTCCGCACGGATATTGGTGAAGGCGTGGTGGGTGTGGCCGATATCATGGAAGAAGTGGCGCGTTTATATGGTATCGACCGTATCCCAGAGACGCGCATGGCTGATCCGCTCCCACCGCAGCGCGGCAACCCGGCGCTCGAGCGCGAGGAGCGCGTGCGTGATATTCTGGCTGGTCTCGGGCTGCAAGAAGTCATCACGCACCGGATGAGCGCCCCAGAAATTGAGAACCGGCTGCTGCCCAAGTCTGCGCCCATCTCCCAAATTGAGTATGTCAAACTAGCCAACCCGATTGCGCCAGAAAAACGGGTCATGCGGCGCAGCGTGTTGGCCAGCGTTCTTAACGTGGTTGAACGCAATGCGCGCCTTTCCGATTCGCTGGCCCTGTTTGAGATCGGCCCAGTTTTCATCCCGCAGGGCAGCGATCTGCCGCTTGAGCCGCGCCGTCTGTCTATTGCGCTTTCGGGCCGCCGCTATGCCCAGGCCTGGGATACCAAGTTGGGTGTCAAGTTGGATTTCTATGATCTGAAGGGGCTGATCGAAGCTTTGATGTCGGCTCTGCACCTGGATGTCAGCTATGTGCCAGCCGAACACCCGGCTTTCCATCCGGGCAAGTGCGCTTCGGTTTTGATGGGTAAGACAGCCCTGGGTGTCTTCGGTGAGCTGCACCCGCTGGTGCAGGAGAATTATGATTTCAGCGCCCCGGTCGTGGCGGCAGATTTTGACCTGGAAGCGGTGTTGGAGGCGATGCAGACTGCTTTTGACCTGAAGGCCGTTGGGGAATTCCCGCCTGTGCTCGAAGACATCGCTGTCATCGTTGACGAAGCCCTGCCCGCTGATCGCGTCGAAGCGCTCATCCGCCAGACTGGGGGTAAATTGCTGGCCTCCGTGCGCCTGTTTGATGTGTTCCGTTCCGAACAGGTCGGCGCGGGTAAAAAGTCGTTGGCCTATGCCCTGGCTTACCAATCAGCGGACAGTACCCTGACGGATAAGGACGCCAGCCAGATCCGTTCTAGGATCATCCAGCGGCTGGAACGGGAGTTGGGCGCCAAATTGCGCAGCTAATTGAAGACCTTGCAAGGGATTAATAAACCCTTGCAAGGTCTTTTTTGATGTATACTAAATGTACCTAACTTATCCATCTTGTCAGAACCAATTTAGGAGGCTGTATGAATCGCACGGTTGGTATTGTTCTTACGATTGTCACCGTTCTTTGTTGTGCTTGCCCAGGTTTTGGAATGTGTATTTTTGGCGGGCTAATCGCAGCCGGGCAGCCTGTCACATCTACTTTGAATGGCGTGGAAAGTGTCCAAACGTATCCCGCTGCCTATGGTATTGGTTTACTTTGTCTGGCCCTGATTATGATCGTCATTCCGATTGGCGTGGGCTTCTTTGCTTTCCGCAAAAAGCCGGCGCCTGCTGCCGCGCCAGTCGCGCAGGGTTTTAACGGCCCGATTCCCCCGGCTTCATAAGCCAATAATAAAAAAGAGACCTGCGGTCAACAGCCGCAGGTCTCTTTTTTATGCGAAATGTTCTTACACCAACACTGTTCTACAGCTTGGCAAACCGGCTGACAACAACTGCTGCCCCGGGGAGAACAGCCTTATCGCCAGGCTTCATCTCGGATGGGGCTTTACCTGCTTCTTTGGGCGCTCCCTGGTAAATGAAGATGGGGGTGCCTTCAGCGGTTGAACTGAGCGCCAGATAGGCCTGACCGGTCAAGTAGCCTGTGCTGTCCAGTGAACAGGATGTGACCCAACCGATGACCTTTCCGCGTTTATCGATGACAGGGTCGCCATTGTGCGCCATGCGCATGCCCTGTTCGCTAAAGGTGAAGCGCACCACCACGCCCTGGCGAGATTTTTCGCGGGCTATGAAGGCTTCGCGTCCAATAAACCAGGGTTTATACGGTTTGACGTATGAGCCAAAACCGCCTTCTGCCACGCCCAGGTCACGCTCGCCTTTGCCAGAGCCAAGACCCATTTCATGTCCATACAGTGGCAAGCCTGCTTCGGTGCGCAGCGAATCACGCGCTGCCAGGCCGATCGGCTTGACGCCAAAGGCTTCACCGGTTTTTAGGATTGCGTTCCAGAAATCCACAGCCCGATCGGGATGGATGAACAACTCGAAAGCCATCTTCTCACCAGTGTACCCGGTGCGCGAGACAATCAAGTCAAAACCACCCACCAGGGCATCGCACAGTTCGGTGCGTTTTAATTTCAGGATGCGGGCCTTTGTGGCAGCATCCACGCCCATGGCTAACAAAACATCACGG
This sequence comes from uncultured Anaerolinea sp., assembly GCA_964536185.1. GTDB lineage: Bacteria > Chloroflexota > Anaerolineae > Anaerolineales > Villigracilaceae > UBA5195. Next base: position 14,228 of record CAZHWV010000068.1, on the reverse strand, counting down.
CTTTTGGGCCCCTGCAGGGCGATATCCACACGCATATCATTCCCGGCTTTTGGGTCACGCAGGTTGCGGATGACGGCTTCGTAACCATAGGTGCGCGCCCCTGGGCGGGAATTATCAATTTTTACAACGCCATCGCGCACGTTTTCGAGCCAGGTGCGATCTTTGTCATCGTTCGAGGCATTGACCACGACCAGGAATTTTTCTGCGCCGCGCCGGTAGACCAGCGTATCGTCGATCACGTCGGCATCCGGAGTCAGGAAGTGCGAGTACAGGCTTTCGCCTGGAGCCAGGCCGCCCACGTCGTTGCCGCAGACAGTGTCCAGGAAGGAAGCTGCATCCGCGCCTAAAACTTCGTAAACGCCCATGTGGCTCACGTCAAACAGGCCGGCCGCCTGGCGCGTGGCCAGATGTTCCTCTTTTACGCCGGTATACTGGACGGGCATTTCCCAACCGGCGAAGGGTACCAGCCTGCCGCCCAGGGCTTTATGAACATCGTACAGGCGTGTGCGCATCAGGGGTCCCTCGACCTCCGTCCACTGGAAGGATGGCAGTGTTTGGCCGCTGCCTGGGGTCGCCAGGCCGATGAACCAGGGTTTGTCTTTACCCTTTTCGGTAATGCGTTTCTCCGCACCGGCGTCTTTGAGCGCGCCGGAAACGATCACTGGCCCAGGCAGGCGGCGCGGGTCAAAGTCTTTTGAACTGTCCAGGTTAAAGGACAGGTAACCATCGGAGAGATCCCGCAGCCAGGTGGCCACAATTCCAGCGTCTGCGGCAGGTACTGCTAACTGGTAGGATTTGCCATCCACGTTGGTTAACTTGCCGGATACAACTGACTTTGGAGTGGCCAGCGTTGTCGAAACAGCCAGACCGGGTTTAAGCCCGCTCAAGTCCGCGCTGACAGCGTAATCCAAAAACTGGCGAACGCGGGGACCAGCCAGGTCGAACACGCCTGTTGCGGATTTATCATCCACATAATAGAAATGCGGGTAAGAATGTTTTTTATATTCAAAGTCCACACCGGCTTCTTCCGCCAGCTTGCGTACCTTGAGACGGGCTTCGTTGAGCACGTTGAAATCGAGTTTGGCGCGGCGTACCTTGCCTTTGTGGACGGTGTCTACGCTGTGCGGGGCGCAGGCCAACAAGACATCTGCCATAATGTCGGCCAGTGCGCGGGTTTTGACTTCGTCGAAGCCGCGCTGAGTAATCCAGGGCGTGCCCAGGCGAATTCCGCTTGGGTCGGCAGAGTTCTTATCACCGGGGATGGTGTTGCGATTGACAACGATGCCGGTCAGGTCCAGTATCCGCGCCGCCTGGTCGCCGCTGAGTGAAGTGCCATCGCTGCCTTTGACGCTGGAGCAGTCAAGGTTGACCAGGTGGGTATCCGTGCCGCCGAAGGGCACGCGCAGACCACGCTTGATGAACTGATCGGCCATGGCGGCGGCATTGATCAGGGTTTGCGCCTGCAAAGCCTTGAACTGCTCGGTTTTGGCCAGTTTAAAGGTCAGCGCCAAGGCGGCAAAGATATGCACATGCGGGCCGCCCTGTTCGCCAGGGAATACGGCTTTATCGATCTTTTTGGCAATGGCAGCATCGGTAGTCATCAGGATTGCACCGCGCGGACCGTCAAGGCTTTTGTGAGTGGTGGACATGACGACATGGGCATAGCCAATCGGCGAGGGCACCACTCCCGCCGCCACTAACCCGCCAATATGCGAGATGTCGGCAAGCAAGTACGCGCCTACTTCGTCGGCGATTTCACGGAACTTTTTCCAGTCTGGTATCCATGAGTATGAAGAGTAACCAGCGATGATCATCCTGGGTTTATTTTCCAGGGCCAGCGCGCGCACTTTAGCGTAGTCGATTTTTTCATTTTCATCGACGTTATAGTGCACGGCCTTGAACCACTTGCCTGAACGATTGACGGATGAACCATGACTGAGATGCCCGCCATGTAACAGGTTCATCCCCAGGACTGTGTCGCCCAGGTTCATCAACGCCTGATAGACAGCGTTGTTGGCCGGCGCGCCGGAAAGAGCCTGTACATTGACGAAAATCTTATCCGCATCGATGCCATTGGCGGCAAATGCCTCAGCGCAGCGCCGAATGGCAAGCGACTCTGCCACGTCGGCATACTCCACACCCTTGTAATAGCGCGGGTCTGAGTAACGGCGGTAATCAGCCAGACGATTGTCATAGTCAAGGACATCTGCTTCAGGCATTTTGCGCATCTCGTCACTTGGATACCCTTCCGAATATATATTTTGGAAGGCTGAACCCATGGCTTCGCGCACTGCAAGTGGCGCCTGGCTTTCGGATGCGATGAGAATTAACTTGCGGGCCTGGCGTTCCGCCTCGATCTGGGTCAGTTCATAAACTTCAGGGTCGAGGTTAGCCAGGGAGCCACGAAAAATGAAATCGGACATGGTTTTCTCCTGTGAAGGTGGTCGTTTCGCCACACAAATTGTCAAGTTGTCTGACTACTTTGAATTGTAGGACGATAAATTGAGCCGGTCAAGTGTGGAATGACATATAAAAACCAGACCTCTGCCATCTTGAAACTGGCAGAGGTCTGGTTTGGTTTTATACAAATTTTCAGCAGGACAATTCGTCAGATAGTATGGTTGTTTTATCGGCCTTGTTTGGCACGATACACAGAAATTCGAAGGTTTCGTCACCAATATTTTGATACCAATGGGGAATATTTTCGGGAATAAAGACCACGTCGCCTTTCTTGACTTCAAAGACATCTTCAGCGATGCCAATCCGCGCTTTGCCCTGCAATATGAACTGTTCGTGTTCCACGGTGTTGGTATGACGCGGCATTCCGCCACCTGGTTCCATAATAAAACGGCGCAGAGCAAAATTCGGAGCTTCCTGGGTCGAAATAAGCACTTGTTTGGTGGTTTTTACGCCATTTGGTACTTCAGTTACTTCCACCTCTCGGCTGTGTTTGACGGACATGCCCTACCTCCTGTACTAGAATTGGTTAAAGAAACAAGTCTATTGTACCAATGCCTGATAATGTAGTCTACTGGCTTTCGGCTGGCATCACCGTTCCGGCCTGGACGCGCCAGAGTGTGGAAGCCTCCAGAAATTCGGGTGAAAATGTATGCGCATCGGTGGTGGTCAGTAAAGTTTGCTCGCTTTCCGAAAGAGTTGTTAGCAGGTCGGCGCGGCGTTCATTGTCCAGTTCGGCCATAACTTCATCGAGCAGGATGACCGGCCATTCCCCTGTTTTTTCCTTCATCCAGGCTACTTCTGCCAGTTTGAGTGCCAAAAGTGTGGTTCGTACCTGTCCGCGCGAGCCGTAATCACCCAGGTTAATCCCGTTGGCCAGGAAGCGCATATCATCACGGTGAGGGCCAATTGTTGTTACTCCACGATTGATCTCTTCGGAGCGGAGTTTTTTTAATGCGTTGGTAAAACCTTGTTTAATAAGTTCCAGATCAATAGCCGCCCGATCGATTGGCACATCCATGCGCAGGGCAAACTGGCCACTTGGGCGCGGCAGCGGGTCGTAAGCCGGGTCATAGGCCAGGCGTAAGACCTCTTTGCCGCGAGTCAGGCTCAGGTGAGTACGCGCGGCCAGACGCTCCAGTTCCTGAATTGACTGAATGCGCCAGAGTATGATCTGGGCGCCGGTCTGGGCCAGGTTATTGTCCCAAAAATCCAACTGGCCTACATCGCCGCCGCGCTCGGCAAGTTGTTTGAGCAGCGCGTTGCGTTGAGTGAGCGACTGTTGGTAATCGCCCAAGGCCTTGGCATAACCTGGGAGCACTTGGGCAAGGGTGAGATTTAGGTAGCGGCGGCGATCTTCGGGGCTGCCTTCGAGTACTTGAGACATCTGAGGGATAAATAAGGCGGCATTGAACTGACCAATGACTTCGTTGGCACTGCGTTTAACACCGTCAAGCAACAGCTCTTTGCGGGAGCGTTGGCCAAGTGGTCCAACAGCTTCCACAATGATGCGGACTTCGAGACGGTGTTTCCTTTTGCCGCGTTCATAATCAGCGACGATGCGGGCTACGGCAGGGTTTTCCTTGAGTGCAGCAAAGTTGACCAGTTGCCGGTCTGTATGTGTCTGGAAAGATGTGAAAGAAGCCAGAAAATAGACTGCTTCTAGCAGGCTGGTCTTTCCTTGCGCATTACTACCAACCAGCAAAACAGCCCGCCGTGGAACATCCATGTCCAGGCGGGCGAAATTGCGGAAATTAGTGAGCGAGAGGTGTTTTAAGTACAAATGAAATGGTCCTTCTAAACATTATCTTCGATTGGTTCTTCAGGTTTCCAGATTCGGGTGGCAAGGTCAGTGAACAGGATACCGTTCATGTGATCGATTTCATGTTGGAAGATGCGCGCCGTCCAATCTTTTAGTTTCAGCGTAAGAGGTTGTCCATGACGGTTCTGGGCTTTGACAGTAATGGCCAGGTGGCGTTTAACTTCACCCAGGTAACCAGGGACAGAGAGACAACCTTCGGTACCTTCCTCTGTCTCTACGGATTTACGGGTGATCTCGGGGTTGACGATGGTGTACAACCTTTTGGGCGATTTGTCCGCTTCTTCGTCTTCTTCATCTTCTTCGTTCTCGTAATATTCTATTACGAGAACACGCTCCAGTACACCAATCTGTGGAGCGGCCAGGCCCACACCCGGGGCAGCGCGCATGGTCTCTACCATGTCGTCGATCAGAGTCTGGAGTTTTTCATCAAAATGGGTGACGGTTTTCGCTTTTTTTCGTAACACGGGGTCTGGAACAAATACAATCTCTCGAACTGTCATTGCTACCTCTATAAATTAAATGGCTACCATGTTTTTTATGAACTTCAGATTCCCGATTTTACACTGGATTTGGCGGGCTGGACTGATCTTTTTCTCGATTTACTTCATCCATGGTGCGATGATACATGGCCAACCATTCTGACATGCGCTCACGCTCGGAGGATGTTTCTGTTTCGCGTTTTTTCTGTATCCGGCCCTGCTGGCGGCGGACAATATCCTGTTGAACGGATGGCGGATCAGACACATCATCAAAGTTGAACTGGGCGCCGCCAACCATGATGTAGACCGTGCCAAAATTAAGCAACAATCCAAGAATGCCATTGCGTTTATATTCAGTGCTGAGGATGTTTTCTAACGGAGCGGCCTTGCGGTCTTCTGTGCCAAAAGGTTTACGGCTAACATCGATGATCTGGTCGACTGTCACCTGGTAAATATCGTTTATCCAGTCAACATATTCATAGATGATGAAAGCAAACATGACGATGATGACAAAAATAAACAACGATCCCAGCCACAAAGGCAAGGAAAAATCCAGAATAAAGGGCCAGATTAGCATCAAAGAAATCAGAGCGATGATCCCAAGCGCATAAGGGGCTGCGTCGCGAAAGAATCCATAAATATGCTTGTGATAGGTAATTGTGTTTCCATCCTCGGTGCGCATGCGGAAAGCATTCTTCCACCAGGTGGCCAACGGTGATGGTTTTTTGACAGGTTTGGCAGCTTTGACTGTGGCTGGCGCGGCGGGTTGCACAGGCAGCGAGTCTGGTTTTTTGAAGCCTAGCTTGGCCCGGATGGCCTGTTTCATGGTTTCTTCATCAGTCTTGCGCCCAACTTCTTTAGCGCGATTCAAATATTCTTCAATCATTGCTGCTGCTTGTTTGGGGTGATGCACATAGGTCATACGGATCTGGCCTGTATAGGTTCGGACGACTACGGTGCCATAATCCAATAAGCGACCCAAGTATTGAGTCTCTGTGCTGACAGATAAAATTGTTCCAATTCCAGCTTCGGTGCGGCTGTCGTATAAAGCAATCACCTTTTCCAACCAGATTACACGCTGGTTGGTAACAATGTAGTAGTCGTTGCCCCAGTCCACCCAACGCCACAGACCCCAGGCCAGGTCAATGACCAGCAAAAAGCCGCCGATCAAGCCCAGTGTGGCGCTGTTAAACAGAAACGCCAGGGCCAAGAGGCCAAAAATTGGGATGAGTAGGACTGCTGGCAGAAGCAAATTGCGGATGAGTAGGATCAGGTGTTTGCGCGCCAGGAAATAAATGACTTCATTTGTGGATAACCAATCAAACTTCAGTTCTTGGGCCAGCTGCCGGCTGGAGATCATAATCTCAAAGTTATGGCGCAGACTGGGGGCTATTTTTAGCAGGCGCAAGAATGGCCCACGATAGAGAGTCAGTAATATTGTTCCGCTCTCAGCCGTTACCGAAGCATTCCGTTTTCTACTTCGGATTAACCCCTGCTCGCCATAATAATCCCCTTTCACCAGCGAGGCAATCTTGGCCGATTTATTGTTCACGAGTCGAGTGATATCCACCCGTCCTTGGAAGATGATATGCAAAGAATCAGCCACCGATCCTTCAGCAAAAACCATAGCGGTTTGATCGAAGGTCCGTTCCTGCAATTCTTCTGCCACTGCGGCCAGTTCAACTTCGGTCAGGCCGTGGAAAAGATGCAGTTTTTTGAGAAACTCAATGCGAACAGGGTTTTCTATCACGTGTTGATTCTACTGCTCTTTCCGTGAAAGGTAGGTACCAGTTCATCCAGGGGCTTATCGGTAGTTTAGGTCTGGTCGTTTAAACTAATGTAGCAATGGGATTAAATATTTCGCACGATCGTGCAGCCATACGGTGGCGTCTCTTGGAGTTCGGGTAGGCGACCATCCATTAAAGCCAGCACAGCTTGCTCGACATGGTAATGCTCGGGGTTGCGTTTACGGAAAGTGACATCGTCGACGGCTCCCTTGTAACGCAGGATGCCCGATTGATCAACAACGAAAGCGTGAGGTGTGGTCTGCGCCCCCCAGGCATCGGCCAATTCACAACCGTTATCTAACAAAACAAAATCAAGACCACGCTGTTGAATGGCTTCTGCGATGGAATCGCTCGTTTCATTGAGATTTGAGGCAATGGGTAGGATGACAACTTTATCTGGATATCGGTTTAGGATCGCCAGAAGGTGTTTGTCGGCGCGTTCACTCCACGGGCATTCTGCAGACCAGAAATTGACCACCACAATGTAGCCAAGATAGTCGCTCAGCGATTTGTTTCTCGAAAGAGATTCGGGAGGATAAAGCACCCCGTTGTTTGGGCTGCTGGTACTCGGTAGCGAAAAATCTGGGGCGGAAGTATTTATTAGCATAGGAAAATTATAGCCGAGAAATCAAAAACCAAGACAGCTTATCTGTCTGTGGAGCCGTGCGAGGCAAGCGCGCGCATGATAAAATCACCATACTATGAAAAAATGGCAATTTTGGGTTGGTGTGTTGATCAGCGTATTCTTTGTCTGGATTTCCTTGGGCGGTTTGCACCTGGGAGAATTCTGGGGGGTTGTAAAAGGCGCGAACTACTGGTGGATCTTGCCCGGTATCGCGGTCTATTTTGTAGGTGTATGGGTGCGCGCCTGGCGCTGGCATTATTTGCTCAAACCGATTAAGGAAATCCCAACCGCAACCATGTTTCCCATTACTACCATCGGCTATATGGGTAACAACATTTACCCGGCGCGCGCCGGGGAAGTTCTCAGAGCCGTTATTCTCAAACGCCGTGAAGGAGTTCCGGTATCGGCTTCACTGGCAACCATCATTGTCGAACGTATTTTCGACGGAGTGGTGATGCTGGCTTTTGTGTTTATCAATTTACCCGAGTTGGCCAGGCTGACGAGCGCCTCTGGTTTTGTCGGGAATATTCAGCAGGTAGCCATCTACGGTACTGCTGCGTTTACGGCTGCGCTGGTTATTTTTTTGCTGGCAGCCATGTTTCCGGCAGTCACGGCGAAAATTGGTCAATGGTTCATTGACCGGGTTTTGCCCGCGCGATTTCGCGAAAAAATCACCGGATTCATGCACAAGTTTTTGGATGGTCTGGCCTCGTTGCGTTCTCCCCTTAACATCCTGATGGTGTTCGTTACGTCTGTGATTATCTGGCTGTTCGAAACCTTAAAATACTGGTTCGTGATGCACGCTTTTGGCTTTTCGGTCTCTTTCTTTGCATTGATGCTGATGAATGGTATCGTTAATCTGGCAACGACGATTCCTTCAGCGCCAGGTTATATTGGCACGTTTGATGCGCCTGGCATCGCGGTGTTAGGCGCTTACGGGATCGACCAGGCAACAGCCGCCGGCTATACGCTGACCCTGCACGCTGCCTTGTGGGTGCCCATTACGCTTTTAGGCGCGTATTACCTGGCGAAGGAAGGCATCCAGTGGAACGATGCTTTGCGGGGCGAAGTGCAATAAACAGTGCGCCTGAAATCGGCTTGGGTTATACTTACCCACCAGGCCCTTGACGCATTATGGTGAGGCCCTCAGGTCTTATTTGCAAGAATTGATTTGGCTCATTAGGAATCGGCATGGTAACTACCCAAGTGTAGGGCGAAATTAATTTCGCCTTTCAGCTATCCTCATCGGTAAGCGGTTACAAAAGGTTGCAAAATGACCCCTCTTGACGTGTTACCAAAAACGAAGATACGGGTGCTGATCGCAGATGACATTCAAGAAACCCGCCGTAGTGTACGGATAATGTTATCCATGAATCCTGATGTGGTTGTAGTTGCGATTGCCAAAGATGGACAGGAAGCTGTCGAACTGGCTCTAGAGCATCATCCCGATTTGGTAGTACTCGACATCAATATGCCTAAAATGGATGGATTGGCGGCGTATAAAGAAATCAGTCAAATCCACTCAGCTATTGGTTGCATTATTATTTCTGCGCAGAGAGAGACCGAGATGCTGAGCACAGCAATGTTGCTTGGGGTGCAGGAATATTTGCTAAAACCTTTCACGATCGATGAACTGAATGAAGCTGTCAACCGGGTGGCAGTCTTGGCCCGGGAAAATCGCCAGAAACAGACTGAAGCCGTCCATTTGTATCAACAAAGCGAAGCTTATTTTATTGAAATGGCAGAAGAATTCGCCCTATCTCGGCGAACAGATGATCAGGCTTTGGGTGTTTTTGAGCACTTGGCCGAAAACCCGGTTTGCGAAGCTCGTTGGCTGCGAACGCTGGCTATGCTCTATCTCAGCCGGCAGGAATGGACGAAATTAAAAGCCATCGTTTCCAGGCTCGAATTGATGGTGGGTAGTGATAAGCAATGACATTTTTCGCAGGTGTACTATTTAGTGGAGGCATGGAATGAGAATCGCAATTATCGGTGCTGGATACAGTGGAATGGCTGCCGCGTGGGATCTTCGTAAGGCCGGTCATGCTGTGACCATCTATGAATCTGCCGATTTTGTGGGTGGATTGGCAAGTGGTTTTAAGGAACCTGGCTGGAATTGGTCTGTGGAAAAGTTCTATCATCACTGGTTTGCATCAGATAAGCATATGCTGGGTCTCATTCAAGAACTTGGTTTGAGTGACAAGGTTTTGTTCCCGCGACCCTATACTGTCATGTATCATGAAGGCAGGTTTTACCCTCTCGATTCGATACTCAAAGCAATCTTGTTTCCGGGATTGGGCTGGGGTATCAATAAAATCCGCTTTGGGTTGGTAGGTTTGTTCTTGCGCTTGACGACAAATTGGCAGGAACTTGAAAAGTATACTGTCGATGAGTGGATGCGAAAATGGACTGGAGAAACCGTCTATAAGATGATGTGGGAACCTCTGATCATTGGTAAATTTGGCGCGAAGTATTATAAGCAGGTCAATATGGCCTGGATGTGGGCGCGTTTGCATGCGCGTACTACCCGCTTGGGAACTTTCGAAGGCGGCTTCCAGGCTTTTGCTGATCAGTTCGCAGAAAAACTAAAAGCGGCTGGAGTCGAGATCAAATTATCGATGCCAGTAACGCATATTCAACGAAATGCCAGTACGGGGGAGTTTGATCTCTCTACAGCCAATGAAATGGATAAGGCCGATAAAGTGTTGGTGACTCTCGCGCCTGCCGTGGCTGCTAATATGGTTCCAGCGCTGCCAAAAGAATATCTTGAAGGATTGCTGAGATTAAAGTCGATGGGTGCGGTTGTGCTGACAATTTCGTTGAAACATCAGCTTTCTCGTGAAGGCTATTATTGGTACAGTATTCCCAAAAGCGCTGGCTTCCCGTTTTTGGCGTTGGTGGAACACACCAATTATGTTTCGCCTGAGAATTTTGGCGGAGAACACATTGTGTACATCGGCGATTATCTTGAACCAGAGCATGAATATTTCCAGCTGACAAAGGAAGATCTACTCGAAAAATTTGCGCCAAGCCTTAAAAAATTCAACCCTGAATTCGATCTTAGCTGGATCAATAAAATTTGGATGTATCGCACAACCTATGCCCAGCCAGTGCCCCTGGTGAACCATTCGCAAAATATTCCACCCATCGAAACACCAATTGAAGGCCTATATTTTGCTTCGATGAGCCAGGTGTATCCGTGGGATCGAGGCACGAACTTTGCGGTAGAGATTGGGCGTAAGGCAGCCGGATTGATGATGGGTATTAAAAAATAAAAGGAAACGAACCATGATGAAACAAACATTCAGAATCTTTTGTCCCGTAACTTTACTTGTGGCGATTTTTCTCAGCGCTTGTAATGCGCCTGCGACAGCCACCCCAACCGAAGCAGTTTCTGCAGTCTATACGGTAGCTGCCCAAACTCTTGCCGCTCAGGCAGCAAAAATTACATCAACATCAACACCAAGAGCTGCTGAAGCGCCTATGGCTACAAACACGGAAGCAGTCATTCTCACAGCCACTGCCGCAGCCACTTCGGTGTCGCCCACCTCGCTCGCGAAAGATTTTTGCGATAATTCAGCCTATATCGCGGATGTCACGATCCCTGACCATACTGTAATGATGCCCGGCCAGGTCTTTGAAAAAACCTGGACCGTCAAGAATACGGGCACCTGCACATGGACTGAAGGCTATACGATAATTTTTGCGAGCGGCGACCTGATGGGCGGTACTACCAGGCCAATCACCCAGACAGTCGCGCCTGAGCAGCAGGTAGATGTGACCGTCAAGCTGACCGCGCCAAACGTAATAGGTGACTATACCGGAGTTTGGCGGCTGGCCAATGGCAAGGGCAGAGCCTTTGGAGAGATCGTCAGCGTTTTGATAACGGTCTCGTCTGGTAGTCCTACCGTGACCGTGACTGCCCCGGCGTACCCGTAACAGCTACCAGCGAGCTGGTGATGGTATCAACGCCGACGCTTTACTCCGCGCCTGTGGAAATCGGAACAGCAACCACTGCCGCCACGGTGACCGTCATAACCACGTTCTGACCATAAAACCTGAAAAAAAATAAAAAGAGGAGGTCCTTTCTTCGTGGAAAGTACCTCCTCTTTTATACAACTGAACATGAGCCAGTTCACTGGCCTACACTACAATACTAACCAATTTCCCTTTCACCACGATCACCTTGCTGGGCTCTTTGCCATCCAGTGCCCGGATGATGTTCTCAGCGGCCAGGGCCGCAGCTTTGACAGTCTCATCACTCGCATCTGCCGCGATGGTGATGCGTTCACGCACCTTGCCGTTGACCTGCACCGCGATGGTGACTTCGTCTTCTTTCGTGGCGGCCTCGTCTACTTTGGGCCAGGGCTGGGTGTGGAGGCTGTACTTTTTCCCGATTTCAGCCCATAGTTCTTCAGCTATGTGCGGCGCAACCGGGGCCATCATTTTCAGGTACAGTTCCTGGGCCTCGGCCCATTCTTTCGAACCTGCCGCGCCCGCTTCGCGCGCCTTATACATCTCGTTGAGCAGTTCCATCAGCGATGAGATAATCGTGTTGAATTCGAACTGTTCAAAGTTACGCGTCACACGCCGCAGGGTCTGGTGCACCTTGCGCCGCAATGCGTGCAGTGTTTCGGGGCTGGGGCTGCCGCTGGTCAAATCGTCTGTAAATAACGTCCAGGTGCGGCGTACCCAGCGTGACGAACCTTCGATGCCCTTACTGTCCCAGGGGGCGCCCATTTCCCAGCGCGCAAAGAACATCAGATACGCGCGCACGGTATCCGCGCCGTATTTATCTACCAGGAGATCCGGTGAGATGACATTGCCGCGACTCTTTGACATCTTTTCATTGTCTTCACCCAGTACCATACCCTGGTTGCGCAGCTGTGACATGGGTTCATCACCCTTGGTGATACCCATATCGCGCAAGGCCTTGTGGAAGAAGCGCGTGTAAAGCAGATGCATGGTGGCGTGTTCGATACCGCCCGTATAGGTATCCACTGGCATCCAATAATTGTATTCGGTTGGGTCGAACGGCCCCTGGTCATAATTCGGGCTAAGGTAACGCAGGGGATACCACGAAGAACACATAAAGGTATCCATCGTATCGGTTTCTCGGGTGGCTGGACCGGAGCAGACCGGACAGGTGGTTTTCGACCAGGTTGGGTGCAGTTTCAGTGGGCTTTCGCCGGTTGGTTTCCAGGCAACATCTTCGGGCAGGATCACAGGTAATTGATCTTCCGGCACAGGGTTCCAGCCATCCTTCTCGCAAAAAATCATTGGGATGGGCGCTCCCCAATAGCGCTGGCGGCTGATCAACCAGTCGCGGTAGCGATAATTGACTGTCTCTTTGCCAATACCCTGCTGTTCCAACCAATCGATGACTGCCGAGATGCTGGGATTCTTGCGCCCTTTTTCTGTATTAACCTTTGTCCCGTTAAACTGGGCAGAGTTGACCATCAGGCCGTCTCCAATAAAAGCGGTTTCCAACATTGTTCCATCCAGATTCGCGCCTGTCTCGGCCTGGATGACCGGGATAATGGGCAGCTCAAACTTGCGGGCAAAGGAAAAATCACGTTCATCGTGCGCTGGCACTGCCATAATCGCGCCTGTGCCGTAGCTCATCAGAACATAATCGGCGATCCAGATTGGGATGCGTGCTTGATTAACTGGGTTAATGGCATAGCCACCGGTAAACACACCTGTCTTTTCCTTATCAACTGCCCCGCGTTGAATATCGGATTGACGCGCAGCTTGGGCTTTGTATTCGTCAATGTTTATTTTGTTTTCTGGCGTAGCGATCTTTTCCACCAAAGGATGTTCTGGAGAGAACACCATGAAGGTCGCGCCCCACAACGTATCGGGGCGGGTGGTAAATATTTCAATCGGGTCGCCGGCTTCGGTGTGGAAAATGACGCTGGCGCCTTCAGAACGGTCAATCCAGTTGGTCTGCAGTGTTTTTACTCGTTCTGGCCAGTCAATACCTTCAAAATTCAGTAGTTCGTCAGCATATTTTGTCGTTTTAAAGAACCACTGCGCCAGATCTTTCTTGACAACCGGGGTACTACAGCGTTCACAATGGCGGTCGTCGCCCCAGACCTGTTCGCGGGCCAGGGTGGTGTTGCAGGTCGGGCAAAAATCGACCGGGGACATTTTTCGGTAGGCCAGCCCGTGCTTGTATAGTTGGACGAAAAACCATTCCGACCACTTGTAATATTCCGGCTCGCAAGATACTATTTCGCGGCGCCAATCGAACATCGCCCCCATGGAGCGCAATTGCTTGCGCATGCGGATAATGTTATCGCGTGTGCGCAGCATGGGGTGGATGCCGCTCTTGATGGCGGCATTTTCAGCTGGCAAGCCAAAGGCATCGAAGCCGATTGGGAATAAAACGTTGTAGCCCTTCATGCGCATATAGCGCGCGCGCGCATCTGAGGGCGTCATGGCGTACCAATGACCGATATGCAGGTCGCCGCTCGGGTATGGCAGCATTGTCAGGGCATAATGCTTGGGTTTCTGCGGGTCAATATCCGAGTGGTACAAACCATCTGTATCCCATTTGGCCTGCCATTTTTCCTCTATTTCAGCAAAGTTGTAGGCTTTAGTCATTTTTTCCTCATTTCAATGATTACACCATAATAACAAAAATCCCTTCATCCACAACAGGGACGAAGGGTTATCTCCGCGGTACCACCCGGTTTGTCAGTGAAAAATTCGCTGACCACTTTGGTTCGCAATAACGGGCTGTCCCGGCGCTGACTACTATCTTCACCAGCGCAGTCTCCCAAACGGGGGCAAGGCGAGTTCGGTCTGGGATGCATCCTTTGGGATGCGCGCTCCCGTTGGGCGCTGTGCTGGGCTTTCACTTCACTTTCCCAGCTCGCTGACGGGATAACCTACTACTCCTGCCATGACTTTTTAATATTATACTGCTTCTTGCGTAATTTTCCGAACTGATAAAGCCAGTTGTACGAGTAGAAACGCAATTTGAGTTCAAATAAGGACGTTGTGTAACACGATTATGCCCAAGTTTTCGGGGCAGGTCTAAGACCTGCCCC
>CAZHWV010000067.1:0-23056 GCA_964536185.1 uncultured Anaerolinea sp. | reverse complement strand
GGCACTCATGACCGGGATGCTACTTCAACTGCGTCTTTTGAGAAGTGCTTAAGACATTGAGCATATTGAGCGAGGCTTTGGTCAGGAAATCGGTGTTATGCCCCATCTCGCTCGGATCGTTATCACGTAGATACTGAAAACCCCAGAAATCAGCGACTTTGCCAGGAGGAAAAAAAGAATCTGCGCCGAGATTGCCGGTCAAGAAGGCCAGCCCATCGAAAGCAATGGTCATTTTTTGAGCTTCGTCAGATAGGGCCTGCTCAATATTGAAGGAACCCGATCCATTTGCATTTGTTCCAGTAAGCGATTGTTGATCCTTGGGGAGTTGTTGGTCGGCATGTAATTGAGATGGTGGTTTGATAGAAATGTCCAGTGCGCCTTCGGCTCTTGCTGATGAGGCTGGAATTGCGGCGCAGGCCCAGATGCTGGCGAATAATGCCAACAGGACGGATACGGAAATCTGCCTACAAGTTATATTTTTCATGAGATCTCCTCGTTTGTAGTATTATCTTATGAAAAAGATGTTCAGAAATTGTTCAGTTGTGATTAGGAATTTGTTAGAATTGTACCAATGCCGGCAAATATAAAGTTTATTGTAATTCGGCACTGACGCCAAGCAGCCGACCAGCTGTGACTGTAGAAATGCTCAAAGATATATAATCATCGCTGAACACTAAATGCATCGGAGCTTGTTTTGAAACCCTTCCAATTAATTTTTGCTTACGCCAGAAAATATAATCTGGCCCTGTTTTTTACATCCATTAGCATGCTGGTCCTGGTAGGCGCGCAGTTGCTGATCCCATGGATCGTCAAAATACTGGTAGGAGCGGTCACGGCGCCAGGCGTAACCATGGATGTGATGGGGTTGGTCACCCAGCTGACTATCATCATGCTAATGGTCTTTGTAGCGCGCGCCGGGCTCCAATTTGTGCGTTCATACCTGGCGCACCTGGCAGGCTGGGGGGTGGTTGCCGATGTACGCAAGTACATTTACGAGCACATGCAAAGGTTATCACTACGTTATTACGAGGATAAACAAATCGGTCAATTGATGTCTCACGTCATCAATGACACCGACCTGTTTGAGCAGCTCATCTCGCATGCTCTTCCGGATATCATCGTCAATGTGATCACTTTTGTTGGCGTCACGGTTGTCCTTTTTAGCCTGAACTGGAAACTCACCCTACTTAGCACCATCCCAATCCCGTTAGTCTTATTGTCTCTGCAGATCTACGCCAGGCGAGTCCGTCCAGCCTTCCGAAACCGGCAAAAAGAATTGGGCGATCTCAATGCCATGCTCAACGACAACCTTTCTGGCATTCGCGAGATTAAAGCCTTCACCCGTGAGGCTAAAGAAGCCCTGCGCATCGATGAACGCATAGATAGCTATTACAGGTCCAACCTGCGCGCGCTCAAATTAATGGCTACCTTCCAGCCCTTCGTGGATTTCACATCATCGCTGGGCACATTGATCGTAATTTATTTTGGCGGACGACTGGCTTTACAGGGAATACTGCCCATCTCGGATCTGGTTGCATTCTTCTTATACCTAGAAATGTTCTATACTCCAGTGCGCAATCTGTCGAGCGCCTGGGAAGCCATTCAAAGTTCTCTGGCAGGCGCAGATCGGGTGGCAGGATTAATAGCCGAAGATGAAGAACCGCATACCACTCCGGGCGCACATGCAATTTCTGGCCGCGCGCAAGGTGAGATCAGTCTGCGCGCAGTGAATTTCGCTTATATCCCGGAAAACCCTGTGCTCGAAAATGTCAATCTGGATATACCTGCCCGTTCGGTGGTTGCTCTGGTCGGTCCAACCGGTGTTGGTAAATCCACATTGGTCAGCCTACTCCCACGATTTTATGATGTGACCAGCGGAACAATTACACTCGACGGGCACGACATCCGCGACTATACTTTGGACAGCCTGCGCCAGCAGGTCAGTATTGTCCTTCAGGATGTGTTCCTGTTTTTTGGCAACATTCGCGAAAATATATTATTTGGCCGCCCAGGGGCCAGTGAAGGTGAAATTATCGCAGCTGCAAAGACAGCCAATGCCCATGACTTTATCGAGCAGCTTCCAGATGGTTACGATACGCTGATTGGTGAACGCGGTGTGAAGCTCTCGGGCGGACAGAAACAGCGCATTTCCATCGCACGCGCCGTGTTGAAAGATGCGCCGATTTTGATCCTGGATGAAGCTACATCCTCAGTGGATACCGAAACAGAGTTGCTTATCCAGCAAGCCTTGGAACGGCTGATGAAAGGGCGCACAACCATCATCATTGCCCATCGCCTTTCTACTGTACGCAATGCCGACAAAATCGTTGTATTGGAAGGAAAAACCATCCGCGAGGTCGGCACTCATAGCGAATTATTGAAATTGCAGGATGGGTTGTATCGTCGTTTATATTCCGTACAGCGTAACCTTGAACCATTGATATCTTCAACATTGAATTGAGAACCACCTCACAGCATTTCTATTGCTGATTGTGCTCGTACTTTCTGTGCCCAGGAAACCCTTATCCCGACTTCCAAGTTATCCGGCGGCAAAAAAAACCAGAAGAATGACTGTATGCAAATCTTGAGGATGTGGCTGGGCAGGTCAGGAATGTTCCCCTGTGGTCCCAGAGTAAAAACTTTCTGATGAATCTCCAACTAAATTAGACTGAGGTGATGAAAGGTATTATGGATAAATTACGTTTTCCGACAAATTTTGCGTGGGGCGCTGCTACTGCCGCCTACCAGATCGAAGGCGCCTGGAACGAAGATGGCAAAGGCGAATCGATATGGGATCGTTTCAGCCATACGCCAGCTAAAATTACCAACAGCGATACAGGCGATATAGCCTGCGACCATTATCACCGCTACCCCGAGGACATTGCCCTGATGGGTCAGCTTGGCCTGAAGGCCTACCGTTTCTCTGTTTCGTGGCCCCGAGTGCTGCCAACCGGGTTCGGATCGGTAAACTCCGCAGGGCTGGATTTTTACGACCGCCTGGTGGATGCGCTGCTAGCTGCAAATATCGAGCCGTTCATCACGCTGCATCACTGGGATTATCCCCAGGCGTTGTACGATCGAGGCGGCTGGATCGACCGGGCTAACCTGCCTTACTTTGCCGATTATGCTGCAGTGATGGTCAAACGACTGGGTGACCGTATTCGTCGCTGGACGACTTTCAACGAACCTGCAGTCATCGCTGTGGATGGTTATATCAGCGGTGAACACGCGCCCGGCGTAAAAAACGACTGGAAAATGGCCCGCCAGGTTATGCACAACCTGATGGTAGCCCATGGCCTGGCTACCCAGGCCATCCGCGCAAGCGATCCTGCGCTCAAAGTAGGTATCGTTCTCAGCCAATGGGGCATCGACCCGGCCAGCAACAATCCCGCCGACATCGCCGCTGCAGACCTGGCCTGGAATAGACGGGAAACCACTTTTCTGCACCCAATTTTCCGAGGTTATTACCATCCAGCCATGGTTGAGGCTGCCGGCGATGAATTTCCCGAGATCAAACCAGGCGACATGGCCTTGGTTTCACAAAAACTAGATTTTCTGGGGATCAATTTCTACTCGCGCAGTATGATCGGCACGCAGGGGCAAATCTCCCCCATTCCCGGTTCCGAATATACTGAGATGGGTTGGGAGGTTTGCGCTCCTGCCTTCCGCCGCCTGTTGAACCGGATTAACAATGAGTACAAGCTGCCGCCCATTTACATCATGGAGAACGGAGCGGCCTTCCAGGATGTTGTCACTGCCGATGGTAAAATTCATGATGAGCGCCGCCTCGATTATCTGCGCCAACATTTCACCCAGGTGCGTCTGGCCATGCAAGACGGTGTAGATGTGCGCGGTTATTTTGTCTGGTCATTACTGGATAACTTCGAATGGGGCCATGGGTTTACCAAGCGCTTCGGTCTTGTCCACACGAATTACGAAACCCAAAAACGAACCATCAAAGATAGCGGCGCTTGGTACAGCCAGGTGATTTCAACCAATTCTGTTGATTAATCCCCGCGCAAAAACCTGAGCTATCTCATCAATGGAACCTCGCATATATTTTCGCTACACGAGAAGGAGAAACTATGACCCTGCCAACAAAAATCGTTGTCATCGGCGCTGGCAGCGCCAGTTTCGGCGAGAATACGCTTTCAGCCTTGATGCGCTCGCCAAAATTAAAAGGCTGCAGCCTATCGTTAGTAGACCGAAACAGCCGCAGCCTGGATATCGTTTATCGCCTTGCCCAACGACTCAATCTCGAATGGAACAGCGACATAAATATCAGCGCATATACTCATCATAAAGAGGCGCTCGATGGCGCCCAGTTCGTTGTTAGCGCCATTGAAGTCGGCCCACGTGAAGAATTATGGAAAAGCGATTTCGAGATTCCCCTTAAACGCGGCGTCCGACAACCGTACGCTGAAAACGGCGGCCCCGGTGGTTTTGCTCATGCCGCCAGGAATGTTTTACCTGTGCTTGAAATCGCTCGCGACATGGAATTGGCCTGCCCTCAGGCCTGGTTCATCAACTTCACCAATCCAATGGTACGTATTTGCGACCTGGTTAACCGTCACACCAAAATCAAGGCAGTTGGCCTATGTCACCAGATTTTTATCAGTTATAACTTTGTGGGTATGGTGCTGGCCAAAGAACTGGACATAGAAATACCTCGCGGAATCACCGGTATGCAGTCTGATTTCACCGAACACGCCGCCCGCCAACAGGTTATCCGCCAGGTTCTATCGAAGGTGGATATTCGCGCTGCAGGGACGAACCACTTTTCATGGGTTCTCTCCATCCGTAAACGAGATAATGGGGAAGATCTGTATCCGCTGTTCCGACAACAATGGAAGGGATTCGACCCGGGTTTTGAGCCGCTTACCAGGCGGGTTTTTGACACTTTTGGGCTTTTCCCCGTTCCCGGTGATACCCACTTAAGTGAGTATCTACCATGGGTCAGTGATCCCATGACCCAACCCTGGGATAAGTATAACCTGCGCCTGTATGAGTGGGAAAACGCAGCAAACATGCGTGATTTCAGTCTAAACCGGCTTGAAAGTATGGCTGATAATTTCATGCCTATCGACGCCCTGTTGGATACCGACAGCGAAGGCGCACTGGAAATGATCGAAAACATTGCAGGATCTGGCACACACTATCACCTGGCAGCTAACCTTCCTAACCAGGGACAAATTTCCAACTTGCCTCTCAATGCCATCGTTGAAACTCCTGTCGTCGTTGATGGCAGTGGCATCCATCCCGTCCATGTTGGCCCCCTTCCCGAGCCAATCGCTGAACTCTGCCGCCGTGAACTACTGGTTGGCCAGCTCGGCATTGATGCCGCGGTGGAAGGTGACCGGCAGAAAGCCTTGCAATGCCTGCTGCTGGATCCGGTCATTACCGATATTGAAACCGCCAGGGACATACTCGCTGATTATCTGACAACTTACAAAGAGCACCTACCCCAATTTTGGACCTAAACCTGGGAAATTTTTTATTTACCAACAACCACAATTTTTTACAAAGGACTGCTTGAGAATTAATACTGTCTGTACAAGAGGTTGCCTCGTTCAATTTCTATTTGAAACAGAAAAACTTAGGCCAGCGCCCCATCATGAACGAACTCCCCGCTCGAAAAGTCACCATTAAAGACCCATTCTGGTCTCCTATTTTGGAAGTTAATGCCACGCAAGCCATTTTCCACCAATGGGAAGAATTGGAAAAAAGTGGATGTATTGATAATTTCCGCATCGTAACAGGTGAAAAGGAAGGGTTCCGCGAAGGCTGGGTCTTTGCAGATTCGGACGCATACAAATGGTTGGAGGCCGCGGCACGGATTTATGCCAATGAGCCAAATCCAAAGCTTAAATCATTGATGGATAGCCTGATCATGCTCTTATCAAAAGCGCAATTAGAGGATGGCTATATCTACACCTACAACCAGTTCCATTTTCCAGGCCAGCGCTGGGTCAACTTGCAAATTGAGCACGAACTATACTGTCTCGGGCATCTAATCGAAGCGGGAGTCTCGCATTTTGAAGCTACGGGTGAAACCAGCGCACTCGATATTGCCATGAAGGCCGCCAACCTATTGGTTTGCGATTTTCTAGGAGGACCACCCGAGCGCACCGAGGGACATCAGGAGGTTGAAATTGCCCTGATGCGTCTCTCTTTGGTTTCCGGGCGGTCGGTGTATCTCGATCTGGCTCAACATTTTATCGAAGTACGCGGTCGAATCCCCTTCTTTGGGTTACTCATTCATCGTGAAAATTCTAGTTACCTGGCACGCAAAGCTTACGTATTAAAAAAGCGCAACGATTATGCGGCTGACCATCCCGAATATGCCGTTTCAAAGATTCCGCCAGATAATGAAACCAAAATCCCACCTTTCTCCAAACAACGACGTACATTGAACGCTTTAAGTGGCTGTTACAACCAGCAGCATGCCCCCGTTCGTCTGCAAACCATACCTGTTGGCCATTCAGTGCGTTATGGTTATTTCCAAACCGCAACCACGATGCTTTATCGTCTACGGGGCGATGCTAGTTTGTTTCCAGCGCTGCAGCAATCCTGGGAACGCCTGGTAACCAAGCGGATGTACGTCACAGGCGGTCTTGGCTCGCTTCCCAGCAACGAGGGCTTTGGCTTCGACTATGAACTCGACCCCGAGTATGCTTATAACGAAACCTGCGCTGCACTCGCCAGCCTTTTTTGGAATTGGGAAATGGCGCTCGCCACGCGTGAGGCAAAATTCAGTGATCTCTTCGAATGGCAGCTGTATAATGCAGCCGCGGTCGGCATTGGAACAAATGGCGGAACCTATCTATATAATAATCCGCTCATCGTTCGCAACGGCATAACACGGCAAGCCTGGTACTCTGTACCTTGTTGTCCATCCAACCTTGCGCGCACATGGGCCTATTTGGGTAAGTACATTTATTCTTTCGATGAACATAACCTGTGGATTCATCAATATATTGGAAATGAAACTACCCTCAGCATGGATTTCCAGACTGGAATCTCTATTGAATCAGAGCTACCTTTCAATGGATGCGTGACCATCCACCTAAAACCCGCCGCTACCAAGGAATTCTGCCTGAATTTCCGCATCCCATCCTGGTGCTTACCATCGGCGGACGCTCCTATTAGGCAAGTGAACACTGAACCTGCCGGTTTAAAAGTACATATCAATGGAGAACCATTTCCAATCCCCCATTCCAAACTTACAGCCCCAACCCTGGATGCGACAGCTCAAGGTTACGACCCACGCCAAAGTTCATTTCTACCCATATCTCGCACTTGGGAACCCGGAGATGAGATAAAACTTACTTTCGCAATGCCTATCATCTTGCGCCGCGCTCACTCCAAAGTCAAAAATCATGCTGGCAAAGCCGCCCTTTCACGGGGGCCTCTGGTTTATTGCCTTGAATCACCTGATAACCCAGGCGTGGATCTATTTGCCACGATACTCGACCCGGCCAGCTTGACTCCAATAGTGGAGGATACTGCGCTTGGCAGAATCACTATACTACGCGGAAAATCCGCCGACGGAAAGACCCTGACCTTCATTCCTTATCACCTGTGGGCAAATCGGGGCGCATCCCAAATGACGGTCTGGGTAAATGTTTAACTTGGCTATCAACTAATGCAAAGTTACCCATATCAACGCATCAAACTGATCTTTAATCCTCTTGCAGGACGATCTGACGCATCCCCATTTTTGCTGTTAGAAGTCATCACCGAACTACAGAACCAGAATTTCATCCCAGAAGTCTTTCTGATTGAACCTGGTACAGATATTTACCCAGTACTTGACGAAGCGCTAGAGCGCAGGATTCGGCTATATGTTGTGTGCGGAGGGGATGGTACGATCGAATCTGTCTCGCACTGGTTGATCGGGAAGCGTGCCGTGATGGGCATTATTCCAGCGGGGACCCAGAACAACCTGGCACTGAGCATGGGAATTCCAGGCGAGATAAAGACAGCTATCGCACTGCTTCGGAAAGGACAACTCAGCAAAATGGATGTGGGTATCGCCAGGAGTGGCGATCGAGAAATCCCATTTCTGGAAGTTTGTTCGGTTGGATTGTTTTCGGCGCTCTTTAATTCTGCGGATAATCTCCAGAAAGGCGACCTGACAAGTCTTGGTAACATTCTGACCACCCTGGCTTCGTTCCCTTTGGCTCATATCAATCTGGTATTGGATCAAAAAAAAGTGGAAAGCTTGCACGGGCATGTGGCACTTGTGGCTAATTTGCCATACTTTGGTCTGAATTACCGTCTAACCCCCAACAGTCCTTTCGATGACGGTGTACTCGATGTGCTAGTTTTTACCGAATTTTCCAAACTCGAATTGGTCGGGAACGTGCTCCAGAATACCGATGATGAAACCGTGGATGAGCGCATCTGCCGTTATAAAGCGCACAGTCTGGAAATCCATACAGACCCAGCTATGCCGGTACAGGTGGATGGAACTCCGCTTGGGTATACGCCAGTCTACATAACAATAAAACGCAAAGCAATTTCGGTAATAACTGGTCTGCCAACCCCACGCCAACCTCGTTGGAGATTCCTACGAAATTTGAACATATTTCGCTTTTTAAAGAAATGAACCCAATCGTGATTGAATTTTTCTAATCTCCTTGAACCGCGAACCAATACCGATCTCGTTTGAGCTTGTGCACTATTCAAAATCAGGGTTGCTCCGGGAATGTAAAGTAAAAAGTTGAGCCTTTTTCCACTTCTGATTCGGCCCAAACGCGCCCGCCATGTCGATGAACAATACGCTGGACCGTGGCCAGGCCAATGCCAGTACCTTCAAACTCGTCCCCACTATGCAAGCGTTGGAAGGCGCCAAACAACTTCTCAGCATAAGCCATATTAAAACCAGCACCATTATCACGCAAAAAAAAGACCGATTCACTTCCACGCTTTTCAACCCCAAATTCAATGATTGACCACTCACGTTTAGATGTGAACTTTAAGGCATTGCCCAGCAAATTTTCGAACATAATTCGTAGCAATCGGACATCACCCTGAGCATGGAGACCATCAACAATAACGATCTCAATCTGCCTTTGAGGTTGGGACTGGCACAATTCATCTAAAATGAGATGAGTCAGGGAACTCAGGTCTACAGTTTCAATATGCATATCCGCTCGTGACATCCGCGAAAGGTTGAGCAAGGCATCGATGAGCTGCCCCATGTGCTGACTTTCCGATCTGACGCGTTGAAGAAATTTCTGCGCATCGCCATCCAATTGGGATGCATGCTCATCTAGAACAATACGCGAAAACCCATCGATCGCCCTTAAGGGGGCACGTAAGTCATGAGAAACAGAATAAGAAAACGCCTCCAATTCCTTATTGGCTAGTTCCAGTTGAGCAGTACGCTCAACGACTCGCCGCTCCAGATCCGCATTCAGCTCTCGTATTTCGGCCTCACTATAACGCAGAGCAAATTCCGTTCGCTTTTGCTCAGTAATATCGATCATAAAACCCTGCCAGAACTTTGGCACCCCTGCCGAATCACGCAGCAGCACTACTTGGTCGCGAATCCAAACCACACCGCCATCACGTGTGATAATTCTGTATTCCAAAATACTTGGTCCACTAATGGCCTTGAGGCGCTCAATCTCCATCTGCACAACCTGGCGGTCTTCCGGATAGAGTAATTTCGACCACAGTTTTGGATCTCCCAGCCACTCGTCGGGAGTATATCCAAGCAAGTTTTCGATCTGTGGACTAATATAAATCGTAAAGTCAGGGGCATTCGCCGGGTTAATATAAACAGCCATGGGAAGTTGTTCAATCAGCGCCCGATATTTTGCTTCGGACTCGCGTAAAGCTTCTTCGGCTTTTTTCCGTTCACTGATATCAGTTGCGATATAGATCGCGCTGCCTACCTCCCCATTATTAACCACTGGCATGATGCGTACGTTGTAAACTCGCTGCTGACCATTCGACCCCAGTCCAAACGATTCATACTCGCGCTGTTCCCCACTTGCAAAGGTAGCATGCAAATTACGCGTCAGAATCGGCAACTGTTCTGCTGAAATCCAGGTATAAATACTGGATCCAACCAGCTGGGTATCATTCAAATCTGGAAATGGATGACTGATGTAATGAATTATGCCTTGCTTGTCGACTTGCAAAATAGTATCCGGCACATTTTCTGTGACGGTCCTCAGCCGTTCCTCGCTTTCACGCAGAGCGTCATTTACGCGCTTGCGTTCGGTAACGTTGTTGAAAGAAGCCACCCTCAATTCGCCAACCGGATGCATGACAATTTCCACATCAAGCTGGCTTCCGTCTTTGCATATAAATTTATATTCTCGCAAAACAGTGGATGTTCCATCACGTTCTGCACTCGCAACATCTTCATTCCATTGGGCCAGAACCGTATCGCGATATTGCTGCTCTGGGTAGGCTCGCAACATCCACTCACCCACACTCGGAATGTCTTCAATCGAATATCCATATAATTCAAAGAATTTTCGATTAACGCTCAGAATTCTTCCCGTAGCATCAGAAATACTGATAGGCACAGGGAAAAACTCAATGGCTTCCCGAAAGCGCGTTTCAGATTTTTGCAGGCTTAAGAGGGCTTCCTGTACCTCCTTCGTCCGAGTTTGAACGCGACTCTGCAAGGCCTGGTTAAATGTGAATAATAATAAAATGATCACCAGGATGACAAAGGCTACCAAACCAATCCAAGGCAGGTATTGTTGGATATAACCAGCCTGGCCTGAGCCTAACCAACGGTTATCAATGGCCTGATATTCTGTTTTGGATATTTTCGAGAAACCTGCGACCACCAGGTCAAGAATCTTTGTGTTGCCCTTTAGAACCGCTCGGTGAAATGCGCCGCCATACAATGGTTCGGAATAATTGAATTTATCCTGAATACCAAATTTATACAGGAAATATAGGGCGGGCGGCTGGTCGATCACAAAAATGGTCTCTGCGCCGTTCGCAGCAGCCCGGACAATATCCTCATAACTATCAAAATAAACCAACCCGGTAACACCCCGCGCCTTCAGATAATCACTATTTGCATCGCCTCTTTTCACTGCTACTCGAAAACCCTTCAAATTCTGAGTATTGGCAATTCCTGAGATGTTATTCTGAAAATATATGCGGACATTGATTTGAGCGTATGGTTCAGTAAAATCAAAGAGACCGGAGCGTTCTTCCGTATAAAAAATGGTGTCAATAACGTCAAACTCCCCTGCTTGCATCCGGCTCAGTGCTTCACCCCATGGCAGGGCAGTGATTTCTACTTTGACGCCGTTCCGTGCTTCCCACGCCCGCCACTGATCAATCAATATTCCCTGGACCTGGCCATCTCCATTCTGAAAGACATAGGGAGGGTAGTTATTATCCATGACCACTTTTATGGTTGAAACGGGTGGCTGTCCATTCGTTGTTGGATTCAAAGATATAGAGCTACAAGCAGTCAAGACCCCCAAGAGGAATATCAGACCTACTATCAACCTGCACTTTACGACGACAGAATGATTGATAATTGGCGGCATAAAGGTTTCCAATTAATCCTTAACTTCTCACTCGTGGTAATTGGCACTCAGTGGCGCCTGATTCTTTCGGAAAAAACCTAATAGCGTTATTTTCTGATAGACTTTAAGTATAGTCGCAATTTGAAAATAAAGCATACTCCACGAGAAAATTGTGATATTCCAAAAAGACTGGAGCAAGTCATGCACAAACTACTTCTTCTTACAAAGAATATCGATCGCACAATATATATAGAACGGTTGGCTGCCGAAAACCTTCCATCCTTAGAGATTGTAGACACAGCCACGCCCGAAGTTGACCTGGTCTTTGGCGACCCCAGTTTAATTCGCGGAGTTCTTGCAAGCCTACCAGCACTTAAGTGGGTCCAAACTACATGGGCGGGCGTCGAACCCCTGCTCGACCCATCCCTGAGGCGTGACTATTGCCTGACAAACGCGCGCGGTGTCTTTGGCGGCTTAATGTCAGAATATGTTTTTAGCTATATCCTATTCCAAGAACGTAAAATTCTCCGGCGATTGGAGGCGCAAAAACAATCCCGATGGGAACCCTGCCTAACCGGAACCCTGCGCGGAAAAACGATCGGGTTACTCGGCGTCGGCTCCATTGGCACGCATCTGGCAGAGACAGCCAAGCACTTTGGCATGCTTGTGCGTGGCTATACCCGAGGGAGCGAAGCGAGCCCCCATGTCGATCGTTATTATCACGGTACAGAATTACTGGCATTTGCTTCCGGTTTGGACGTGCTTGTCAATGTTTTACCAAACACAGTGGAAACGCGCAAAATAGTCAATGCAAAGTTGTTGGCTGTCCTATCATCCAGAAGCCTATTCATCAATGCCGGACGCAGCAGCACCGTAGACGAAACTGCATTACTGGATAAACTCAATCGCGGGGATCTGGCTGCAGCCGTCCTGGACGTATTCGACCAGGAACCACTCCCCCCTGAACACCCATTCTGGCAAACAAAGAATCTATTCATCACCAGCCATACTGCCGCGCCAAGTTTTCCAGAAGATATCGCCAACCTGTTTATTGAAAATTACCGGCTGTTTGTTGACAACCAGCCATTGAAATATCAGGTCAATTTCAGGCTTGGCTATTAACCCTAAAGATCATATCGAAAGGCTTTGTTTGCTTCGCCAGGAACTACCCGGCGCCAAGCGGACCGGTCGGGCAACTACTGCCGCTTCCACACATACAAACTGTAGGTATCCATCCGGTTCCATGTCAACCAGGAGGGCGCATTTCTCAGGACCTGGGTTCCAGATCACCGCATCCAGAAATCCTTCAGATCGGATAAATATATTCCGATCATCGTTGCTTAATTGCAAAGAGGCTGGAACATCCAGATAGATCCGATCCATCTCGCCAAAAAAGGACACCCGATCGGATTCATCGCTTGATTCTTTGTCACCATTTGTAGAGTCTCTATAAGTCAAGCCTTTCAAACCCAGTACAGTTGTCTTCGTGGCATTCTGAACTCGCAAGTAGGTATGCAACGCGGTAGTAAATGTGAACGGCGCAATATCCGTGTTGGTAATTGCAAGTGACATCTCCAACCGGCTATTTTCGATACGGACAATATATTCGGCCAAAAAACGGTGTGGCCAGATTTTTCGAGTGTCCTCAGTTTCGGACAACCAGAATACCGCGCTGTCATCAGTCACCCGAGCCACTTCCCAAGTTTGGATTCGCGCAAAACCATGCTTGGGTAAATTTCCTTTTCCAGCGAATTGTGGAAAAACTACCGGCACGCCGCCGCGAATGGCATCGCCTGCGCGAAACTCGGCTTTTGGGCTGAGAAACAAGCAATCATCCAGCCCGGCTGGTACCCATGAAAGCACCTGCGCACCATAAGGGCTAATCTTGACAGTTCCGCCGTTAGGGCTCTTCAGCAGAACTATATCATCCGGGTTAGATAAAAAATCCATGACTATCGCTCCTGGTAACTGATTCAACCAGCTTAGTTTAACATATCTTCTTCAGGTCGACTAGAAAATTTTAAAGTATTAGCGGGCAAGGGCAACAAAGAGAGCCTGACAAAGCGCCTGGCAGATATCATCGACAGCTGTTTTTACTGCCTGACTCATGGGTTCATCTGGCTCGTTAAAAGCGGGTTGGATGCCGAGCAAATGTACTGTACAGGCAAATTCAAGTGTCAGGTAGCGCGCCAACATCGAAAGCGGCAGGCTATGCGAAGATGCGCTCATTCCGCTGGTAGTTTCCCAGGGGATCCAGATGATATCGCCTGGATCGGCATCAATCTGCGCCGCGTCGATCAGCAAAACCACCTGCGGCTGAAAACGGCGCAGTTCAGCAGTAATGTTTTCAGGAGCTTGTCCCGCCTCGATGACCAGGACATGGCTTGCATCAGCGGAACATTCCTGCGAACTGAGCTTCCGCGCCACGAGCACCCCAGCGGCATCGTCTCCGTTGAATTCATTGCCAATCCCTACAATTGCCACGCGGGGCAGTTCATTCTGCGCCAGGTTCTGGGCTGGGGATAAGATTTGGGTGAGCAAATTTTTCCAGCAAGGTTGCAATATCGTCATCATTTCCATAATAAACCTCGAAAGCTTCTTTTTTGAGAGCGGCCAGTTCCCAATCCTGGTTGGACATGCTCATACACTTGAATTTACAATTCGCCACGCACTGGCCACAGTAAACGCAGCGATCCAGGCGGTATTTCAGTACAAAACGCTTGGCAGCCCGGTCGATGGTCACTAGTTCGATGGCATTTGACGGGCAATCTTTGGAGCAAAGACAGCAACCAGTACATGCGCTGGGAGTATAGATCAGCTTGCCGCGAAAGCGCTCAGAGGTAATCACTTTTTCACCAGGGTAAATCTGGGTTGCCGGCTTTTTAATAAACGACTCGAGCACATCCCTGAGCATGGTTCCGATTTTCATTGCTATCTTCCTTTCAAGAGAATCATCACCAGAATTTGCGCCAGCACCAGGATTGCTCCAAAGCGCCACCAGAGGCCCACGGTTTGATCAATGCGCAACCGAGTTAACAGGGACTGGAAAACAGACATGACGAGCAGGAGCGCGATCGTTTTTAACAAGAACGGTAGAATTCCACCAATCCCTCCAAGGTAAAAAGACGCGACCAGGGTCAGTCCGACGACCAGCTCCACTGATTTACCCATGTTGAAAATGGCTAGGCCGCGTCCACTGTAGTCCGTAAGCGCACCGGCGACAATCTCAGTTTCGGCTTCGGGCGCATCAAAGGGTGGCAATTCAAGTTTGCCCATTAGACCGATCAGAGCCACGATAAACCCAACTGGCTGAGTCAGGATCAACCAGTGACTCGCGGCGAAGGTGTTAATCTCTCTGATTTGCCAACTCGCGGCAGCCAGCGCCGGACCCAAGAGTGCCAAAAGAAAAGGCGCTTCGTAAGCAAACGTCTGGGTCAGTGCACGGGTTGCGCCAACGAGTGAGAAGCGGCTACTGGTATTCCATCCCGCCAGGCCGATGCACATGGTCAACAGGCTGAGCAGGTAAATGGTCACGATCAGATCACCTGGAAAACTCTCCGCTGGCGCTAAACCCATTAATGGCACATATAGGGCAGCTGTCAGCGATCCAGAAAGCGCCGCTACGGGCAGCCCAAAGAAAAGTATCAGGTTCGCAGTCCCCGGCTTGATTTGCTCCTTGGCAAACAATTTGACCATATCGGCAAATGGCTGGAACCAGCGTGGGCCGATCCGGTTCTGGAAACGCGCCACGAGCTTTCGGTCAATCCATTCATAGAACATACCGACCAGGATCAAGGTCAGCCCGGCTGGGAAAATCAGGATAGAAAATAATGCGTTTAATATGCTCATCGGTTGTAATACTCAATTCCGTGCTGGCGCAGCTGCTCCCAAGACCAGGTCTGTCGGCCACCCGAGCGAGCGACGGTGACCATACGATCATTGCATGAGAAACACGGGTCCATCCCGGCGATCAACATGGGCACATCGGCCAGTTGGTGGCCAACCGCTTTCTCGAGCACAGAAACCCAGTTACACAGGCTGGGTGTCCGCAGATGGATACGCGCCGGGCTTTCACCGCCATTGCTCTTGATGTAATAGAATAATTCACCACGCGGCGCTTCCATTCTGGAGATCGTCTCGCCTGCCGGAATTTTGCGCGGCACGCGCACAGAAAGCGCGCCCTCAGGCAGGTTATCCACAATCGTGCGCATGGCAAAACAGGATACCAAAAGTTCCTTCAACCGAACAACAAAGCGAGCTTCGAGATCACCATTGGTCTCGGTAACTGCACTGACCGGAAATCGCAGATAAGCTCCATAGGGGGCTTCCACGCGCACATCCCGAACCAGGCCTGAAGCACGAGCGGTTGGTCCAAGCAAACCAAACTTAACAGCCTCATCAAACGAGATGGTTCCAATGCCACGTGTGCGATTAAGGAACATTACATCGGTAGTCACAATTTCCAAATAATGGCGAATGCGTGTCTCGAGATAGTTCAGCCCTTCTTTGACCGCCTTAGCCTGCTCAGGTCCGATCTCACACTTTACCCCACCAAGAACATTAGCTGAATAATTAACCCGGTTGCCAGTGATCTGCTCCAGCAAATTCATAACCGTTTCGCGATCGCGCCATGAATACATGAATAAAGTGTCAAAACCGGCTTCGTGCGCAGCGACACCCAACCAGAGCAAATGGCTGTGCACGCGTTCCAAACCCGCCACAAGCTCGCGGATGGCCTGGGCGCGTGGCGGAGCTTCCACCTGGGCCAGTTTTTCCACACCCATGCTGTAGGCCATGGCATGCGTATGTGAGCAAATCCCGCAAACACGCTCGAACAGATATAAATTCTGGTTCCAATTTCGTGATTCAGCTGCTTTCTCGAGACCGCGATGGGCATAACCAAGCCGCATTCGTGCAGCAATGACGATTTCCCCATCCACGGTGAATTCAAAGTGGCCTGGCTCTTTCAATGCCGGGTGCTGCGGTCCGATAGGGACGACAAAAGTATTGCCGCCGATCACACCCAGGTCGGGTAGTTCATCCGCATGCCGACCTGGTACCGGGGCAGCCTGTTCCTTTGAGAACTCGGCCCGCATGGGGTAAACACCCTCTGGCCAGTCATCTGGTAGGAAAAGACGATTATTATTATTCAAACCTGTGACCGTAAAGCCCAACATTTCCTGCAGCTCTCGCTCAAAGAACGAGGCAGGCGGGATAATATCGGCAATACTTGGAACGACAGCCTGGATGTCTCCAGATGATCCCGGTTCCTGTGAGAGATTCGGGCTGATATCCAACCTGGGCCGAGGCTGGCGAACCCGCAGGGTGGTGATGGCTGGACCATTGCAGAAATGATAAAGAACCTCGAGATGGCCAGATTCAGCGCCCAAATCCAGGCCGGTGATGGCAGAAAGATAGCCCCAACCAGAATCGTGCAAAGCCCGGGTAGCAGCGCGCAGATCGCCGGCTGCAATGACAGCATCAAGACGGGTGAGATCCGGATGACTGCTTTCCTTGCTCCAGGCTGCGAGCAGTTTCTCGGCTTGCGAGATAGTCCCTACCAATGGTCCAACAGCGGGTTGCAATACCTGTTCCTGATTCATGCGACTGCCTCTTCTATTATTTTCGGCCGTGGGGTAATCGGGCGCGACCCACCTTTGAGATGTGTCAGCAACAAAATGATGCCATCTATCACAGCCTCGGGTCGCGGCGGACAACCAGGTATGTACACGTCCACCGGAATGACTTCATCCACCGAACCGCCCACGTTATAACAACCATCAAAAATACCGCCAGAAATACTGCACGAACCAACTGAAACGACGAATTTTGGCTCCGGCATTTGTTCATACGTGCGTAGGAGTCGCTCCCGCGCCTGGCGAGTGACCGGTCCAGTGACCAACAGCAGGTCGGCATGGCGCGGACTGCCCTGCAGCTTGATGCCAAATCGCTCCACGTCATAACGTGGTGTCAGGGTCGCCAGGATTTCAATATCACAGCCGTTGCAGGAACCGCTGTTGAAATGCACTGCCCAGATAGAATTAAGCCGCGCCCAAGTGCGCACTTTCGAAATGACTTGCTTCAAAAATGTTTGGTTATTTTCCATATTTTCCAACCTTCGTTGCAATCTGAGGCATCCAAAGCAAAATTTGCATTGTTATCCCAATATCAATGCTACCAATACAAGGATTAGACCGAGCAAATATGGCACGGCGGCCAATGAGAGTCCGCTGCTGCCGACCACCAACACACCCAGATGCAGAATCGCAAAAAATAGAGCAACCACAAAAAACTGGCGATACCCCGGCGCAGCCGGACTGGGGTCATTGGCTTCACCACTGGCATAGATGGCAGATTTGAACTCTGTTTCACGTCCCCGGGCTGAAAATACACTTCCCAGCCCGGAGGCGGCCGAAACCACCGCAAAGTAGATAAGAAACGCAATCAAAGGAGCAAACAGAAAGTCAGCCATAGGTTAATTCCAGAACATGCTGATCAAACGCTGTCCGGCAGGAACAGTCAGCCAATCCATTGAACCCGGCACAAGGCCAAGTACTACCACGGCCAGAGCCAGCAAAATCAATGGCAGGATGATGGTCCAGGGCAGCGGTTTACCGGCTAGAATCTGTTCAGAGGGAGTGTTACGGTACATCAAGTTGACCAAGGGAGCGTAATATCCCAGGGAAAGGACACTGTTCAAAGCCATAAACACCATCAATGCCATAATCCACCCGTTTTGCGTGCTGAAACCACCTACAAAGATCTGCCATTTTGACATAAACCCGGCCAAAGGCGGCAGCCCACCCAAGCCAAGCAACGCAATGCTCAGGCTCAGCGCCACGATTGGGTATTTCTGTGCAGTTCCAGCCAGGTCGGAGACCATCAGCGGGTTGTGACTTCCATTTTGCAGGTACAACCCATAGATCAGCGCCCCAACCGAAAGGAAGGCCAAGCCCTTCATCAACATGTGCGTAAAAAGGTGAAACATCGCGCCTTGCGCGCCGGGTCCACCATGGGCATACAGGGCCACGCCCAAACCCAACAAGATATAACCAATGTGACTCAAGCTCGAATAGGCCAGCATCCGTTTTACAACCGTCTGACGCATCGCCATCAAGTTTCCAAACACCATATTGAGAGCGCCAAACCCCAAAAACAGGATGCGCCACTCCTCCGGGTGCATGACAGCCCCAAGCGCGCGCAACATGGCAATCAATCCGGCTTCGATGACAACGCCAGAAAGCATAGCGCTAATTCCGCTCGGCGCCTGCGAATGCGCATCCGGCAGCCAGGTATGCAGGGGCACAAGCGCTGCCTTCACACCAAAACCGATGATGAACAAACCTACCGCCGCCAAAGGAACTAAACGATTTGAAGACGCCGACAGGGCACCCAAAGAGTCCAGGTCCAGGGTTCCAGAATTCGCCAGCACCAACGCAATGCCCATCAAGACAAGCACCGAACCGACGGCACTCTGCACCAGGTATTTCATCCCGGCTTCAAGCGAAGCAGGCTGTTCGCGGTAAAAAGCCACTAAAAGGTAGGAAGAGACCGCCATACCTTCAAACCAGACCCACAGGTTGAACAAGTCTCCTGCGCAGCCCAAACCGATCATCAGACCCACCATAGCCAGCAGCATGG
This sequence comes from uncultured Anaerolinea sp., assembly GCA_964536185.1. Taxonomy (GTDB): domain Bacteria; phylum Chloroflexota; class Anaerolineae; order Anaerolineales; family Villigracilaceae; genus UBA5195. The sequence continues at coordinate 3,899 of CAZHWV010000067.1, read as the reverse complement.
CATAAAATTTTTCTTCGCCAACCTCCCCAGCCATATAAGGACCGGAGAACAAGACCACCAGGGTACCCAGCGTAAGAACCATCGCGGCCAGGAGCAGGCTGATAGCATCCACACGCAGCCAGATGCTTTCGATTTCAAATTCAAGTCGTCCACCTGCCAAAAAAGTGCGCACCGCAAGCACGAACGGAACCCAGGTCGCCAGTAAAGCCAGCAAGGCCAAAACACGCACCAGCAGGGAGCGGCTTCTACCCTTGAAGAAAGCGGGACTTTTCCATAAGGAATTTTCTGGCGTTCCCAGCCGGCCAGCCAGATACACGACCGGTGATAAGATCAGCGGGATAGCAAACATCCACATAAAAGGTATCGCGTCCATCAAACTCCCCACGCCAGGATCGCCAGCACAACAAGGAGCGCGCCAATGATCCCGAGAATATTCCAATTCATTTGACCAGTCTGCGTTTTTTGCAGCGCACTGGATGTTTTTCTCACCACCTTCGCCACCTGGTAATTGAACCATTCAAACCCAAAGCTGGAATTCACCAGCAGATTAAACCATCCAGGAGCTGAAGCCGTTTTTAATAAACGCTGAAGAACAACCCAGAAGCCCGCCCCGCCCAGGATAACAACCAGCGCAAGCCAGGTCCCCGGCGCGAACAGCACTTCCTCGGTCATCATCAGGGTAGTGATTGGTTCCCCATCACTAAAGGGCAGGTCATGCGCGAGTAAACTCGAGAGTGACCCAGCCAGCAACCACGTTGTCAGCGTTCCCAGGGCCAACACGCCGGTGGCAATCCGTACCGCCTTGCCAATCGCATGCACATGCAACGGCTCCCGCTGCATGCCAAAGAAGACCAACCAAGTCATTCGAATAGTGTAAAACGCCGTCAGCCCCGCACCCAAGAGCATAAATCCGAAAGCCCAAAAAGGTCCCTGCTTAAGCCCTGCTTCCAGGATAAGTTCCTTGCTCCAAAAACCGTTGAAGATTGGCAAACCTGCCAACGCCAATGCGCCAATAATGAACACATTACGGATGAACGGCATTTTCGCACCGAGGCCGCCCATTTTCTGCATATCACGCGTGCCAACACTGTGAATGACCGCGCCCGCCGCCAGGAACAGAAGTGCTTTGAAAACAGCGTGGCTGAGCAGGTGAAATTGGCTGGCAAACACCCCGCCCACGCCAATAGCGTAGACCATGTATCCAAGTTGGCTCACGGTCGAATATGCCAGTGCGCGCTTGAGATCGGTAGCGGTCAGCGCCATTAAGCCCGCGATCAGGGCAGAGATCATCCCCACCAGGGTCACGGCCAGAGTCCAACCAGGCACGCGCTCAAAGGCCGGGTAAAAGCGCGCCAGCAAATAGACGCCAGCATTGACCATCGTAGCAGCATGGATGAGCGCGCTCACCGGGGTTGGCGCTTCCATCGCATCCGGAAGCCAGGTATGGAAGGGGAATTGCGCAGATTTTGCCGCTGCAGCAAGCAAAAATCCAAAAGCGATCAGGGCGAGTACCCCTGCGGGCAATGAGTCCGCACCATTCAACAGATCCGCCACTTGTAAGCTACCCAGGCTGGCATAAGCCGCCAACGTTCCGGCAAGCAAACCCACCCCGCCGACCTGAGTGATGATTAGCGCCTTGATACCGCCAGCCACTGCTTTGGGATCGTCATTATAAAATGAGATCAAAGCGTAAGAACACAACGCCGTAATCTCCCAGAAGAAAAAGGTGAAGAGCAAATTTCCACTCAACACCAAGCCGGCCATCGCACCGATGAACAGCAATACGAAAGCATAATAGCGGCTCAACTGTGGTTCGCCGCTCATGTAGTCAACCGAGAAAAGCACTGCCAGTGAACCTACCACACAGGCCACCGCGGCAAGCGAGGCTCCCAGCCCATCCGGAACCAGGCTAAATTCGCCAACCAAACCACCAATAGGAATGCTGAGCGCAGGCAAAGTGCCTACAAAGCCGAGAAGTCCCAGCGAAAGTAGCCCGGTCGCCATGCTGAAGACAACTGCCAGGGTATGCAGGATTTTCGCGCGCGATTTATTGAGGGCATCATCACCCGTTAACCAGACCAACACAGATCCTAACCAGGGAAGTGCGATTAAAAGAAGAGAAAGTATTCCGGCCATGTCACCCTCGCAGTGTGGAAATCCTGGGCACGTCGAGCGTTCCAAAACGGCGGCGCACCTGAACCGCCAGCGCCAGCCCAACGACGGCCACAACCGTATCGGCGACGATCACCGTCATCGCCAGGCTTTGCCCTAACCCCAGGCTACCCCCAACCTTCCCAGCCAACACAAGGGCCAACATGGCAGATTTGACCAAAATCTGCAGCACTAGCACAATCTTGATCAGGTTGCGGGTGATCAACAAGCCGTACATACCTACAGCCAGCAAGCCAATGATGACGAGCAGTACCATATTCAATGGTGAAATATTCACAAATGCACCTTGCCTTATTTGCGGAATTATTCCGCTTCGTTTTTCTTTGTAAATCGCGCAGGGTCAGTTGATACTGCTTTTTCAGAAAGCAAACCCAGAACGCCCAACACGCCTGAAAAGATCAGCGCGATCTGAATCCAAACATCGAGCACGCGCTGCTGCCAGAGAACAACTGTCAGAGAGAACGAAGTAACATTTAACGAAGGTTCGACCAACGGGTAAACCATGAAGCCAACCAACGCTGCTGAAAGCGCCACAAAGGTCAAGGCTAATGGCTTTGGGATATCTGAAATCAGATCAGCCGCATCATCGCCCACAACACTCAAAGCATATACCAGCAAAACCGTCACCAGACCTGCGCCTACGCTTAATTCGATAACAGCCACCTGCTGAGCACCGAGCCTGTACAGAATGACTGAAACCACCGCACTCACGCAAGCCAGATATAAAATCGAGGAAAGAAGCCTTTGGGCCAGCATAGCCCGGTAAGCGCAAAATATCGCCCCCAGCCCCAAGATAGCGTAGAAAAAACTCTCCATTTTTACTCCTTTCTTTCCTTAAAATCAGCTCGCCTCTTCAAGCCATAAACAGGTTTCTAAAGGTCTATTGACGATTTGTTTTTGCCATGCTGAAAAACCGCATCTTAAAGTGAGATCCTTGGCAACACCTGGATAGGCTACTAATAACTTCGCCTTATAGATTAGCCCACTAACAGGTTACCGTCAGGTGTAGTTTGTCATATAAATAAATACCCTTTCGTCATCTATTTGTGAATTTTTTCACAATCTATCAAGGTTGCTGATACTAAATCACGATTAGCCACACGAAACACGATATCTGGTGCTTGACGGTGTATCCAAATGACAGTAATATCACCATCTATTCAGCCAATCCCTCCATCAAAAAGGTGATTATATGAACTCAAGTAACTTCAATAGCCAGCCTACCTACACGCTTGAAAACAAGTTTATGCGTGTCGAAACACTGACTACTTCAGCCCGTATCGTGCGCTTCATCCCCACTGGCAGACCTAATTTATTTGCGGATCTGGGCAAGGAAACGCTACCCACGCCTTACGGCAATTTTTATCCCCAAGGCGGACATCGTTTTTGGCATGCGCCGGAAGCCATGCCGCGCACTTACATGCCTGACAACGAAGGCGCAACACTCAGCGAGATCCCGGGGGGCGTCCGTATCGACCAACCCGCCGAAACCTGGACTCACATCGCCAAAAGTATAGAGATCCGCCTGAACTCAGAGCGCCCCCAAATCATTGTGCGCCATGAAATGCGTAATGACGGAGCCTGGCCGGTCGAACTGGCCCCCTGGGCCATCACTATGCTACGCCAAGGAGGGGTCGGTATCTTCCCACAAACACAAGGTAATGTTGACAGCGCCGGACTGCTGGCCAACCGGCATATTTCCATCTGGCCTTATACTCAGATAGATG
>CAZHWV010000066.1:23047-23258 GCA_964536185.1 uncultured Anaerolinea sp. | reverse complement strand
ATGCCCAACTCAGACTCTTCGTCATCACCGACTGGACTTTCCAGCGAGAGTGGCAGCCACGAAACCTTAAGTATCCACTGCACTTTTTTTACGCTCAAATTCAAGGCCTCGGCCAGTTCTTCGGTCGTCGGGACTCGACCCAGTTTTTGTTCCAACTCATGGTTGATCTTGAAAATGTTGCGAACACGATCAGCCATGTGCACTGGCAGCC
>CAZHWV010000066.1:0-23037 GCA_964536185.1 uncultured Anaerolinea sp. | reverse complement strand
GTCTGTCGTATCCACCAGGTGGCATAGGTTGAAAACCTGAAACCTCGTTTATAATCGTATTTCCCCACTGCTTTCATCAGACCCAGGTTGCCTTCCTGGATTAAATCCAGCAAGGCGATGCCGTGCCCTTTGTAACGCTTGGCAATACTCACAACCAGCCGGGTATTGGCCTTGATCAGGTGCTCACGGGCAGCCTGTCCGGCTGCTACTGCCAGTTCCAATTCACAGCGACGCTCTGGTAGCAATCTTTTCTGTTCTTGCATAACTTTTTTTGCTTCGCTGCCAGCCTCGATCCGTTGGGCAATTTCAAGCTCTTCTGCCTGATTGAGCAACGGAACACGTGCCATGTCTTTTAGGTATAGTCCTACTGGATCTTCAGTCAGGACTGATTCAACCGGATTTGCCCAGGTTTCATAGACGTTATCGAGAGCCGAGGGCTCAACAACGGGAGCCTCATATTCTCCTTCTGGATCCAAAATATCAACCCCTCTGCGCCTTAGGACTGTCATAATGACAGACATGCGTTCCGAATCAAAATCTGGTCCAACTTCCATCAGATCATCCGTTGTTAAATATCCCTGCACACCGGCTTTTTCAAGCAGCATAATGAGGACTTCGTTGCGCTGACTGCGCCCTGAAAATACCATGCCAGGTACTCCTGAGTTGTCTATGTTTGGACGGCTTATGTGCTAATTTATTTCGTCTTTGTCAGGGAATTTATTAAGCAGGTCTTTCAATCCCATAAAGGGCGAGTCGATCTCTGGCCTGTGACCGCAGTCCTTTTCATTCAAATTTTGACCACATTCCATGCACAAACCTTTGCAGTCTTCCCGGCAAAGTGGCTTGATGGGGAATTCAAGAATCGCAAACTCACGAATCATCGGCTGCAAATCGATATGCGCATCTTCAGGCAGCAGCAAACCTGACTCGGAAACATTTTCTTCCTTGAATGCAAATAACTCGGTAAATTCCCACTTAAGTACCTGGCCAAAATCCGCCAGGCAGCGCACACACTCCAATGTGGTCTTCCCATTAAAATTCCCCTGTACGATCAGGCCTTGTGGTGTACGTCCAATATTGACCATACCCTCCACTTCTGCCAAATTCAGATCATCGTCAGTAAATTGTGGGAAATAAAAATCAAAGTCACGGTTGTAACCAATCGATGCATTGATAATGAAACCGACATTCAACCGTAGAGGTTTTCGAGGATTGGTCACCTTATTCACTTTTGAAAATGGATTTTGTGTTTCCTGGTGCCCGATACGCGTTAAGATGATCTTTGAAAATGGCTGAAATCCTACTTCCTGCCCCTTCATCTTAAAAATCTCGGGTACGGCTTATTTCACGTTTATTTTAGCACGAGCGAATTCTCAAGTCAACAAGCTTTTCGCATAATTAAAAACTGTTTCAACACGGGTATCTCTCCCATGCAGGTTAGAAATTCCGATCCACAATATAACGTGCCAATGCGACCAGCGATTTGTACTCCTCGGCTGCCTGGAAAGGCTTAATTGCTTCCAGCGCCTTTTCCACGTGTTCCATGGCTTCTTCAATTGCATGACGGATGGCATTACTGGCCTGGATGGATTTGACCAAGGTCTCCATCCTATCGGCATTGCCCCAACCACCGTCGGCCAGCAATTTCACTTCTACATTATCCGGGTGGCTCTCAGCATAGTAGATAGCAGGCAGGGTCACCAACCCATTTAATAAATCCGAGCCAACAGGTTTTCCAACAGTGGCTTGTTCGCCAGTAAAATCCAATACGTCGTCCATAATCTGGAATGCCATGCCGAACTCATACCCGTAGGTTTTCATCGAGGCGCGGATCGTCTCGTCTTCAGTGCCAATCATCGTCGGGGCCAAAGCGCTCATTTCAAATAGAGATGCAGTCTTAGCATAAATTCGGTTGTAGTAATTTTTGCGGTCAATGATTCCTTTCGCCGCGAACATCTGGGTCAGCTCGCCATTGACAATCACTGTCAGCGTTTCGGCAAACAGTTTCATCAAAGGCAGGTAATCCGCCTCCGCTCCCAATTTGGCGGCCCGCCCAAATAAAAAGTCGCCGGTTAGCACGGTCGCCGCCGGAGACCAGCGTGCATTTAGCGTAGGAATACCGCGACGCAGCAGGGAACCGTCAATCAAATCATCATGAACAAGCGTGGCTGTATGCAGCATTTCAACTGCGGCGCCAAGCGTCACCAACTTATCGTGGGGCGCGTGAAATAAATTGCCCGCCAGGAAAACAATAGTTGGGCGCACGCGTTTGCCGCCTGCCATCAGTAAATGCTCCAATGCGGCGCGCAGGTCGGGGTGATGCTCATTGCCTGCCTGTGAGCGCATCAGTTGTTCAACTTCTTTGATGCCATCTTGTACCGATGTGATAAACGGAGTGCTCAAAAATCAGCCTCCCCAGGAAAAAAGCCGCGCCGCATTCTCACTCGTAAGCGCCGCGATCTCCTCCGGGTTTTTGTTGTGGATTTCTGCAATTTTATCAGTAATATGGCGCACAAATGCAGGTTCGTTACGACGCCCACGCTTGGGGATGGGGGCGAGAAAGGGCGCGTCAGTTTCGATCAATAAACGTTCAAGCGGGAGTGATTTTACCACTTCGCGCTTTGCTTCTGCGTTTTTGTAGGTCACCGGGCCGCTAATTCCGATATAGAAATTCAGGTCAAGGACTTTTTTTAACGTGAGCAGGCTGCCGCTGTATGAGTGTAACACACCCGGCCTTTTTACTAGCGGATTGTTCTTCTGCTGTAAGCCCCGCGTCCATTCAAATAAAATATTGACCAGGTCGCTGGCGCAATTCCCATCCATCGCATCAGCGTGCTCGCGCAGGTGTAGCACAACCGGCAAATGAAATTCCTCTGCCAGGCTGAGCTGTTCCATCAGTACTAATCGTTGTTGCTCGTGAGGGGCGTCATTCCAATAATAATCCAGTCCGATTTCGCCGATAGCAACGATTTTTTGCACAGGAGCTGATTTTGGCCGAAAGCCGTTTTCCAATTCTGGAAATACGCTCGAGTCTATGAATAGCTGCCTGAGCTCGGTTTGAGTATTTTTATCCCAGGTCAATGAATTATTTGGATGGACGCCGATTGCGGAAAACAAGCCGGGGTGGGATCTTGCCAACTTGACAACTTTTTTACTGGAGTCCAAATCGATACCGGGTACCAGGATTTGGGTCACGCCAGCTTCCCAGGCCCGTTCCAGCACTGTGCTGCGATCGATATTAAACTGATCCAGGTCCAAATGGCAGTGTGTATCGGTCAGGTTCACAATTTTCTATCGTAATCCTGCGACCTTCAAACCGTCCTGTAAAATCATCTGGACTTTGTCGCCGTGTCGGGTTTCACAATACACCCGCAAGATTGGCTCCGTACCGCTAAAACGGATTAGCAGCCACCCGCCATCTTCAAGCCTGAATTGGAATCCATCGATGGTGACCAATTTCATTACCTTCAACCCGCCGATACTCGTAGGTTTGGCGTTGAGGATCATCTGTTCGCGGTCTGTACGATCGCCGCTGAATGTGCTGTCGATGCGGTCGTAAAAGAATTCTCCTCCGACTTTTTCAAACAATAAGTCAAGCAGCTCTGTGGGTTTCTTGCCTGTGCGCACCATGAAATCAAGCATGAATAAACCTGCCAGAATACCGTCTCGCTCTGGGACATTTCCACGGAAGGCATAACCACCGCTTTCTTCTCCACCGATTAATGCATTCGTCTCGGTCATCTTGGGGGCAACGTATTTGAAACCCACGCCGGTCTCATGCACAGGGACAGCGTATTTTTCGCCCAAAATATTCAGCATTCCAGTGGTGGAAAGTGTCTTGACAATATCGCCACGCTCACCGCGCAGTTCAAGCAGGTAATATGCCAGTAACCCGAAAACGCGCAATTGGTTGATAAATTCACCGTGTTCATCACCCACGCCCAGCCGGTCGGCATCGCCATCCGTGATCAGCAGGATATCAGCGTTATTTTCGACCGTAGCTTTCAAGCCAGGGTTGATATTTGGGGGAATGGGTTCCGGACGTTTCATTTCCGGGAAAGATGGATTGCGTTGATTGTGAATTTCGATGACGCGTGTTGTCCCTCCATCCAGAAAGCGCGGGAACCAGCCAGCGCCATTGCCCCACATGGTATCTACCATCACGGTTAATCCGGCATCTTTAATTGGCTGAAGGTCGATCAATTTTTGGATGTGAGCGATGTAGGCAGGGGCAGGGTCAAATTTTACTATGTGCCCTTCGTTTTCCGCAGTGCCATAACCCTGGCGTTTGACCGCCTCGATCGAATCGGGAATCCCAGCCTCGATCTCTAGCAAGCCTTGCGGGTCGATCGCGCCGCCGGTTTCATTGCGAACCTTAAAGCCATTGTCACTAGGAGGGTTGTGGCTGGCCGTGATGTTGATCGCGCCACAGGCTTTTTTATTGACTACCGAGAAAGCGATCACCGGTGTTGGCGTTGCCCCATCTGTCAGGTAAACGTTTAACCCGTTGCCAGTACTTCAGCAGCGGCGACAGCAAAATTTTCAGAAGCGAATCGTTTATCGTGCCCAACGACCACCCATTGCCCTGCTTTGCCTTGCGCCAGCATGTACGCAGCAAATCCCTGAGTCGCCCGGCGCACATTATCGAAAGTATAATCATCCGCGATCACGCCGCGCCACCCGTCCGTTCCAAATTTAATTTTAAACGTCATTAATGGTCTCCCAGTTTTTTTATTAACAGCGGCATTATATCAGAACGATGATTGAATGTAATCAAAAGACCTGCCAATATCTATATTTCTTCCAGTATTAAACGGGATAAACATGAAATACGGCTACAATAAAACCATAAATCTCCAAAGGAACCTGCGCCTATGACTGATTCAATTGCCGAACAAAAAAACCAGATCCGCAAACAATGCCGCCAGATTCGCCAGGCGCTTGGCGAGCCCTTTCGCAGGCAGGCCAGTCAGGAAATTTGCGCTCAAATTGCAAATTGGCCAATTTTTCAGCATGCCCGGGTGGTATTGACCTATATGCCGATCAAAGCCGAAGTAGATTTGCGCCCACTGTTGGAAGACTACCCACAAAAACGCTGGATTCTGCCGCGTATTGTTCCGGATGCCGAGTACAGCCTGTACTTTCACCCTTATGATCCGCGCCAGCTTACTCGTCACCCGTTTGGCATGGATGAGCCTTCCGCCAGTTTGCCGGTGGTCCCGCCTGAGGAGATTCACCTGGCACTAGTCCCGGGTTTGGCTTATGACCGGCGCGGTTGGCGACTCGGGTATGGTGGTGGTTACTATGACCGCTTTTTAATAGGTTTCTCTGGGGTTAGTCTTGGGGTTGCTTTTGATGCGCTCCTGTTCGACAGCTTGCCTTGGGGAGAGTATGATGTGCCTGTAAAATGGATCGTGACCGAGAAAGAATTGACGAATATCCAGGTAAGAAAGGTGTTGTAAAGACATGGAAAAAGCCAAACCATATGAAAACATAGCTTTGCGATTTCAGATTTCCAAGGAAAGTGCCAAATATTTTTTAATTCATGTTCAGAAGAGCTTCAAGATGGAAAAACCGCCGCAACAATTGATCATTGATTTTATGGAAGGGAAGAGTTATAAGAGCCTGCCAAAACCGCATCAGGTTGCTTTACTGATGAATACCAGCGGCGTTTGGTCCCATCCGCTCAATGCGGAACCTCCTGGAACCGTTGATGAAGAGGATATCTATTTTTAGTTTTGCACAGGATGAGTAAAGTACAAAACAGCCCCTGGCAAGTTGGACCTCTTGAATTGCGCGGCGCTGGCTGGCCTTTGCATAAATTATAAGTTTTGTAGTGGAATGAAACCTTGCCGAGGTTCTATGCCTTAGCTACCGGCTAATTCAACTACCAGTTCACCCAGCCGGCGCACAGCCCGCTCGATGGGATACGTCCAGGCAGCCGCATTCAAGCGGATAAAATTTGAAAATTGATTCGTGGGTGAAAAAAGATAACCTGGGGTAATGGTTATGTTGTTTTTCAAAGCCAGTGCATATAGTTCAAGTGAATCGACCGTCTCTGGCAGCTGAACCCAGAGCACAAATCCACCCGAAGGGCGTGTAACGCGGGTACCGGATGGAAAGGAGTGCGTAACTGCCTGGGAAAGCAGCGCTACATTGCTGGCATATTCGCGCCTGATTCGCCGAAGTTGATGATCGTAGCCGCCACTCTCCAAAAATTGGGCAATCGCCATTTGTGGAAGTGTGGCAGTAGCGGCGCTAGTCGTAAACTTTAACCATTCTATGGTGTTCTTAAAGCGGCCTGGCGCTACCCAGCCAACCCGCAGGGATGGGCTGATGTCTTTCGAAAATGACGAACACAGCATGACCAGTCCTTTCTGGTCGAAAGCGCTTGTGACCATCGGGCGTTTCTCTGTGAAATAAATTTCACCGGAAACGTCGTTGTCGATCAAGGGAATATCGTAACGCGCCAGTAATTCGACCAGTCCTTTTTTCTTTTCATCAGGCATGCAGGAACCCAGAGGGTTATTGAAATTCGAAATGGTCAACACTGCCTTGATCGGATTATGCTCAATCGCAAACTGCAGAGCCTCCAGGCTAATCCCCTCACGTGGGTTAGTGGGGATTTCAAGTGCTCGCAACCCATGAACTTCCAGGAGCTGTAAACTTCCAAAATACATTGGCGATTCGATGGCCACAATATCGCCAGGATTGCATACTGCATATAGGCATAGGTGAATGCCTTCAACGCCACCTGATGTAATCACAATATCATTGGGAGAGAGCTGGCACCCGCTGAGAACAGCGCGTTTGGCGATTTGTACGCGTAGATCCTCCAGCCCGGGCGGCAGCTCGTAGCGGTGAGTTCCCGGGTTGGCGCTTCGCGCCAGGCTGGCCAGAATGCGGTTGATGCGTTCGGTTGGTAGTAATTCCAGGTTGGGCATGGCTGCACCCAGTTGAACCAGGTTGATGTTGTTGGAATCGCGCATAGCCATCATCATCAGGTCATGCAGGTTGACGTTAGTTGGATCCAATCCGGGCGATGAAATCTCAGGTTCGGGAAAATCATCACCGCTGGCCGAACGCACGTAATAACCGGACTGGGGGCGGGCTTCGATCAGCCCGCGATTTTCCAATTGAAGGTATGCCTGGAGCACCGAACTAACACTGGCACCCTGCTGTTGGCTCATCTGGCGCACCGATGGAATGCGTTCCCCTGGACGGTAGGTACCCTGGTCAATCAATTTGATAACATCATTTGCAATTTGCTCGTAGCGAAATATTTCGTTTTTAGGGGATGATTTGTGTGCGCACATTGTAGCTCCGCCATATACTAAGCAACACAGTTGGATACTAACTGAATAGACACAGTTTATTATATCAAGAACTGTTATGGTTACAATAGCATCTTTCTGCATCTGTACTTATTTGCGTTTTTAGAGATAATAGAAGCAAGCGAATATGATAATCGTACAAGGAGAATTACATGAATCAGACCGTCCAAAACCCCACCAAATCATCTCTTCAACTCCAGCGCCGTGGTTTTTTCCGCGCTCCAAAAATTGATCCCGGCACAACCGTTGTCTGCGAACAAGGCCTTCTCTGGTTAACCCAGTCCGATGACTTGAAGGATTATGTGCTCAATCCTGGTGACCAGTTGGTTGTTAGCAAAAAGAGCAATATTTTGATCGAAGCGATGTCCGAAGCGCGCTTGAGCATCGTGTATTCCAACTAACTAACTATCTTCTCCCTCCAAAAAAGTAGAGACAATTCATCGTCTCTACTTTTTTAGTGTACCTATATCATTTCTTCTTCAAACGCGCCAATATCATTGTAATAATGTTTGACTTGTTCCAACTGCACATCCGGGTTCGTGTAGATCTCAGCGCGCGGGTGATCGATCAGATCAATTATGGCTGCAGTCACTTCCTCCACGGTCTGGGCTCCTGGGACGGGCCCGGAACCTTCAGGCGCATGCAGCGCATTTGCGGCAAATGCTGTCATAACAGCGCCTGGCAGTACCAAAGAGACATGGATATGCGGGTACTCGCTGCGCAGATCCATGCGCAAATTGGCTGTCAACGCATTCAGAGCACTCTTGGAAGCATTATAGGCAGAGCGAAAAGAGGCGAATGGTATCCGTCCCAACATGGATGAGATGTTGATCAGCTGACCTTCTCCGCGTTCCTTGAAATGCGGCACGATCGCCTGCATGCCATACAATGCAGATTTTACGTTTACTGCCATCATTTCATCAATATCATCATCGGTTAAGTCAAGGACATTGCGCGTGATCCCCCGCCCGGCATTATTAATCCAAACGTCCACATGTTCGAAGGTTCGCAGGGCCTCGTCTCTCAGGCGATTGATGTCCTGCCGCCGGGTGACATCGGTTGTAAATGGAAAGGTGTCCCGTCCGCAGAAACGCGCCAATTGGCCCAGTTCTTTTGCGCGCCGGGCTGCCAACATTAAATGGTCTCCACGTCCGGCTAACTGCTTGGCCAATACTGCTCCAATTCCGGCGCTTGCGCCGGTGATAACGATTACTTTACTCATTATTGCTCCTCAATTCTTCAGTCAACCTTGCCTCTTCCTAGTCGGACACTTACACCGCCATTGATCGTCGAAAATGAAGAATCCAGCTTAAGCGCGGTTTGACCCAATAACATAACATCATTGGATAAAATCGCCACGTTCCAGCCCGGGCAGCGCGCTCGCAAAACATTTCCAAACTGGGCATACAGGTTTCGTAGATCCCGACCTTCACTAATCCGCAGCCCGTATGGAGGATTCGTCACCACCCACCCAGGCTGACTTACCGCTGCCGGCGGTGAGATGGCTGAGACTGCCTGGCAGTCGAAGTGAATAGACTTTTCAACTCCGGCCCGGGTTGCATTTTCCTGCGCCATTTTCACTGCGCCTGCATCCCGATCTGAAGCGAAAATGGGCAGTTCAACCGAGGCTGACGGGTGAATCTCGGCTAACAGCGCCTGCCAACGGTTTTCATCATAACCCGGCCAGTCCATGAAAGCAAAACGACGGTGCAAACCCGGCGGGATGCCCAGAGCTATCAAGGCTGCTTCGATGGGTATCGTCCCGGATCCGCAAAATGGATCTAGCAATGGTGAGCTGCCATTCCAACCGGATGCTAATAATATGGCAGCCGCTAAGGTTTCACGCAAGGGCGCTTTGGCAACAGCCAGGCGATAGCCGCGCCTGTGCAGCAATTCCCCCGATGAATCCATGCTGACCATTACCTGATCCTTGTCCACTCGCACAACGATCAATTGCGAGATAGTCCCGGTTTCAGCACGGGGCGAGATGCCAGCGAATGTTTCCTCGATGGGCCTTTTCAGGGGCGATTCTTGGCCTAGACGGTCATAGATCGCCCCAGCGATTCGCTCGGCCACTGCATCTGAATGGATCAACTTCGATTTATGACAGGTTACTCGAATATCAATCGGTTGGCCTGGGCTCAGAAAGCGTTCCCAGGGTAGCCGGCTGGCTTTATCGCGCAATTCTCCAAAGGTCGTTGCATAAAAAAACTGCCCCACCCGCGCCAGGATGCGGCTGGCTGTGCGTAAATGCAAATTTGCGCGGTACAACCCATCCTCATCAGACTTAAAAGTTATTCCCCCAGGCTCAATGAACGGAATTATATCCAACTGGCGCAGTTCCTGCGCCGTCAGCTGAACCAATCCGGGGGAGGTGACAACAAAGAAATAACCCATATCTTTGTATTATAGTGTAGAAAGCACAGGTATAATCAAATCATATGCAGTTGAGTAAAGGTGAACTATGAACAAGATATACTTGGATTTTGCTGCTACGACCCCGCTTGACCCGCGTGTGTTGGAAGCCATGCTGCCATATTTCAGCGAAACGTTTGGCAACCCAGCCTCTATTCATCGCTATGGACAACAAGCCGAGGCCGCTATCGAAACAGCCCGTGAGACGGTGGCGACAATTCTGAACTGTCGCCCTGACGAAATAGTTTTCACCTCCTGCGGTTCTGAATCTGATAACCTGGCCTTGCGCGGTGTAGCGCTGGCAATGCGTGAGCAAAGCGGTGCGAAATGGATACTTACCTCCAAAGCTGAGCATCATGCCGTCAGCAAAACTGCCGAACAACTCGAAAGATATTATGGCTTTCAGGTTGCCTGGCTGCAATTGGATAAACATGGCATGGTTACCCCTGAAGCGGTTGAAACCGCCCTCGACCACAAAAACGAAAACAAAACGGCGCTTGTGTCCGTGATGATTGCCAACAATGAGATCGGCACGATCAACCCTGTCTATCAAATTGCCGAAATCTGCCGGCGCCATGCCGTATTATTTCACACTGACGCAGTGCAGGCTGCTGCATACCTGCCGCTCGATGTAACTGAACTTGGCGTGGATTTACTATCCTTGGGTGGACATAAATTTTATGGCCCCAAAGGTGTGGGAGCCCTGTATGTCCGAAAAGGCACAGCTCTTATTCCGAGCCAGACTGGTGGTGGTCAGGAATTTGGTTTGCGCGCTGGAACCCAGAATGTGCCCTATATCGTTGGTTTTGCCGAAGCTTTGCGTCTCACCGCCGAAGAACGCGGTGCGCGTACTCTTCATGTCCAGCCATTACGTGATCGCCTGATTGGCGCCGTCCTGGAAAACATCCCCGACTCACGCTTGACGGGGCATCCTGACCAACGCCTGCCTCAGCACGCCAGTTTTGTTTTCAAAGATGTGGATGGCAGCCTGCTTCTGACATTGCTCGACGTCGCTGGCTTCGCCTGTTCATCCGGGTCGGCCTGTAAAACCGGTAACCCTGAGCCAAGTGAAGTCATGTCTGCGATCGGTCTGACCCGTGATTGGGGTCTGGGATCTCTGCGGATAACACTGGGGTCGGCAAGCACCCTGGCGCATGTTGATACCTTTCTGAATGTGTTACCTGGCCTGGTTCAACAGGCGCGCGCTTTGAAGGGAAGTTAATTTGGATAGTCAAACCAGTTCTCTGGATGCCGATTTGGAAGCTCTTGTTTTTGCCAATTTTGAGCGCCAGCAAGTCATGCAGTTGCTGAATGCCCGTCTTATAAAAGTCTGTCCGGGCGAAGTGCACATCGAATTCCCATATCATAAAGTTTTTACCCAGCAGAACGGTTATATCCATGCCGGTATCCTCACGACTCTGGTCGACAGTGCCTGTGGGTACGCAGCTTATACGCTCATGCCATCCAATACCGGGGTCTTGAGCATCGAGTTTAAAGTAAATTTCCTCTCCCCGGCCATTGGAGAAAAGTTTATTGGGATCGGCAAGGTCATCAAGGCCGGGCGCACTATCACAGTTTGTTCCGGTGAAGCTCTGGCTGTGGAGAATGGTGCAGAAAGACTGGTGGCCGTCATGCAAGCCACGATGATGACCGTGGTAAAGCGATATGACTAAAGTTGTTGTCGCCATGTCTGGCGGTGTGGATAGTTCTGTGGCTGCGGTCCTGCTCAAACAGCAAGGTTATGAGGTCATTGGGATGATGTTGCGCCTGTGGAATGAGCCGGGGAAACAGGACGATTTGAATAGCAAATCGAACCGCTGCTGCTCCCCCGACTCAATGATGCAGGCCAGGCGTGTGGCTGCCAGGCTGGATATTCCCTTTTATGTGATCGATGCGCAGGACATTTTCTATAATACGGTTGTCTCAGCTTTTCTGGATGGCTACGCCAACGGCCAGACGCCTAACCCCTGCCTGGTCTGCAATCGCCAGATTCGCTGGGATTTTTTGCTCAACCACGCCCTGGCCTTCGGCGCGGATTTCATGTCCACCGGGCATTATGTGCGCAAAGAGATAGGCTCGGATGGCCGCCAAATCCTGTTGAAGGGTATCGATCCAGCCAAGGATCAATCCTATGTCCTGCATGTTCTAACCCAGGAAAAACTTGCCAAAGCCTTATTCCCGGTTGGGGCTTACACAAAACCAGAAATCCGCGAGATTGCGGAAGCTTCGCGGCTGTCCGTCGCAAAACGTCCTGACAGCCAGGATTTGTGCTTTTTGGACGGTGAGGATTATCGTGATTTTCTCCAGCGCAACCAGCCGCAGATGCTTGCCGTAGGGAATATCGTTGACCGTGGCGGAAAAGTGCTTGGCCAGCATAATGGATTGCCCAATTACACTATCGGTCAGCGCAAGGGTTTGGGGCTGGCATCTCCGCAGCCACTTTATGTCTTGGCAAAGGAGGCTGTGACCAACTCGCTGATCGTCGGTGCGAAGGGTGAACTCGGTGCGCGCGAACTGCTCGCAGAAAACGTGAACTGGACCAGCGGGATAGTTCCGCGTGAAACCTTCAGGGCTTTTGTCAAGACTCGCTACACCGCCAGCCCTGCCCCGGCTGAAGTGACACCCCGCGACAATGTTTCTCAAGTCACGGTGAAATTTGATGCCCCGCAACGCGACCTTACCCCTGGCCAGGCAGCCGTTTTTTACGATGGTGCGGTGGTCATGGGCGGCGGGCTGATCGTCTATTCCAGATAGGAGAATTTATGCCCTTGCCAACGATTGCCTTCGGTATTTTGCTTTCCACCCTTTTTGGCGCGTTCTATCATTTATTACGCGGCGGGCCGACCCGAAAAATGGCGTTTTTTCTCCTGCTCTCGTGGGCAGGTTTCTGGCTGGGAGACACGCTTGGCTCGTACATGGGCTGGTGGTTCATGCCGGTTGGTCTGCTCAATGCTGGCATGGCCACAATCTTCAGTTTTATGTTCCTGCTCATCGGCGATTTTCTCGGCCGCATTGTTACCACTGCAAAACAAAAAGAATAAGGATGCTCAGCATGAGAAAACCCATTCTGATATTCCTTGCTTTGAATTTGATATCCCTGGCTTGCAGCCTGCCTGGTTTTTCCTCGCCGCAATCCGCGCCTTTTGCCACATCCACCCCGATCACTCAGCTGATCTTATCGAGTGAAACCGCCTCGCCTCTGCCTACTCAAACGGAAACAGCTTTACCCACTCTGACTGCCACCGCCAGCTTGACCCCAACTGCCACACTTACCCCAACGTTTACCCTCACGCCCACGGTCACCGAGACAAACACCCCGAGCGCAACGCCCACTTTTACTTTTCCTTCAGTAACGGTCAACAAACAGGCCCACTGCCGTTATGGACCGCACATTGCCTATCTGCATGCTGCTGATCTATACGCAGGCGATACCGGAACAGTGCGCTGGCGCTTTCAGCTCAGTAAATGGTTGTATATCAAATTTGATAAGCTAAATTATTATTGTTGGGTTGCGCCTTCGGTTGTAAATGTAGTCGGTGATCTTAATACCGTCAAGTTTGCCGAATTTACCGACAGGTTTTTGCCCGGCCCAAGTGTGCTTTATGGCCCTCCTCGGGCAGTGAGCGCTGTGAGGGATGGAAAGAAGGTTACGGTTAGCTGGGAAGTCGTCCCCATGACAGACGATGATGACCGCGGCTATTTCCTGGATATATTCGTCTGCCAGGATGGGGCGTACTTGTGGTACCCGGTTGCATTGGATAATCGCGATAAAACATCTTACACCATCAAGGATGAAGCAGGTTGCCCGGCGCCTTCTGGAGGCAAGTTATACGCGGTAGAAAAACATGGTTATACAACCCCGGTTGAGATCACCTGGCCGTTGCCTTGAGAATGGAACTTTCCAGTTCCGTAAGGCAAACAAAAAAGCTGGAGGTCAATTTGACCTCCAGCTTTTTTGTCATCAGGAAGAGCTATTTGTCTTCCGCAATGCTTTTGCCGCTGTACTTCAGCGCTGCGTGTGAGGCAGCCAGGCGGGCGATCGGAACGCGGAAAGGAGAGCAAGAAACATAGTTGTTGCCAATCATGTGGCACCACTCGATGGATTCTGGATCGCCGCCATGCTCACCACAGATACCAACCTCAAGATCTGGCCGGGTCTTGCGGCCATCGTTGATGGCCATCTGCATCAGGCGACCAACGCCCTCGCGGTCAAGAGTCTGGAAGGGATTCTTCGGAAGAATACCTTGTTCAACGTATGTGATCAGGAAGTTGCGCTCTGCGTCGTCGCGCGAATAGCCAAAGGTCATCTGGGTCAAGTCATTGGTACCGAAGGAGAAGAACTCAGCTAACTTGGCAACCTCACTGGCAGTTACAGCAGCGCGCGGGATTTCGATCATGGTGCCAAACTTGTAATCAAGCTTTGCCACCTTTTTCTCGGCTAGGACGGTCGCGGCAATGCGAATCAGGCGCGGCTGGATCCACTCAAGTTCTTTCACGGTGCCAGTCAACGGGATCATCACTTCAGGTTTGACCACAATGCCACGTAAAGCGCAGTCAGCGGCAGCTTCAAAAATGGCCCGTACCTGCATTTCAACGATTTCGGGCATGGCGATGGACAAGCGCACACCACGCAGACCCATCATTGGGTTGGATTCATGCAGGCTCTTGATCGCATTCAACAGGTGTTCTTTCTCAGCCAGACCGGCAGTCTCACCTTTGACACGCATGGTGATGACTTCTTCGAGCAATTTCTCTTCATCTGGCATAAATTCATGCAGCGGCGGATCGATCAAGCGAATGATAACCGGGAGACCGTCCATGGCTTCAAACAGGCCATCAAAATCCTTGCGTTGGCTGGGTAGGAGTAAATTAAGTTGCTTTGTCCGTTCCGCGCTGGTTTCGGCCAGAATCATCTTCTGGACGATCGGCAGGCGTTCCGGTTCAAAGAACATGTGCTCTGTGCGGCACAGACCAATACCGCGAGCGCCGTAGGAGCGGGCGCGCCGGGCATCCTTTGGATAATCAGCGTTGGCCCACACTTGTAAACCACTGCTCTTGCGGCCATCGGGTAAAATACGAATATTGTCATTGGCAGAAATTTCGTCCGCCCAGGTCAGCAGGGTCAGAAGTTCGGTCTGTTCTTCAAGGGTAGGAGCGCTGGTCGGGATCTTGCCAAGGAAAACCTGGCCGGTAGTGCCATCAACCGAAATCCACTCACCTTCTTTAATGACCATCTCACCTACAGCCATGACACGTTTTTCAAGATCAATCTTGATCGTGTTCGCACCGACAACACAGGGGATACCGAACTGGCGGGCTACGACGGCTGCGTGCGAGGTAGCGCCACCTTCACTGGTCAGCACACCTTTCGAGGCGATCATTCCATGTACATCATCCGGTTTGGTGAATGGACGCACCATGATCGTGTCTTGTTTTTCTTCCTTGGCCATCTTTTCGGCCTTGTCGGCATCGAAGTAAGCCTGGCCTACGGCTGCGCCGGGCGAAGCATTCACACCCTTAGCAAGGAACTTGCCGGCCTTCTCAGCTTCCTTCTTGGCGCTGCTATCAAATTGCGGGTGCAGCAGCGCATCCACGTCTTCAGGGGTAACGCGCAGGATTGCATCTTGCTTACTGATCAAACCCTCGTTGACCATATCAACGGCGATCTTTACGATGGCCTTGGCTGTACGCTTGCCATTACGGGTCTGAAGCATCCAAAGTTTGCCGCGTTCAATGGTGAACTCTACATCTTGCATATCTTTGTAATGCTGTTCCAGTTTTGCGGTAATGCCCATAAACTGATTGTAGACTTCAGGCATCGATTTAACCAGGTTCTCAATCTGTTCAGTGTTGCGGATACCGGCAACCACGTCTTCACCTTGGGCATTGAGCAGATATTCACCCATCATTTTCTTATCACCAGTGGATGGGTTACGCGTAAAGGCAACGCCAGTACCAGAGTCATCGCCCATATTCCCGAATACCATCGTCACAATGTTGACAGCGGTGCCGAGATCATCGGAGATATTGGTGGCACGACGATAATCCACTGCGCGCTTGCCATTCCAGCTCTTGAACACAGCTTCCGTGGAAAGCTCGAGCTGTTTGTTAGCATCCTGGGGGAAATCCAGGCCAGTTTTCTTTTTGAAAACATCTTTGAACAAGGAAACAATTTGTTTCCAGTCTTCAGCTTTCATCTCGGTGTCGAGTTTGTAACCCTGACTGGTTTTGTATTCAGCCATTGGGTGTTCAAAAGCTTCGTCATCGATATCCATGACCACTGTGCCGAACATTTCGACCAGGCGGCGGTAGGAATCCCACACGAAACGTGGGTTTCCGGTCAGTTTGATCATCCCTTCAGCCGACTTATCAGTCAAACCGATATTCAGGATGGTATTCATCATGCCTGGCATGGAGAACTTCGCGCCGGAACGGCAGGAAACCAATAAGGGGTCAGAAGAATCACCGAATTTTTTACCTGTCAGTTTTTCAACTACTTTTAACGCATCCAGTTCCTGTGTCCACATACCTTCAGGGAACTTTCCAGCTTTGCGAAACTCATTGCAAGCCTCGGTTGTGACTGTAAAGCCGTGGGGCACAGGGACACCTGCGCGCGTCATATCAGCCAGTCCCGAACCTTTACCGCCTAATAGAGATCGTACACCGTCCCAAGAACCGGCATATTTTTCAGCATCTGCAACTTCTTCGAATAGATAAACCCATTTCTTTGTCAACTTAGCCTCCTAAAGAGAAAAATATGATAGCAATAGATGCATAACATCTTGAGTTTACCACAAACACCTTTGCCAATCACGGAATTCTTGACCATGCTTATCCATTACATTTTTGCATTTCAAATCATAATAGTGTTAACTTTGACTTATGAAACTTGAACGCTAGTAGTTGTAAGCAGGATGCAAAGTCTCCATGGAACAATATCTGGCATAATCAATTGAAAGGATTTAATATGCCCATCAAAGTACTCACAATCGAAGATGATTCATCCATGACTGAACTCCTGAGTGTATTATTGCGCAATCATGGCATGGAGGTCTATTCGTGTTCCAGTGGAACCCAGGGTATCGAGTTGGCTCGCTGGGCAAAACCGGAACTTATCCTTCTTGACTTGATGTTGCCCGATACGGATGGCTGGAAAGTATGTAAAGCCTTGCGCTCCTTTACCAGTGCCCCGATAGCTATCCTATCGGCATTGGATGACCCTGGCGTGATTTCCTCCGCCCTGGATGCTGGCGCAGACGATTACATGACCAAACCAATTGCCAGCCGTGTGCTTATTGCTCATATCAAAAACCTGACCCGGCGATATTTGGTGGAAAATAACACATCGACCATGATGAGAGAGGTTGGATTTACCGATATAGCCACCCAACGCCTCAATCCGCGCTAAAAACCTTTGCAGGCCCAACTGCCCAGAGTACAATAGTTAAAAAACCAGGAGTTTTGCCGTGCAAACTTGCTCACGCTGTAACGCATCTTCTCCAGATACAGCCATAAATTGTGTTAATTGCAAATCCGAATTGCGCGTTTTTTCCACCAGTGCAGTGGCTCTCAGTAACTTCCGCGCCAATCCACGGGTGTCTGCGGTGCGTATAAACGTTGCAAACGACGCTTGCCCGCTTTGTTACGAATCTCGGGGGACTTTCCCAAAAAATGCCATTGCGACTTTGCCTCATGAAGGTTGTTCTCATAACCACGGTTGCCGCTGTAATTACGAACCTATTCTTAGCGAAATCTACCCTTAATAGCAAAGGGTGAACTGATTATTATTCCACCATCGGATCGAGAAATTTTAGCAAGGCTTGGGCTGTCTCGCCTGGTGCTTCCAGTGTCGGGGAGTGTCCCACACCTGGAAGCTCTGTCAGGCTGGCTTGTGGAACCAGAATTATTATTTCCCGCGAGCGCTCTGGCGGGATTAGTGCATCGGCCAGTCCATGCACAAGAATGATAGGAAAGGTGAAGGCTGCCACGAATTGCCTGGCATCCAGTCGTTCAGCCATGGCTTTGAGGGCGCCTATAACACCTTCCGGGTGTTGGCGCAAGATGATTTTGCGGAAGAATGGAACAAGCTCGGGGTTGGCAGATAGCTTTTCAGCCATACCTGCGACCACTTCGACACCATTCAGTGCGACCTGCTCAGCTGTGGCATAACGCCCTGGTTTGCGTTCCGGTGCATCTGGCGCTGCCTGTGATCCAAGCAGGCCTAGCCCTAGAACCCTTTCAGGGTAAGTGTGCGCAAACGCCAAAGCAACATACCCGCCCATGGAATGGCCAGCGAGGTAAGCTCTTTCGATATGTAGATGATCCAGCATGCCAGCCAGGTCAGCAGCCATTTGTTCGATCGAATAATTGCCAGCCGGTACATCTGAAAGCCCGAAACCGGGCAGATCTGGCATGATCAAATCAAAATTTTCTTGCAGATAGGCAGCAAATGGTTCCCAGCTGCCGTGATCCAGAGGAAAGCCATGGATCAGCAACATTGGGGCGCCTGCTCCACGTCGGTCATACGCCAGAACTCTATCATTGACTCGGACTTTTTCGATCATAATTTTCCCTTACGTTCACTGAATTTATTGTTTATCACTTTTCGCTTTTCGTATCGCATCACTACTTTTTGCCAGCCAGCCTCGTGAAAATGCCAGCGCTTCCTCGCGCGTCGATAGTTTTCCAGATGCCTGTGTTTCGCGGATGGCTTCAAGAAGTATGCCGATCTCTTGCCCTGGCTTCTGCTTGAGTTCGTTAATCAGGTCGTCGCCGTTAATCAGAGGCCGCGGCTGGATGATTTCATCGGCTTTGTCATACCATGCTTCTAGCAGCGAACGACACACATCCAGAGATGCAGCCCAGTGTTCCTGGGTAAGCTCATGCTCGTAAGTGGCGCGCGTATCGGCCAATGCCAGCAGAATCAGATCAATTCCGGCTTCACCAGTATCGCGGAAAAAGCGGTAAATGGCTTTGCGGCTGGTATCCTGACCGGCTTCTTTGCGGCTACTCTGGCCATGTACACGCATATGATGCTTAATGATATGCTCAAAGCGTTCAAGTTCGTTGTTGCTCAAATGCAGAGTCTGCCCACGTTTGACAGCTGTCTTTGCACCCTGATCGTCATGTCCCAAAAACCGGATGCGGCCGTTTTCTTCAATCGATTTTGTCTGCGGTTTGTTGATGTCATGGTACAGCGCGGCAAAAAACAATACAGCCCGCGCAGAGCGATCTGCATTCAAAGTTGCACCCAGATGGGTGCTAATTTGCTGTCGATAGCGTCCCAGTTGCAAGACGAGCAGACCGTTCATCAAATCAGCGTTTGACTTTTGCTCATCATATTTGGGCGATAAAATATCCAAAATGTTATCCAGATGGCGCAAAACAGCCAGCGTGTGCGTCCAAACGTCATGTACATGCGGGGCTGACTGTTCCACACCTTTCAACTTATTCAGCTCAGGCAGGATGTATGAAAACACCCCTAATAATTCCAACGCGCGTATCGCTGCGTCTGGTCTGGGACCCTCGAGTATTTTGAACAATTCGTCCCGCTGACGTTCTGGCGAAATGTTTGGCAACAGCGCTGCTGCAGCTTTCATCAAGCTGCGGGTCTCGGGGTCAATGGAAAATCCAAAAGCTGCGGCCTGGCGTACCGCGCGCAAAACACGTACAGGGTCTGTGCTGAGCGCAGTCTCTGTACAAGCTCGCAGGCGTTTTTCGCGAATATCCTTTAGCCCGCCCAACGGATCAATGATCTCACCTGTGTGGATATTCATGGCAATGGCGTTAACTGTAAAATCACGCCCAAGAAGGTCCTCATCTAATGAATTGCCACGGAAACCGGCAAAATCTAGAGTATCGCGACTTCCATCGGGATGCTGGAGAATAACGCGGGCAGTGTCGAAAGCTTCATCTAAAGGAAAAAAGGCTGCTGAAAGTCCATTAGCCACCATTTTTGCCAATTTTAAGCCTTGGGGACAGGCAAAATCCAGATCATGGGTAGCTTGCCCGCGGACGGCATCTCGCACTGCGCCGCCTACCAGGTAAACGGGCTCATCCGGCGGGAGCAAGCCGCGCACGGAGTCTATTAAGGGAGACGATACAGGCAAAAATGGTTTAATGAAAGGCATAAAACGGATTTCCGTTTCTTCCTTGCTGCGCGAATGCCGTGCAGATTGAAAAACCTGCTCACGGGTTTCACCTTGAGCAACAATTTTCCCGCGTACGAGTGCTACCCAGCGCCCGGAATACGCAGCTGCTTCAGGAGTTTGGCACTCGTCCAACGTGTTTACCTCACTGGTTTTTTGTATTTATCAAGATCAGCGCTGGCGATAAATGGCAAGTGCCGGAAATGTTCGTCGATATCGATGCCATAGCCAAAAATATATTTATCGGGTACATCGAACCCGACATAATCGGCAAAAACCGATACCTCGCGGCGCATTTTTTTATCGAGCAGGACGCAGACTTTTACACTTTTCGGATCGCGGGTTTTCAACATCATTAATACATGCGCCAGGGTGCGACCGCTGTCCACGATATCTTCAACCAGCAAGACGTTTCGGTTTTCGATATTGGTCATCAGATCCAGATTGACGCGCACATTTCCGCTGGAGGCATATTGTCCGGTCCCATACGAAGACAGGGACATGCAATCCAGCTCATGAGAAATTGTGATATAACGTGTCAGATCGGCAGTAAAGGTAAGCCCACCGCGCAGTAAGCAGACCACCAGTAGATCTTGCCCTGCATAGTCACGGCTAATTTGCTCGCCCAGTTCGCGAACGCGTATTTCGATAGCGGTCTGATCGAAAAGCATTTCATCGATAAATTCAAGATAGTCTTGCAAGTGGATTTTTCCTTCTGCAGATAAATTGTACTATCCGCTGCTTACGTAGCGGGTAAGATCAACAACGCCCACGAAAGGCAGGTTACGATAATACTCGTCAAGGTCGAGACCATATCCAAACACGAATTTATTGGCGATGGCAAAACCGCGATAGTCGATGGGTACCTGGATCTCACGGCGGGATTCTTTATCCAATAGTGCGCATACTTTGAGCGACTTTGGTTTACGCGTGTGCAGTAGTTCAAGTACATTTGCTATGGTATGTCCACTATCTACAATATCTTCGACCAGGATAACGTGTTTTCCTTCGATATTGGTCTTCAAATCCAGGGTCATGCGAACATTCCCGGTAGATTCCCGGGCCCCCTCTCCATAAGATGATACAGCCATACAATCAATCGCATTTAACACAGTTAAGTGCCGCATGAGGTCGACCATAAATGGAAGCGCGCCGCGCAAAATACAAATAAGTAAGATTTTCTCACCCGCAAAATCGCGGTTGATCTCGTCTGCCAGTTCCTTAACACGCTTTTGAAGGGTGGTTTCGTCTATGAGAATTTCAGCCAAAATGTCATGGTAATCTTGCATTCATGCTCCTTTTATCCGTTCAGTCGCAGTGTCAGGGCCAAATTACCTAATAATTCTTTTCAATGAGGAACTTCATGATGTTTGCGGCAGCGTGCTTCGTACAATTCAGATGCGCCTACAATTACCACAGGGTCATTAAACCGAGCTGGTTTCCCATTGACCAGTCTCTGAGTCCGGCTGGCAGGGTCACCACAGATCATGCAGATCGCCTGGAATTTATCGACATGCTCGGCTTTGGCCATTAGCATTGGCATAGGACCGAATGGTTCGCCGCGAAAGTCCTGATCCAATCCGGCGACCAGAACCCGAATGCCTTGTTCTGCCATCTGGCTTGTCACAGCCAGTATGCCATTATCAAAAAACTGTGCTTCATCCACGCCAACCACCGTCGTATCGGAATCCAGCCTGTTAAAAATATCTTCAGCCTTCTCGACTGGGATTGCATCAAAATCCGCACCGGCATGCGAAGTGACTTTTTCGGCAGCGTAACGGACATCGACCGCTGGCTTAAATACCTGTACCTTTTGTCGCGCAATCACAGCGCGACGCATGCGGCGGATGAGTTCATCCGTCTTGCCGCTGAACATCGACCCACAAATAACTTCGATAGACCCATGCGTATGCTTCATAAGCACTCCAGGAAATTAAAATTATAACAGGCAGATGTTTAGCATCTGCCTGTTAAGTTTACCTGATATTTTCGTTTGTAGGGTCAGCTTTCGCTGAACCAATCCTACTCAAGCAGCAGCTTCGCCCGCTGCTTCGGGCAAATCATAGCCCATTGCGCGAATCTTCTTCTTGCTGTCAATCAATGCTTTGCGACCAAAACCTTCAACTGCCAGGGCGGCTTCGTCGCCTTCGCCAAGTTTCGCCATCAATTGGGCGATGGTGGTGATGCCGGCCTTTTCAAGGGCGCCGGTCACGCGGATACCAAGTTCAAGCTCAGTAACGGGCTTCGGAGGAGCCTTGCGGGCTTCTTCCTTGGCCTTTTGAACTTCAACATACTCATGGCGCACTTGGAGCTTCTTGTAGAAGCGGTCCACCTGGCCTTCTACATCCAGCATGCGAGCCTTTTCACCAGAGAAGAACGGGTGGCACTTGGAGCAGACTTCGACGTGGATACTTTTACGGGTCGAACCGGTCGTCCACTTGCTGCCGCATGAAGCGCAGACAACCTGAGCGTCGGTATAATAGGTTGGATGAATTTTCTCTTTCATATCAATAAGCCTCTGGCCTACTCAGCCGCCGCAAAGGCCTCTTTGGGGAGGACATTTACGCGCTTGCGACCATGCACAATATCAAAAACAACCACGCCATCAATCGTGGCGAACAGGGTGTCGTCAGTTCCGGCGCCCACATTCATACCAGGCTTGATATGCGTTCCACGCTGGCGGATGAGAATGTTGCCCGAAAGCACAAACTCGCCAGCATACTTCTTCACGCCCAAACGCTGGGCATTGCTATCGCGACCGTTGCGGCTGGAACCGCCACCTTTTTTATGAGCCATAGTGGACCTCTCTTACTCTTCTACAATTTTCTCGACAGAAAGGCGGGTATAGTTCTGACGGTGACCAGTCTTCTGACGAATACGCTTCTTGGGCTTGTAGTGAAAATTGTATGTCTTTTCGCCCTTGAAATGCTCGACAACTGTGACCTTTACAGACACGCCTTTCACAACCGGCGCACCGACGATGACATTGTCATCGTTCACCAGCAGGAGCACTTCATTCAAATCAAGGCTCGTGCCTGGTTCAATATGCAACAGATCAACTTCAATCGTGTCGCCTTCGACAGCTTTATATTGTTTGCCGCCGCTTTCTAAAATAACGTATCTCATAGATCCTTTCTCCT
>CAZHWV010000065.1:19643-23827 GCA_964536185.1 uncultured Anaerolinea sp. | reverse complement strand
GAAAACGCCCATCCGCGTGTAGCTCGTTTTCAGCCAGCCGGGTGCGACTGGTTACGACCAGCTTGCCCTGGGTCCCGGCCAACTGCCTCCATTCGGTCAAGTCCGCCGGGGTGGAGACATCGTCCAGGATGAACAGGATTTTTTGCTTATCGGACAGACTGCGGAGTTTTTCTTCAATGACGCCGATAGATTCCCCGACCAGGTCGAGACTGTCGGCCAATTGGCGCAAGCCTTCCTCGTAGTTAGCCTGTTCAAGATTAACCCAAAAAACCTGCTTGTAGTGGCGCTTGAGTTGAGCCCAACTCAAGCGCACCAGGCTGAGCGCCAGGGTACTTTTGCCAGTACCGCCGGGGCCGGTCAGCCAGAGAACTTGGACCGGGTTACTGGTCAGTAGCAGGCGCAGGATCTCCGCTTTCTCGGGGCGTTCGAGGTAGTCGGTTGGGAAAATGCCCATTTGGGGGACCTGCTCGGCCTGGTCCAGGTTTTCGTAGAACACTTCCAGCCAGCCCCCGGTCTTGCTCAGTAATTCCGCAGGCCAATGCAGGTTCATCCAGGCGCGCATTTGCTCACCGGTGGAAAATCGTTCGGCGAGGCCATCCAGCAGGGTTTGATGTGCAAGGGCGGAAAGTCCGCGCACCGGTTGGGGTTTTGCGTAAGTCGGGTACTCAGGCATGGCTTTGGAGAGCGTGCCATCTGTCAGTTTAAGAGTTTTTTCCAGACCGGTAATGGTCTCGACGGCGAAGAGTTTGAGCAAGTCAGCGCGCGGCAGTTTGAGACTGAGGGCAGGTTCAATTTTGGGAAGCGAACGGGACATTTTTGGCCGAAGACGGGACATTTTTAGCCTTTGACGGGACATCTTTTGAAAATGTCCCGCGGTTTATGGGTGATAATTCAGGTCACAAATAAATTTGCTTTGTCAGAGCTGTGTGCAAATCAATGACACCAGGTCACTATTTTACACTCAATCCTGTGCATCATACACAGATAGGAGAAACCCATGGAAAATGAACCGGCTGACTATAACTGGGCTTACGAAAAACGTGTCAATACTTTTTGCCGCGATCTGGCTATCGAACTGCGCCGCCTGACCGGGCGTGAAGTAAAGATTGATTCGCAAGAACTGCCGAAACGTAAAGAACCCAAGCGCCTTAAGCCTGACCAAGAAGCATAGTTCCAACACAGCGGCAAAATTCATACCCTGGAGAAAAATCGTGCCAAACCACTTTAGTTTTAATAATTTTCAATCCCCTGAGCAAGTACTCGATTATCTTTCAGGTATCTTGCAAGAGGGAGCGAGCCCGAATAAAGTAAAAAGAGTGGTTTTGTACATCCGAAAATCGCGAATTGTAAAAAAAGGCAATGTTGAACAACCCCATTATTCGCCAATTGTGCAGGTCAGCACCATGCTCAAGATTGCCGAGCAAAACGGCTGGGAAGTAGTTGATATTATTTACGACCTCAACCGCAGTGGAAAAAATGCCAAGCGCGAGGGCTTTCAGAAAATACTGGACCTCGCGGATGGTGGGTTGGTGGATGCCGTATTTTGCCAGTACTTGAATCGCACCTATCGCAATGGCTTTACCTTCCCGATTTTCCTAAACTACCTCGAAGAGCGCAAGGTGGAACTGATCAGCGCAACAGAAAACCTGGACAGCCGCACTTTGATGGGACGCATGATGCTGTCGATGCGAGCTATTGTGGATGAAATGCCCGTCTGGGAAACTTCCGACCGCGTCCGTGGAGTAAAGGCCTTTTTTGCATCTAGTGGACATTCAAACGCCTCATCTCGTTTCGGTTACTGTAATGGTCTCTGCTCACGCTGTACCGACCCGAACGGCTCCGATTATTGCCCAAAAGTTGGTGAGCAGGACTGCGCAAAATACGATGGGAAAATTCTAATTCCCGTACCTCACCCGATTGAGAGCCACGCAGTGCGCCTCATCGCCCATGAATACCAAAACATCAACAGCGACCAGGGCCTGGCCGACTTGCTGAACGATAATTTTTTCATGCTGCCAGATGGTGAAAAAATCCAGTTTCGCACCAAGATGTGGAAAAACAGCAGCAGCTTGGGTAAGTTCAAAAAGGATAGTATCCGGGAAATCATCAAAAGCGAGTTCTATATCGGCATCGTGACTCACCAAGAGACCCCGCCGCTGAACATGAAGGACGATCTGCGCCATCCAGAAAAAATAATGGCCAAGCAGCACCGGCGCAACGACCCAAAGGAACGTTATCCAGGCAAGCACGAACCGCTTTACCCGCGCGCGCTTTGGGAAAAGAACATGCAGCTCCGCGCGGCCAAGGGTAATGCGCCGGGCAGTTCCAACCAGCCAGGCACCAAGGCTTTGTTGAGCGGGCTGGCAAAATGCTGGGAATGTCACCAGGATGGACTGCTGCGCGCGAACAGCAAGCTGGTTTCTTTGCGCGGTACCACAAATGGCAGCGGAAAAGTGGTCTACCGATGCCTGACCATGCTTGAGTGTCACTCGACCAAAGGCTTTGAACCAGCAGCACTGTACGAAACAGGCTTGCAACTGGCCGGGAAAACCGATTTTTCGGATCTGATTGAGCGGCACCAAAAGCGCACCCTGCAGGGTGCGCCCCTCCTAGAGCAAGTGGAACAGGTGCTCGAAAAGTTGATCATCCCGATCGAATGGCATGAACGTATCCAAGCCTATTATCTTTCAGACGAAGGACTGAACGAATTCGACCGCCTGGGGCGAAATCTAACTGCTGAGTTGGAGGATTGCCGCGCAATGTATCATCGCCACCTGCTGGATGAAGCTGAGTTTGACCAACAATACCGCCGTATTTCGGCCCAAATGAACCGTTTGCGTCCATCAGCAGACCATCAGGCTCGCGCCATTTTGCCCAGGCTGGAGAATTTCAAGTCTCTTTGGGATGAAATGAGCCACGCAGGCCGCCGCGCGCTGCTGGATGATATTTTTGTGGATCTGTTCTTTGACAGCCAGGAAAGATTGCGCGGCTACAGGCTGCACGAACCGTTTAAGGCGTTGCTGGGGGATGTGAACGGGTTAGCTCAGATCGAGTGACCGCGATCCCAAAAACCATTGCATCCAGGTGGATGAATGGAAAGTCCCCAAGGTTGTACGTTATAGTTGTGTGTTTGTAGCTTGAGATGTTTGTTCAGTTCTGGATCATTCCCATTCTAAGCGTACTGCTGGCATTCTGGGTTGATCAGTGAATGACCCTCCAACCGAGTTGTTATGCTTTACTGTCGAGGAGACTAGCTGACGGGTTTCAGGGAGTTTTCAGACAAGGCTTTAATATAATAGATGGGCGATGAGCATTTTCCATCTATTCTTAGCCCAAAACCCCTAAGGAGAAAGCAGAGTAAGCCCGAAGTTTTCTAGCTTTCCAAATCAGCCAGAAGGGTTTTAGCCTGTGCAACCATATCCTGCTCGTTAATGCTTTGATAACCATCAATCGCTGCCCGGCAGGCTTCGATCGCATTCTCTTTTTGACCACTGTCCCTAAAATTAAAAGCCAGCAGGATTTGTTGTTCGGACGCCAACTTGCTGTCTTCATTCACCAGTGCCAGTTCCAACGCTTTTTCAGCGCACTCCACCGATTTTTCGAGATCGCCTGTCTCGGCAAAGATGGCGGCCATCCTGCCAAAAAGCCTGGCCATCAACTCTTCATCCTGCAGGTTGCTGGCCAGCGTCAAAGCCATATTCCAGCTTTCCAACGCCTCATTATATTTCTCCTGCAGTGAAAATGCCTTTCCCTGCAGGTCCAATAACTCCATTTGTGAGCTCAGGTCAGTCTGCTCCCGCACAACCTGCAGACCACGATCCAGCAACAGCATTGCTGGATCAAAGTGCCTTTGGTCGATCAGAAAGGTAGCCAGTGCATGGATATTGGCCAGCTCGGCCTCCACATGCTCTATCTCTCCCGCCAGTTGGATGGTTTGCTCACCATACACCTGCGCCAGCTTCACATCGCCAGACAGCGCATGCGAACGAAACAAACCGCCCAAGATATTGATTTCCGCATTACGATCGCCCAGTACGGAGGCCAGCTTGAGCGCGCGCTCATATTTATCGTTGGCGGCTTCCAATTTGCCTTCCATCAGCAGGACGTTGCCCAGCTTGGTGATAAATGAACACTCCGCCGCCCGATTCATCAAATCTTGCGCAACGTCACAAGCCAGTAAATAA
>CAZHWV010000065.1:0-19633 GCA_964536185.1 uncultured Anaerolinea sp. | reverse complement strand
TTGCGCACCTTGTCTTTATTCTCGACCGCGACCTTCAGCGCATCGTTCAAAGCTGCGACAGCCTCTTCAGCTTTTCCCATTTCTGAATGGAGCGTTCCGGCATGGATCAGCGCGTCACATGACAGGGCCGGGTGATTGATCTCCAGCGCCAGTGCGTGGGATTTGCGAAAGGCCTGCAGCGCCAGTGAATAATTTCCGATCGATTTAAGCGCCAGACCTCGCAATCCAAGGAGTTGAGCAAAGGCTTCTTTCTCATCCCCATTGAAAACAAGCTTGATCGCTTCATTAAACTCAGTCAGCGCTTGCGGAGCATCCCCGGCATCCATGTAAGCCTGCCCCAATTTCTTATACAGGGACACCACTGCTTTGCTGTCACCATTTTCCTGGGCGGCAGCGATGGACTTTCGGATCTGCTCGTAACTTTCATTCTGTTTACCGGATGGTACTGGAAGAATGGACATGGATCACCTCGTTTATTTTATCCTGCAGGAAATTTGCTGGATCGGTACATCTGCAAATCTTTGGAAATCAACAATGCGGCCGTTTCAGGCAGCCTTTCGATCAACGCCAGACCTTCCTGGACGCCCAGCACCATCATCGTTGTGCTCAGCGCATCCGCTTCCGCCACGCTCGGCGCGATTACAGTGGCGCTCGCCAGTTCCACCGGAGAATGACCGGTGCGAGGGTCAATGATGTGGTATGCGGAATGATCTGCGCTGAAATAATTCATATAATCGCCGGAGGTCGCCACGGCCTGATTTTGTATTCCGATAATGGCCGCGAACTCGCCTGTATTGCGTGGATGGGCAATCCCAATCTTCCACACCTTTCCATCCTGCGCGCTCTTCGCCATCATATCACCGCCAGCTTCCACCAGCACCTGCTCAAAGCCAAGTTGGCGCATAATTGCCACCCCGCCATCTACCACCCACCCCTTGGCGATGCCATCCGCGGTCACGGCCATCCCTGGGCCTGCCAGGGAGATTTCATCATCTGAGACCTTCAACAGTCGATAATCAACCAGCGTCCTGATCGGTGCTTCTGCGCGCTTTTCACGCATGGCATCCAGCATCGGCTTGATCGTCACATCAAACGCGCCGTTGGACAGCGTTCCAAAGTGCAGCGCCTGCCGCAGCATGGCCACCAGTTCGCGCGGCGGGTTCTGTGTAATCCCGGTGGCATTCAACTGGCCCAGCGCTCCGTTTTCAAGGCGGTGGTCAAATGCGCTGATCAGGCTCCGCATCCCGGCCACGCTGGCTTGAATGGCAGCCAGCGCCTGGTCCTTGCTTTCAGCCATCACTTCAAAATTAACAATTGTCCCCATCAGCATC
Organism: uncultured Anaerolinea sp.; assembly: GCA_964536185.1. Taxonomy (GTDB): domain Bacteria; phylum Chloroflexota; class Anaerolineae; order Anaerolineales; family Villigracilaceae; genus UBA5195. The sequence continues at coordinate 18,302 of CAZHWV010000065.1, read as the reverse complement.
TGGGAATCGCGAACTTTGTTCAAACACCCCAACTTGAGCAGCTTCTGGGTGGCAGCCGCACTCAAACCAACGACGGCGCCAGTCAGTGCGGTAATTTTAAGGAAATCACGGCGGCTCAGTCTCATGCTCAACTGTCCACTTCAGTCGTTGGTGTAAAAACGGGTGCCGCGGTCGGAATCACGGTCGGGATCGCGGTTGCATCATGATGCTGTTTTGGCTCAACCGTTGGCGTTCCTGTGCCCAGTAGGGCATCTTCCGCGATGGCCGTCTGTGTTACATAATATTGTTCAGATAATGTTGGCACGCCCCGGTAAAAATAAGGCATCTCAGAATCCTTTTCCGCGAAGGCATTCACCCACAGTGTGATGATCAAGCCCACGCACATCAGCATGAACGTTGCCAGGAAAATATCTTTTATTTTTTCGAGTTTAGCTTTTTCCATACCTGCCAACCTTCCCGCAGCCAACGGCGACTCTCAGCGATAAAATCATAAACCGGATCGAGTGGGCATAAGTAATTACAAAATGGTCGGTACATCATCAGGCTCGCCATGATCACCACCAGCAGAAAAACAACCTCGACCAGGTTGCCCCGAAAATCAAACAGCGTGGCGAAGGGTTCATAACCCGCCACACCCGGCCTGCGCAGCGCCAACCCGATCAGAACAGCGGAAAAAGCCAGCCCGCGCTGCAGCCAGGTGAAAAGTCCTCCCCAGCGGCGCGAACGATAGGGCTTTGCGTTTGTGATCTGTGCCAGGCACTCCTGGAAAGCGCCAAACGGGCAAAACCAGCTGCAGTATGGGTTTTTGGCATCCACCGTGGTCACAAATATGATTCCACCAATCAGCAAGTACCAGTATAAATTATTATGCCAATCCGGCCAATAACCGCTCAACAGGGCGATGATTTGCGCAATGGTCAGCGGCGCCGTATAAATAAATCCCAGCACAATCATCCCCGTCAGCAGCGTACCCCAACGAACACGCCGCTTCCAGACGCCAGAGCTGTATTTGTGGCCAAAATAGCCGGCTGCATATAAACCAAGCAAAGTGATTTCAGGAATACCAAACCGGATCGGGCGCGCTTCAGCAGGTAAGGGCTTGTTCAAGCCCAGCTGGGCGATAAGACGGATTGCATCCCGCGCCGAGGCGGCGATCCCCTCCGAGCTGACGGTTGCCCCACTGACCGCGTCCAGATCCTGGTTCAACTGGAGTGAATCACGAAAGTTTTTTCCGGAGTATTGCTTGAAAAAATCCTTTGCCAGGATTAATCGGAAAAATCCCGGCGTTTCCCGCTGGGAGATGAGTTTGACCCCGATGATTTCGCCTTTTGGATCCAGCCCCACCAGCATTTCAAGTGGGCCGCCGTAACCCTGGCTTTTCCCACTGGCAGCGTAACCGACGATGCCGCCATCTGCCCCATATCCAATAAACAGGCTGCCGCGCGTTTCAACTCGCACGGCGCCCACCAATACATCCGGCACAAACACTTCTGCGCGGCTGCCGCTGGAGAAATACCCAACCAACCAGGCCATGACCGCCAGCGCCACGGAAAAAATTAAAACCAGGCGCGGCAAAGTCAACGATTTTTTTCGGACCGGTTGGATGGGTAATTCTGAATCGTTTTGAGAAGTCATAATAATGTGATCAGATGATGCCGATTGAAAAAAGGGAGAGGTATTGCCCTCTCCCCTTTTGATAAAATTTAAACTAGCTTGACGACTTCTACTTGGACCGGCGCATGAACCAGACCACGCCACCAATGATCAATAGGACAAAGAAGCTGACCCAGAACAGCATTGCTGCACGCGGTTCGTTTTCGCCGCTGCTGGCAATTGCATTTTGGATGAGAAAGACTTCAGTCAGTAGAAACAATACCCCTACCAACCACTCATACCACGGTCGTTGTTTGATTTCAATAACAAAATTTTTACTCATTGTTCTCTCCTTGATTTATATCATACCGCTGCTGTCGGTGCCATACTCGGGCAGATCAAGCATCCACCAGTCTTCGCAGTCTTTCTGAGCGCCGTAACCGAAAGCGTCATCCATGCTGCGCATGAAACCATCCATCGCCGGGGCTACTGAGGCAGTCGCCTTGACCCAGTCGTGGATCCAGGCCTTGTCTTTCTTGGAGAACGGGCAGACCGAGAAGCAGATGCCGCAGTTCGTGCCAACTTCCTTCCAGTAGGTCATGCACTTGGTGGAATCTTCGAAGTAGGCCTTGTGACCGGGATTGTTCCACGGGCCGCGGGTTTCCCAGGTTGGCTCATCATCAAAGCTTAAGGCGCCTGTGGCGCAGGCTTCAGCGCACTTCTTGCAGCGTTTGCAGAATTCCATCACACCGGCGTTGATCGGTTTGTCGGTGGCCACGGGCAAGTCGGTCAGAATGAAGAAAGCACGCACCATCGGTCCGAATTCAGGCGTGATCATGCGGTTCAGGCGCGACATTTCGCCCAATCCAGCCAGCACACCAAAAGCCGGAGCAATGCCAAGCGCGTTGGTGTTGGAACAGCCCAGACCCATGTAACCCATCGTGCGCAGGAATTCCTGCATGGAGGCCTGGATCACGGTGTGGCGTTTGTAAGCCAGGCCGGTGGTCTGCTGGCCCAGAGGCGTGGGCGAGCGGCGCATCGTCTCTTCCGACATCTGGATGGTGAACACCATCGCATACTTGGCAGTATTCGGGATAAAACGTTGGGTTTCAGTTTCGGAGGGCAGGGCGTCATCCGTGAAAATCAGTTCCTTGCCATCCGGGTCGAACGAATAGATCAGCTTGCGGGTATTCTCATCCAGCTCAACAAAACCCGCTGTCGCGGCGCCGTTGTGACGCAGGGCGGCGCGCAAAATCCGCGATGCTTCTTCTGGTGTGCCGGTCCACTTGGTAGCGCCAAAATCTTCCGGAGTCTTGGCCTTTTGTGGTCCAAGGAAGCTCATCGGCACACGCGTGCTGTGGGCAGAAACCAGCGCCTGATCTTTCAAGGTATAACCAGGAGTGTTATTCGCAACTCCAGCCTTTAAGAGATCGGCGCTTTTCTTGACGAGCTCAGCGTTCTTATCCTTGCCAACATAGGCTTCGAAGCCCTTTCCACGCACGGTGCCCGTGCCCAGATCAGCTTTATAGCCTTCGTTGTAACGCTTCATCTTGGTCCAATCGATTTCGGTGGTCGGCTGGTCGACGGTGCGCACCCACCAAGGGCGTTGTTTCCGGCCGGCCGAGTCGGCAAAGCGCTTGTATTCATAACTTGGGTTTGCGGATAAAGCCGGTGCAGCTAACACAGGTTGGACAACTGCGCCGACTGCTACTGCGCCAGCCCCCAGTCCTAATACACGCAGGAAATCGCGCCTCGTAAGTTTTGTCTTGCCTTGGTCGTTCATCTTTTGCCTCCGGTTGCCAATAACGAGTTTTTTTGAATTGCCTTCTTGTCCATAAATATATCAAGCCTGCTCGTAGTCCGGTATCAGGAAAAAACAACCAATATGTAGGGGTTTTCCTGACAACAAAAAGCCTCGCCAGCAAATTGATTTACAGGCGAGGCTGGTTGACTTGCGAGCCATGTTATTGACGGATCGGGATGAAAACTTCCACCGTGGTGCCCTTGCCCAGGGCCGTGTAAACATCCAGCGTGCCCCCAATGATCTCAGCGCGTTCGCGCATGCTGATCAAGCCAAGGTGCCGCTGACCGCTGCTGATCGAAACTCTTCCAGGATCAAAACCAACCCCGTCATCTTCCATGGTCATCTTTACGCCTCCATTTTCTGCACATAGCAGTAGTTTGATGCGCTCGGACCTGGCATGCCGGATGATGTTTGTCAGCCCTTCCTGGGCAATCCGGTACAGCACCACTTCAACTTCGGTTGGGATTGCAAAACCCGGCAGATCGAAATTGCTCTCAATCGTTATGCCCATCCCTTTGGTCATGTCTTCCACCAGGATTTCCAACGCCCTGGATAACCCGAATTCATCGAGCGCCACCGGTCTTAACCGATATGCCAGTTCCCGCACCTGTTCGATGGTTTCCGAGACAATATCCTGCATAGTGGTCAGGTCGCGCTTCATTTCAGGCATGGGTGATTTTCTTTCCATCGTTTTTAAGCGCACCAGCAGGCTGGTCAGCGTTTGCCCGGCGCCGTCATGCAGCTCACGCGCCAGGCGCGCGCGTTCCTCTTCCTGGGCCTGTACAAGTGATTCGAGTAAAACCTGCCGTGCAGCTTCTTTTTCAGTCAGTTTGATTTGTAACCAGGCATTCGCCACGATTTCAGCGATCTGGTTGCCAAGAGAAGACAATAGTTCCATGTCTTCTGCGGGGATAGTCTCACCTTCATCGCAAGAAAGGATGATCAAACCAAAGTGCTGTTCGCGCGCCACCAGTGGAATGGTGATGTGATTCCGCACAATGTTCAGCCTGGTCAATTTTTCCAACCGCGAACACACGCGGTTGCTCACGGAAGTGCCCAGTTTCCCATTGACCAGGTCCTCCTGGCAGGCGCAGGTTGAATTGTTCAGTATGCCCAGGAAAACCGGCACCATCTCTTCTTCAATCCCGTACCAGCTCGCCAGGTGAAATGATTTTCGCTCCGGGTCGCGCAGGTAGATCCAACCCATCTTCAAGTGCATGGTATTCACCACATGCCCCAGGATGATATATAAAACATCGTGAATATCATCCGGGCGGTTGCCCGCCAGCGCCACCTGGTTGATCGCATCCAGGCTGCGGTTCTTGCGTGCCAGCAATTCTTGATTGGTGACCAGATTGTCGGTCATGGTGTTGATGGCGATGGCCAGCTCGCCAATTTCATCTCTCGCCCAAATCTTAGCCCGCGCATTAAGTTGTCCACCCGCAACTTGCTGTGCCATCTCGCGCAGAGACAAAATCGGTTCTGTAAGGATATGCGAGAGCAAAAGGGAAAATAAAATGGAGGCGACGGTCCCCAGCATGGTCACCAGAAATACGCTGCGACCGCCTGCCGACATGGCCGCTTGCACCCGTACATCTGCCAGAATGTAAGAAAGCCAATCTGAGAGCCCGGTGGTGATCCAGTAATTCAGCGAAAACCCCAAAATAAGGATTGGCAACAGACCGATTCCGATTACCTTCAAGCGCATCGGGAAAGCCAGCAACCTGCCATAAAGCCACTGGGGCATAAATTTCAGTTTTTCTTGCATGGCCTGATCCTTTGAGTAAATTCTAGAAATTTTTATGGGTAGAGTTGAGCGAATCAAGCAGCCCGGCTCGCAACGCAAACCGGATGATGTCTGATTTCGATTCGATTCGCAGTTTTTGCATGGCGCGTTCGCGATAGGTATCGACTGTTTTTGGGCTAAGGGCCAGCTTTTCACCGATTTCACGGCTGGTAAAGCCCATCGCTGTCAGTTTGATCACGTCCAGTTCGCGCTCGGAGAGCAAACCTGTCTGTTTGCTTTCTTCCTGCTTGTCGAGCAGGTTGTCAATCAGCGCAGTCGCCGCGTCCGGGTGCAGGAATCGCTTGCCCGCATGCACCACGCGAATGGCCTGGATCAGGTCCGTATGTGCGCTTGATTTGGGTACATAACCATCACAGCCCGCCTGCAGCGCCTCCATCACCATTTCACGCCCGCTGTGCATCGAAAGCACCACGATCCGCACCGCCAGTCCCGCTTCACGGATGTTCCTGATGGCATCCAGCCCGCTTCCCCCCGGCATGCCCAGATCCAGAACCAGCACATCCGGCAGCACTTCTTCAGTCAGGCGGATGGTGTCCTGCACAGTGCCGGCCTCGGCAATCACCTGCATGTTGTCTTCGCCATCCAACAAGGCCCGCAAACCATCCCGCAGCATCTTGTGGTCGTCTGCCAAAAGAATGCGAATGATCGATTCCGTCATGATGTACTCTTTTCCTTATTTGAAAGATGATATTGAGAATCATTATACCTTTTCTGAGTCCGCTTTAGTTTAGGATGACCATTGTATCGTTTATTAAAAATATATTCACCGTCACTCACCCATAACATTTAATCGACCTGAAGATCCGGATCTTGACCTGAATGCGGCTATCTATCTTTTTTTACCCAAAAAAGATAATGAATGTTGGTCTTTATTGGTTGGCTTCACGCCTGAGCGGTAGGTAAACACCCAAACTGCCAGATTCAATAAGTAGAGAGAATCAGAAGTGAGATGGCAAGATCACCATCTCACTTCTGAAACACATAATTATAAATGTGCATCCAAGCATTATCGGTTTACAACAAACAAAAGGCAGCCATATCGCACTAAGAAATAGCACAGCGTCACATCATTGAATGCGACGCTATTTTTCGTTTTGATTGATAATAGAGCCTACAGGTCGAAATGTTTACTCAACAAGAGCTTGATCGCATCGGCCACCTGGCGGCGCACCCCGGAATCGGTGATTTTCGCAATATCCAGGGCTACTTCAACGGCTTCCGGCGGCAGCCCATTTGCGCTGACTGTTTTGACCTTAAAAACTTCTATTTCCGGCCAACCTGCCAGGGTGATGATTTCGTTCGGATCGACCCCAAAATGGTTAGCCAATAAAACGCAGGAGGTGATATTGGGTCTTTGCCTGCCCAGAATCCGCCGGACAGCTTGTTCATCCAGCCCTGAACGCAAAGAACTCTCTCGGAAACTTTCATTGCAGCTTTTCATTAACTCGCGCAGCCTCGCCATCAAGGGCGCAGGATCAAAAGGTTTGTCGTAAGCCTTTCTTTTTATCTTGGCAATTTCACTGGCTGGCATATCGAACCTCGAAAAGAACAGATTTTGATGCTTTACCCACATTATACCCATGAAAAGGACATTCAAACCATGAACCATATTAATCCAGGGTCTACAACCAACTTGCGAGCAGTCGGCTACCGACGTGTCTCCATGAAAGACCAGGTGGACGGGCACAGTCTCGACGCACAGGAAAACAATATTCAGCGCTACGCGGTAGATCATGGCTGGCAGTTAATCCATATCTATGTTGATGCCGGAATTTCTGCAAAAAAAGGCAGCCACCGCCCAGCTTTTGAACAACTCATGCAGGATGCTGCTGAGAAAAAATTTGATGTGGTCGTTGTCGATAAAATCGACCGCTTCTACCGTCATTTAAGTGGCTTGCTCAACAGTCTTGACCAACTCAACAGCTATGGCGTTTCATTTGCGTCCGTTCAAGAACATCTTGATTTTACTTCTCCCTGGGGCAAGCTCATGCTGACAGTTCTGGGTATGCTGGCAGAAATTTACCTGGATAATTTGCGCCAGGAAACCCGCAAAGGGAAGGTGGAACGAGCACACAAAGGCTTATGGATGGGGAGTATCCCGTATGGTTATTGTAAAGGTCTCTGTTCGAAATGTATCGACCCAAATGGCAAGGATTATTGTCCCGATTATGGACAACCCGATAAAGTCGATGGCAAGGTCATAATCCCTCACCCCATCGAAAGCCAGATCGTCCAGCAGGTTTTCGCCTGGTATCTGACCGGAGAATGGACCCATCGTTCCATCGCCATACAATTGAACCAAATGACTGTTCCGTTGGCCAATGGCATTCAGCTTCCAGTGCGCCAAAAAGGTCTGATAGGCAAATCCGAACCGGGACCCTTTACACGCGATGTGATCCGCGACATGCTCAATCGTCTTGCCTATACCGGAAAAGTCCCCTACTACGGCACCACCGAAAATGGAAGTTATCGGCACCGAAAACAACCCCTGGAAATTTGCGAAGGGCTTCATCAGCCGATCATCTCACCGGAAACTTTTTATCGCGCGCGCGAAATCTGCTTACTGAAAACGAATATTCCTTATGACAGCCAAAACCCTATCCAGATATTTCCTCTGACTGGCATTTTACACTGTGCCCAGTGTGGCGGTCACATGCGAGGGGCTTCCAAAGAACATGGAAAAATGCGTTACTACCTGGATGCCAACCAGGTAGACTGCATCTGCAAATGTCCACAAAAACTGGTGCGAGCCGAATTCATTGAAGCACAGATCCTGACCTGGATCAAACAGGTTTTGGCAACTGTAGACAATGCTGAATCAACCCAAATGCAGGCCAACAAAGCGACCTACGAAAATCGATTTCAACGCGCCAAGGAACTCTACCTGGCAGGTGAAATATCTCGTGAAATTTATGATAAAGAAAAATTGCGTTGGGAAAGTGTGGCTGAACCCTTGCATGATTTAGAAATTGATACTAAAATAAAATTTATAAACAAGATTGCTCCACTTTTTGCTGTGTGGGATAATCTATCACAACTTAAACGGAAAGAACTGCTTCGACTGGTACTCGAAACAGTTCTCATCCACGGAAACGCATTCGTTATAGCACAACCGACTAGCGCGTTTTTGCCAATGATAAATACTTGGCCGTGTCACTGCGGGGAGGGCGGGATTTGAACCCGCGGTCGAGGTTTATAGCCCCGACACTCACTTAGCAGGCGAGCCCATTCAGCCACTCTGGCACCTCCCCATATTCACATGTGGGATAACCTTCTGCGGAGGGAGTGGGATTCGAACCCACGGTGGCTTGCACCACGACGGTTTTCAAGACCGTTACCTTCAGCCGCTCGGTCATCCCTCCGAGCGGATAGAATTTTACCATATGTTGTCGATTCGCTAGGTTTTAAGCTACCCATTATTTGCATCTCAACTGCTGGCGCCGCTGTAACGGCGCACGCCAACCTTCCAGACCTGCGTAGCCAGTCCGAAACTGGCCGCCCCAAGCGCAAGAAACATGAGAACCTGCCAACCGCCCAATTCCCCGCGCAGCGCTTGCAAGGGGATGGTGGTGGCAACCGCGATGGGGATAATAAACGTGACGATCACCCGCAGCCAGACAGGGTAAACCGTGACCGGGTAGCGGCCCGAATCTAACAGGGCCTGCAGGATGGTCACGTTATTATCGAACTTGGTAAACCAGAAGGTCAGGGCGATCAGCACAACCCACAGGCTGTAAATGATCAACGACCCTGAAACAGTCAGCGTGAAAAAATACAGGATGCTGAGTGGCGAGGTCACATTCCCGGCAATATTGATACCAACCAGGACCAGGATCAATGCCAGCACCAGGTCCCAGACACGCCAAACAGTGATCCGGGCGAAACTCACCAGGAACAGGCTGTTTGCCGGTTGGAGCAGGGTGTAGTCTAGTGAGCCATCGCGTACCGATGCATTGAACTTTTCGGTTGCCGGCCAGAGCAACGCAGCCATCAAGGTGTTGACCAGCCGGAAAACCCCCAGCAAGGCAATCAGTTCGCCGGGCCCCCAGCCACCAAGCGTTTTGGTGTTGCTGAAAATTATGTTCAGGCTGAGCAATTCCCAGCCCAGCCACATCAGGTTGAGCAGAATGTTAATGACGGTGTCAGCGCGATACGCCAGCGACATCTGGATATTAATTTTGAGGAAGGTCTTGATCAAGCGCAAGCTGGGCATTCGTTAAGCTCCCACCGCAGAGTACTTTTTAACCCCATTGCGCCACATCCAGCGGAAGAGCAGCCACGACACCGCCAGCCAGAAGAAACCCATCAGGTAGCCCTGAATGATTTCTGCCGGAGACAGGCGGCCCAGGATCAATTGGATGGGGAAATATTTGGAGAGTTGAAACGGCAAAAAACGGGCCAGGTCCTGAATAACTTTGGGCATGAGCTGCAGAGGCACAAACTGCCCTGAAAAAAGCGCCGCCAGGCCCATGTAAAACTCGTGCAAGGCCCAGACGCGTGTAGTCCAGAAGGCAATGCAGGTTATCGCGGCGCTCAAAAGAAAGCTGATCATGAATCCCAGGGTCACAGTCGGGACGGCCAGCAAGAGACCCTGCCAGGTAACACTCCCAAAATCTGGTTGGAACAACAGCCACAAGACCAACCAGACCGGGATGAGAGCCACAAATGAGAGCGCTTTAAAAGCCAGGTTATTGACCAGGGTATTGGTCAAAATGGGATGGATCGGTCGGATCAATTCGCTTGAAAGGGAGCCATCCTGGATCTTATAGCCAAAAATATGGATGGTGATGTTGCTGGTGAGCTGATCCACGATCAACAGGGTCATGTAATACGTGACAAAATCGTTGGCAGTCAAACCACCGACGCTGCCCTGGCTGCGGGCGATGGTCGTCCAGACTGCCAGGTAAACGACCGGAGAGACCAGCCAATAAAGCAGGTACATCAGCAGGTTGGCGCGGTATTGCCACTGTTCGGCCCAATTAACCTGCCATAGACGCTGGTAAATTTTCAACATGGTTTTAACCCTGAAAGGCCTGCTCGATCACAGTTTCGATGGGCGGGTCGGTGATGGTAATGTCGTGCACTGGCAAGTCAGCCAGGAGCCGGGCGGTGACTGAGGTAACCTGGTCAGCGCGCACTCGAATATAGGTTTTTTCGCCGTCATCGTCGCCTTCGGCGGGCGCTCCGTAAACAGATAGGTCATGCTTTGCAGCGTCGCCAAGGGTGATGCCAATTAGCTTGAAGGGCGCTATCTTGCGTGCCAGGTCGGTCAGCCCGCCATCATATTTCAAACGGCCCTGGTGGATGATAATGACCCGCTCGCACAGGGCGGTTACGTCTGCCATGTAGTGGCTGGTGAGCAGGATGGTCGCTCCGCTGCGACGGTTATATTCCTGCAAAAATGCGCGAATACGCACCTGGGCGCTGATATCCAGCCCGATAGTCGGTTCATCCAGGAAGAGCACTTTCGGGCGATGGAGCAGCCCAGCAGCCAGTTCGCATTTCATGCGCTCGCCCAACGAGAGATTCCGCACCGGCTTTTTCATGATCGGCGCCAGTTCCAACAGCTCGTCTAATTCATCCAGGGTGTGCTTGAATTCATCATCCGCAATACGATAGATGGCCTGGTTAAGCAGGAACGAATCTGCAGCGGGGATATCCCAGGAAAGCCGGTTACGCTGGCCCATGACCAGGGTCATCGAACGCAGGTAATCAGCCTTGAGGTCCCAGGGGGTATACCCGAGAACCTGGGCTCCGCCGCCAGTCGGATGCAACAAGCCGGAGAGCATCTTGAGGGTGGTGGTTTTCCCTGCGCCGTTGGGACCCAGAAAACCAACCACCTCCCCCGGCTGGATCTGAAAGCTAACCTGATCAACCGCGCGCACATCGCGATAAGTGCGCTTGAAAAAGCTGCGCACGGCCGCGCCAAACCCGCCTTCGCGTTCGGATACCTGGTAGGTCTTGCTCAAGTTTTCAACCATGATGACAGGCGAATTTTTGGTCATAATTTTTATTATCTCTTCAAGCCAGCGCGCGATAAAGTACAAGCGCAGGGTGTAAGGCTTTGCGCTGAGTACCATGTTCGATTTGTTCCTGGCAGCTCGCTCCAGAGGCGACAATCAGGGTAGCCTGATCCTGGGCGCGAACAGCAGGAAAGAGAGTCAGTTCGCCCATTTTTAGCGAAACATCGTAATGTTCCGCCTCGTAGCCAAAGGAGCCAGCCATGCCACAACAGGCCGATTCGGCTTCTTTGACCTGATAGCCCAAAAAGGATAACAATTCTTCACTGTAGCGCGTTCCCACCAGGGCTTTCTGGTGGCAATGTCCATGCAAGAGCAGCGAGCCCGATTGCGGCTTAAACATACCATCCAATTTGCCCGCCTGCATTTGGCGCCACATGAATTCTTCAAAGCTGAGCGTTTGCTCTGCGACCATTTTTACCCGGTTATCCTCCGGCAAGAGCGATTCGTAATCGTCGATGAACATGGAAATATCACTCGGTTCAAGCCCAACAATCTGAACACCCTTTCGCGCATACGGTGCGAGAAATTCAAGAGCAGTGAGCGCTTTTTTTCGGGCCAGATTAAGCTGGCCTTTTGAAAAAGCAGGCCGGCCAAAGTCATGAACTGCAGGGACAACTACATTGAATCCAAGCGCAGTCAACACAGTAAAGGCGGCCCGAGCAGTTTCAGGGTCATTGAAATTGCGCGTAATATCAGCCAGAAAAAGCAACTGTTCATCCCGGATCGTTGGCTTTTGAGGGGTCTGCGCTTGGCGTAAATACCAGCGATAAAAGGTCTCTCTGGCAAAATGGGGTAGTTTTCTTGCCGGCGCAATCTTGAGCAGGCGATTAACCAGACCTCGCGCCAATTCATTTTGCAGCAACCCATTCGCAATCGGGGCTAAGCGCCCGCTCGCCAACTGGCTGAGATCGCCAAAATAGGCAAAAAAGAGCGAACGCGCAGACATAAAATGGCGCTGGTAGTATTGGAATAAAAACTCGGCCTTGATTTTGGCCATATCCACCGACGAAGGACATTCTGATTTACAGGCCTTGCAGCTTACGCACAAATCCATGACTTCGTAAATATTCTCACTCGTAAATTCACCCGCAGACAAGCGACCCGAGATCGCCGCGCGAAGCGCGTTGGCGCGGCCCCGCGTGCTATTTTTTTCTTCTCGGGTTGCCATAAAACTGGGACACATTGTGCCTGTCAGCTGGCGACAAGCCCCTGCGCCGCTGCACATTTCAACCGCAGCGTTAAAGTCTTGATTTGTGCCAAAATTTAAGCGTGAGGTAACCGGCAGGGTCTGATAGTTCGCGCCGTAACGCAGGTTTTCGGTCATGGCCGGTCCATCCACAATATCACCTGGGTTGAAGATGTTTTCCGGATCGAAGGTACCCTTTACTTGCTTGAATAATTCGTATAAATCATCGCCAAAAAAATGGCGGTTTTGCCAACTGCGCAGGCGACCGTCGCCGTGTTCGCTGGAAAGGATTCCACCATATTCTTTTAGCAAATCAGCAGCGTATTGCATGATTTTCGGCATTTTAGAAATATCGCTGGCTAGTTTTGCATTGAGAAGCGAATGAACATGCAGGCATCCTGCGCTGGCATGGGCAAAATAAGCCACGTCGTGATCCAATTCCTGCTTGCAGAACACTTCCAGTCGGGTAATGTAATCTGATAAATGCTCGGGAGGCACTGCGGCGTCATCAATAATCGGTAACGGTTTTACATTCCCGCGCATACTCATTAAAATTCCAAAACTACCTTCGCGCACCTTCCAAACCGCGCGAATAGCGGCTGGATCGAGTAAATTGGTTACAGCCAAGGGGGCTATCTTGCGCATTTGCAGGTGAGCGCGCAATTTTTCCAGTTTTGATTCAACCTCCCCTTGGGATTCCCCATAAAATTCGGTGATCAAGATGCAATCCGGTTCACCTTGAATAAAAGCCTTCATCATTTTGGCATAGGCCGGCGCACTTCGCGCCAGCGACAAGCCATAATGATCAATTAATTCAATCGCGCCTGGCTCTACTTCCAAAATGGTTGGCACAGCCTCCAAGGCCGCGCGCAAATTGGAAAAATGAAGCACCGCCAACCCTGAGGCTTTTGGCAATTCCACCAGGTTTAGCGTAACTTCAGTCATCAAGCCAAGCGTACCTTCAGCGCCGCAGATCAATTTCGAGAGATTAAAACGCCCGTCATACGGCCAACGAAACGAAATATCCCTGCCATCCGTCATCCGATCCAGGTTATAACCGCCGCAGCGCCGCCAATGCTGCGGAGTCCCACAGCGGATCACCTCCTGGTTGCGCGAATCTTGAACCAGCTCAGAAATTTGACGGTAAATCATGCCCTGCAAGTCGCATTGCTTTTGATAGGCGGCAATTTCCTGAGCAGACCGGGGGCCAAACTCAACAAGCGAACCATCTGCCAGGATAACCTGCGTTGCCAGGACATGGTCCGCGCTCATACCGTATAAAATTGAGTGGGATCCGGATGAGTTGTTGCCGACGATGCCGCCCAAAACCGCGCGATTGCCGCTGGCCGGGTCGGGACCATATTTCAAACCATACGGTTTAAGATGCGCATTCAACCCGCCCAGGGTTACTCCCGCCTGCGCCCGCACCGATTTCTCTTCCCGATTGACCGCAAGAATTGCGTCAAAATAGCGGGTCGTATCAATGATCAGGGCTTGATTTACGGCCTGTCCTGCCAGGCTGGTGCCAGCCCCGCGCGGCAAGAGTGGGATTTTGTATTGAGAAGCCAGGCGAACTGCAGTTTGTATCTCATCCGGCGAGCGCGGGATAAATACGCCATAGGGCATGACCTGGTAGATACTGGCGTCTGTACTGTACAAAACACGGCTCATCTCATCCGTGCGCACCTCGCCGCTGACTTTCGCTTGCAATTCCCGGATAAACTCCTGGGGGATATTATCCATGCTGCCGCCTTCCTGTGGAGTTCTCTTGTTAACCAAAAGATGGAAAAATACCGGAACTGGTTGGCAATCTTTTGCCGGTCGTTGTCCTGGTGATCAGCGCGCTGCCAGCGTTGACCCAAATCGTCTCTGCGCTGTATTTGTTACTCTGCTGATCTCAGGATAGGCCGGGTCAGGCAGGTTGGACCGCCTGTGCCTTTCAGGCAAATATCGTTTCCACTAATGGTCCAGACTTCCGCCCCAGCCTGTTCCAACTGGCTCAGGGTTTGTGGGTTCCCATTGAGCATAATGCACTGGCGCGGCCCAACCGCCAACACATTGCAGCCCAGCGATTCGTATTCGCTATCCGGCACTTCCACCAGGTGAAAACCACGTTCCAGCAGCCACTCTCGAAACGGAACCGGCATGAGGCGTGAATAGACCACCGCCAGGTCTTTATCCACGATGCTGATAAAGGAAAGTAGATGCAGGCAATCCTGCGGGCCGCTCCAATAGGGCAGCGTCACAGGTACAATCTCATCCACCAAATCACCCAGCTGTTCGCGTAACTGCCGCAAACCTTCCGCGTTGGTCCGAAAGCCCTGACCGAGAGCCATGGTGCGTTCGTCCACCCAAAGCACATCGCCGCTTTCCAGTTTGCCATTCCCACTGATCCGCCCTAAGAGCGGCACGCCCAATTCGGCCAGGTATTTTCCGGCCGCAAAAGGCTCGGGCAGTCGGGCAAACTTGCCCATATTGCCCAAGATCACCCCTCGCTCGCAGATCACCACTGGATCATGCACATAGAGCGAATCAAGGCTGGTGTTTTCAACCGCTGGCGCAAAATGAAATTCCATTTTAAACTGGCCCAGCAGCTCCACAAAACGGTCGTATTCCCGGATTGTATTTTCAAAATCCGGGCAGCCCAGGTAAGACAAGCTCTGCCACTGCAGGTCAATATTGGCCTGGTCGATAAAGGCCTGGCGTGGATGTTTTAACAGCATGCGCTCGACGGGCGCATACATGGACTGGCAGCCGAAAGTCTTCATGCATAACCTCCCCCGCACCACTGCGTGATCAGGTGAGCAATCACGCGGGTAACCGTCAGGACTTCATCCAAAGGCACAGACTCATTCACGGAATGCGCCAGGCTGACATCACCCGGCCCGTAGTGCGTGGCCGGGATGTGGGCATGATTGATAAACAGGCGCATATCCGAACCATAGGTCACGCCGCGCAATAAGGGACTCTGACCGGTGACCTGCCGGTGCGCATCACTCAAACTGCCGATCAGCGGATCTGTCTGGGCGGTTTCAGCCGACTCAAATTGGCCCTCAAACCACTCCAGCCTGGGCGGGTGGTCCGCGAGCCATGCGTCTTCCGAGGCTGCGCGTAGAATGGTAGCCTGCAACGCCCTGCGCGCGGCTTCGTTGGATTCGCCCGGCAGGACACCCATGCGGCCTTCGGCCACCACTTCTTCTGGAACGGTGGAGTGCCACTCGCCGCCCCGCAGGGTGCCGATGTTGATCGGCGCAATGTTTTTGGGGTCATCGTAGAGGGGATGTTTGAAGTTGTCATGCCGCTCGGCTTCAAGCTGGTTGATGGCCTGCAGGAGCAGCATAAATTTTTCAATTGCGCTGACCCCATACGGCTTCATCGCGGCGTGTATTGCGCGGCCAGGCACAGTCAGACGGAATGTCAGCGCACCGGATTGCACCGGGCAGATTTCCAGGCGGGTTGGCTCGAGCAAGATGGCCGCCTCGGCGCTGAAGCCTTTGATGATGGTGGTCAGTGTGCCAACCCCGCCCGACTCTTCGCCGATCACGCTTTCGATTAGCACATCCTGGGCGGGTCTGAAACCAAGGCGCTGGAGCACATCCACAGCAAAGATTCCGGCGCACAGCCCGGCTTTCATATCACAGGCGCCGCGCCCATAAAGGCGACCATCCCGGATCAGACCGCTCCAGGGCGATTCGCTCCACTGCGCAAGATCACCAGGCGGAACTACATCGACATGCCCGTTAAGAATGAGCGAACGCCCCGGTCCGGACTGCGTTCCCCGCCAGCGCCCCACCACGTTTATACGTTGGTCCGGCGAAAAGCCATCATCGCCAAAAGCTGGGTGCTGGCGGAGTTCATCGAAGCGCGAGGGCAGAATGACGACCTCCAGCCCAAGCGCCCGCAGTTTGGCCGCGACCAGCTCCTGCACAGCCTGCTCGTGGTCTGGCAGGCTAGGGCTTTGCACCAGGCTTTGTAAAAACGCGACCAGGTCAGCGCGCGCGGCTTGCGCAGCCAGGTTGATCTCGGAAATTATATTGTTTTGAGATGTCAAGGATATATTCCTTTTTGGAAATAACTTGCGTCTGATCAAATTACTTTTTCACCGAATTGAGCGCATCCACAAATACGCTCACCATCTTTTCCAGATTGATTTCCTGCGCCACGATGCGATAGGACTCGGCGCCCATAGCGCGCAACCGGGCAACATCAGAAAGAGCCTCGCCCAGGTTCGCAGCCAAAGCTGCATCATCGTCCCGGGGGATCTGCCAGCCATTCGCCGGCCGCACCAGGTCATCCTGGGTGCCATCGCCTTGGGCCACGATCACCGGCAGAGCATAGGACATGGCCTGCTGCACGGCTAATCCGCCTGTGCCCGGCAGCACAAACAGGTCGGCAGCCAGGAAATAAGGAGCCAGTTCTGCGCCATGTTTTGCGCCTACAAATTCAGCCGCCGGATAGAGACTCTCGGCCAAAGCGCGCAGATTGCCGGCTTCCGGTCCATCTCCGACGATCACCAGGCGCGGTTTGATTTGGGCAGAGAGTCCCGCACAAGCCTTCAACAGGGCTGGGAGGCGCTTGCGCGCCTGCAGCCTGCCCACAAAAAGCACGACGGGCTGCGCAGAAAAAATGGCTGGCCTGGCTGGCATCGACCCGGTTGGGGCTGAGGCAACAGCATTAGGCGCCACAAAAATTTTATCCGGCGCAACGCCACAGGCTGCATATTGTTCCGCCCCACGCCGTGAATAGGCGATCACGGCCTCAAACTGCAGGAGAAAGCGCCGGCGCAGGACCGAGAGCGGACCACGGTCAAGCGGCGCACCCAATCCCCATCCAATGACCGGGCGTTTTTTCAAATGCATCCACTGGATAGCTGCCGGTGACGAAAGATAACGAAAATTGGCTTCAATAATCAACCCGTCTGGGTTCCAATCGGCCAACCAGCGAGCCAATCCGCGTTGATAGCAAAGGTAAAACGGGGATGCGGGGGAAGCAAAATGGAAATTTTCAGCCGGCGCATATTGCGCGCTGAGCAGGTGGGTAGTGGTCGCGATAGACTCAGCCGCGCCCGGCAAACCGGAAAATAGCGACATACCGCCCAAGCAGGAGCGGTCCAGCGCGTCAAAAAACGGCGCCCGGTAGGAGGGCAGCACACGCTGAACCAGGCCAAGTCGACCATCGAAACAGGTAGTTATCATCGCTTGTTTTCTTTTGCGGCGATCAAGTAAGCCTTCCAACCGAGGCTCTCTGGGGCAAAGATGACCGGGTAGCCATTTTCCATGGCGCGCAGCGTGTACCCGGCAGCAGTGAGCATTTCCCAGGCTACTTTTTCTGATTCTGGACCATGCAGTTCAAGCAACAGCAGCGGGTGGTGTTCGCGCAGGATGCGACGCATTCCTGGCAGCGCCAGCACTTCGCCGCCCTCAATGTCCATCTTGACCACGGCTGGGGCCGGATTGCCCTGCTGGTAAACGAACTCATCCAGAGAAAGACCGGGCACATTGATCTCAGCTTTGTATTGTTCATCGCGACGCCCGGCGGATCCGGCTGCCTTCCCCATCCCAACTGAGGCGTGTACATAGAAAGTTACCGGGGCGGTCTTATCCAATACGGCTGCCGAGACGATCGTTACGTTCGACAGGTTATTCAATTCAATATTTTTTTTGATCCGCTCCACATTGGCTGGCAGGGCTTCGAAGGCAAAGACTCGCCCCTGCGTGCCAACGTTATGCGCCAGCATCAGCGTGACGTAACCGATATTCGCACCCACGTCATAGACGATCATCCCAGGACGCAGAAATTCACGTAAAGCCGCCTGCAATTCAGGTTCATACGTCCCCAGCCAGCGGCTTTTTTCGGCCTTGAGGTTGAGCAACACCTTATAGCCCTTCA
>CAZHWV010000064.1:0-24056 GCA_964536185.1 uncultured Anaerolinea sp. | reverse complement strand
ACGGTGGGTCCTTGATCACATTCTGCTCGGAAAAGACCAGCATGTCACGGATGCCCTTGTGGATGCGGTAGGAATTGCCGTCCGGCGAGGCCACAAAAAAACGCGCCAGCCGCTCTGGCGTCAGGTCGGCGGCGATGCTGGCCGGGTAGAGACCGGCGCGGGCCGTGGTAATCGCCTGGCTGTCGATGTCGGTGGCAAAGACCTGCACCTTGAAGCTTTCTTTCATCGCATCCTGCTGTTCGGCCAGCAGGATGGCCAGCGAGTAGGCTTCTTCGCCAGTGGAACAGCCCGGCGACCAGACGCGGATCACCGCGCTGGCGGGCCTGCCGGCCAATAGCCTCGGGATGACCTGCTGCTCGATGACCTTGAAGGCTTCCGGGTCGCGGAAGAAATTGGTTACGCCGATCAAGAGATCACGAAAGAGCGCATCCACCTCGGCCGAGGTTTGCTGCAAGTATTTAACGTAGGCATCCAGTGATTCGATCTGGTGAACAGCCATGCGCCGCTCGATGCGGCGCTGGATAGTGTTCGGTTTGTATTGGGAAAAGTCGTGGCTGGTTTGCGCGCGCAGCAGGACGAAGATCTTCTTCAGCGCACTCTCCACTTTTACCGGCATCAGGGCTGCCGAGCGCGCTGGCCTGCTAAAAGCATGCGTTGCGTAGGCGATCAACTGGGCGGGCATCTCTGCCGGGGGAAGCTGGTAATCCACCAGCCCGGTGCCCAGCGCGCTGCGCGGCATGCCGTCGAATTCGGTGGATTCGGGGTTCTGGACCATGACCATGCCGCCCTCGCCCTTGATCGCGCGCACACCCAGCGTGCCGTCGCTGCCAGTGCCCGAGAGCACGATGCAGATGGCCCGCTCGCGTTGATCCTGGGCCAGCGAGCGAAAGAAGAAGTCAATCGGCAGGCGCTGACCGCGCGGCGCGGCAGGTTCCAGCAGTTGCAGGGTCCCATTCAGAAAGGCCATGTCGCAATTGGGTGGGATGATGTAGGCGCAGTTGGGCTGCACGCGCATGCCATCCTCAACCTCGAAGACCTGCATGCGCGTATAGCGCCGGATCAGATCGGTCAGGATGCTCTTGTGGTCCGGGGCCAGATGCTGCACCAGCACAAAGGCCATGCCCGGATTGGCCTCGACTGGCATGCCGGAGAAAAAGGCTTCGAAGGCCGCCAATCCTCCCGCCGAGGCGCCGATACCCACGATCGGGAAATCTAAATCCGGGGGTACCAGCGCTGCGTCTGACCCATTCTCCAAAACTGCCTTATTTTTAATTTTTCCCGTCATAACTGCCTCCCAATCTCGCGGAAGTGAAATTATACCCCTCATTGCCCATTTGCTTTTCTTTCGCCAAGAAATAAGTCTACCTATATCACCGGTTTTCGCAGGTCTTCAAAAACCTTGGTTCATTGGGAATTAGCGTGGATGCCACCCAAACGTAAGGCGGAATTAATTCCGCCTTACGTTTGGGTGGCGCCAGATATGCTGGTCCGCCACGCTAACTTCCATAAGAGCCAAAACTTTAATTCTGCATAATTCGATAGCCAGGTTTTCAGCAGCGACCTACGCTGTATTCATCAGGGTCATCTGCACTCCACAGCCTGGGGCAGAATCAAAAATACACACCTCGCCACCCTGGGATCTGGCAAAAGAACGCGCCATAAACAAACCCAGGCCCAAGCCATGATTTTCGGGAAGACTTTGCTCATCGGCTAATTGCGAAAACCGCTCAAATACAGTCGCCCGCATCTCCAGCGGGATTCCCGGCCCCTGATCTTCAACAGTGAGAATATTTTCCCCAAAACCATCCGACTGCAAACACACCTGGATCAATCCGCCAGGCGGGCTGAATTTGCAGGCATTGTCGATCAGGTGACAAACGGCCAGGGTGAAGGCGCGCGCCGGAGTGTGGAGCGTAAGCCCTTCATCGATCTTAAAGTTAAGCTGCAGCCTCTTCTCAACCCAGAGATCAAAGACTTCTTTGATCGGGAGAATAAAAGAATATTCAAGATCAAGCTGCTCGCCGCTGATTGCCGACTTGCCCAGGTCGAATTCGTTCAGCCAGATCAAGGTCTCCATCCAGGCTTTCATGCGATAGGCGCTGTTGCGCGCATACAGAAGATACTGTCCGGTGGGCGCTTGTTTCTTGGCCAGCATTTCCAGGGATAAAAGTAAGACTCCCATGGTTGCGCGAAAATAATGGCTGGTATGAACCGGTAATGAGCTTGAAAGATTTTCCAATATTTGCTGGAATTCTTGCCTGGCCTGCAAATCAACTTTTTGCTTGCGCCGCAGAATAGCCTGGATACGGGCGATCAACTCAAGGATATCGACTGATTTGGTAATATAGTCTTCGGCTCCCAGGCTCAAGCCGCTGGTTTTTAGCGCCGGGTCTGCGGCTGCAGAAAGAAAAACAAAGGGGATGTCTGCTGTCGTTTTTTCTGCGTTGAGCATCCGCTTGATTTCCATGCCATCCGGCGCTGGCATAAATAAATCACACAAGATCAAGCCTGGGGACATTTTGCTGGCGAGTTTTACCCCTTCTGCTCCGTCAGAAACGACTTTGACGCTAAAGCCAGCCCGGTGCAGATTTCCCGCCAGGCCCAAGGCAAAATTACGATTATCATCAATCAACAGTATCTCAGCCATTTTTCTCCACAAACGAACACTAATCCAGGCTTTGGGGCGGTATAACCATGCGCACCCGGCAGCCGGTCGGACAATCCAAAATCTGGACATCTCCGCCCCAGGCGCGCGCGTAAGCCCGCGCAATCGTCAAGCCCACGCCCAACCCGCCAAATTCGCGGGTATCGCCCTGGCTGACCTGGTAATAGCGCTCAAACACTTTCTCGCGCAGCTCCAGCGGAATACCAGCGCCGCTATTGGTCACTTCCAGGAAACAGCCCCCCTGCGCATTGGGCTGGACCGAGATGACCACTTTGCCCTTCTCCGGGCTGAATTTACAGGCATTATCGACCAGGTGGGCGACAATATGGCCGAATTTATCCCTTGGGGCAAAGATGACCGTCTCCCGATCGATGGTCAATTGGCAATCCAATTTTTTTCTTTCCCACATGAGCATCGTTTGCGTAATGGGCTTTTTTAAGTGAAAAGTAATATCGATTTTCTGGCCTACAAAATCCAATTTTCCCCGGTCAAGTTCGTATAACATCTCGAGATCCTCAACCAGGAATTTCAACCGGTAAGCGCTGCTATTGGCTGTGTTGATATAACGGTCCAGCTCCGTATCATCCCCGGTAAATTTTTCTTTTAGAATTAATTCCAGGGTGGATAAGATGACTGTCAAAGGTGTGCGCATCTCATGGCTTAAGTTGGTCGAAATGTTCCCGCGCAGTTTATCCAGGTCGGCCAGGCTTTCATGGATTCCGCGCTGATGCCCATACTCGTCCCGGCGCAGGATGGATTGGATGCGCGCCAACAACTCGTTAATATCAAAAGGTTTGGTGATGTAGTCGTCAGCGCCGTTCTCCAGGCCTGCCAACTTATCCACCTGCGATACGCGCGCAGTCAAAAATATAAATGGGATCTGCCCAAGCTGCGCGTCACCCGCCAGCTCATGTTTTAGCTGGATACCGTTAGGCGGCGGCATCATAATATCGCACAGGATAATATCCGGTTTGACCGTCTGGATGGCCGCCATTCCTTCGGTCCCGTTGGCGGCGCTGAACACCTGAAAGCCCTCCCGGCGCAGCACGGCTACCAGCCCAAGTGAGAATTTTTTATCATCATCAATGACCAGAATTGTTTTTGATTCATTCATTCGCTGCCTCTTCTTTCAAATAGAATATCCGAAATCAATCCATTTGTCATCGCTGGCCTGTTGAAATCGGACTTCGAGTTCGCAGAGGCAAAATCTGCAACTGTTGTCAACATTTGTTGAGACCGCAAAAAAAACAAAAACCCTAAAGGTCTTTGAGACCTTTAGGGTTTGACGCTGTCACCCGCTTCTGACTGCGCAATGCCTGTTCCTTCAGGGTATAATAATCAAAATGACACTGGAACGTTGGAGTTCCCGCATGGAGGTGTCCTCATGCTTTCTCAAGGAGTAACAAAAGACTTTATTCTGCACCAACTGGAAAAACTACCCCCAGATGGGTGGTTAGAAGTGGCTCAGTTTATTGAGTTTCTGCAGTTCCAAGCGAAACAGCCGGATAATAAGGCCAGCGCCATTCGCAAACATGTTGCCTTTGGGATTTGGGCTGATCGGCCTGAAGCCCAGGATCCAGCTCGTTTTGCGCAGAGCCTGCGCCAACAAGTAGAAAAGAGAGAGGATGCCTGAAATTTTTTTCTCCCGGCTGGTCGATACTTCCATCTTGGTTGATTTTTTGCGTGGTAGTAAGATTGCCGAGAATTGGCTAGGCGGTTTTGCATCTGGTGAGCTGGCAATCTCGGTTGTAACGGCTGCGGAATTAGTGGCTGGCTGCAGAAACCGGCGCGAGCAAAACAAGGTAGAGAAGGAGTTGGCCCTTTATCCCATGCTGTGGATTTCGAGCGGAACTTCCGCAACTGCCTGGGAATGGTACCGCCAATATCACCTCAGCGATGGTGCCGGCTTTCTCGACTGCCTGATAGGCGCCAGCGCTTACCACCATGGAGTGATCGTTTGCACCCTAAACGAGAAACATTTTCGGCCTTTTCCAAATACGCAAGTGGAACGTCCTTATTGAGTCAATTATTTTGGGGAAAGTACCGCAAAAAGAGCGCAGGATTGGTCGACAGATTGAATCACCAAAAAAAAACCCTAAAGGTCTTTGAGACCTTTAGGGTTTGGCATTTAAGGTTTGGATCAGAAATCACTTACCTTCATTAACATCGATCAAGCCTGTGCGGATGGCATAGATAACCGCCTGGGCGCGATTCTCCAGACCCAGTTTATTGATCAGGTTGCTGACATGCGAGCGAACTGTGCCCTCCGCAACCGAAGCTTTTTCTGCAATTTCAGTATTCGTCCAGCCCTGCGCCAACCAACGCAGTATTTCAAGCTCTCGCGCCGTCAATTCTTCTATCGGGGCAGCCTGTGGTTTGATATGTTGGATTTGATGGAAAAGGCTGAGTTCGGTCCGCGCGGAAAGGGTTGGCTTGCCCTGGTGAGCGCTGCGGATCGCATAAAAAATTTCCTGCGGCGAATCGTCCTTGACCAGGTATCCAATCGCCCCGGCCTTGATCGCGGTCATAATCTGATCGCCGTCAGAATGAGAAGTGAAGATAATAATCCGGGAGTTTGGATCGAAGCTCAGAATTTCCTTGATCACTTCTTGCCCATTTTTCTTGGGTAAGCCCAGGTCGAGCAGGATCACATCTGGATGCAGCGCGTTAGCTTTTTCAACGGCTTCTATTCCGTCGCTGGCTTCGCCCACCACCTCAATGTCAGCCTCGTGCCGGAACAATGCCACCAGGCCATACCTTAATGCAGGATGATCATCCACAATGAGTAATCGAATCGGTTGGTCCATTTATCGGCTTCCGTTTTGAGATCGCTCTTGAAGGTAAAAATCGAGCGCTATTCCATCCCTGAAAAGTAGCGAATCCATGTTGAATTAATCTAATTATAATCTACAGCGAACGAAAAAAACAGGCTCATTAGAAATCGGCGTGGGCGCTACGATGAAGGGCGAAATTAATATCGCCCTTCATCGTAGCGCCAGATATTTAGCCGTCCAGCTTGGCCACCGCGGCATGAAACGCTCGCGCCTGCGCCAGCGCCTCGGCCAACTGCTCGGGAACCGTCTCCCACAAGCCGGCTGCGCCCGCCTTTTCGAGCGCTTCCAGGGCCTGCCGGAATGGTTCGGCGGACAGATTCGCAGCGCTGCCCTTCAGTTTATGGGCCATCAGCCGGGTCTGATCGCCGTCACGAGCCTCCACGGCCAGGTTCAGTTCGGCCAGGTCTTTCTCCAGGCGCGCGTCCATTTTCTTGAGTAAGCTGAAAGCCAGTTCCCGGTCACCCATGACACGCTGGAAGAGCAGGTCAAATTGGATGGGCGCCAGGCCATCCTGGCCAGCATTTTCCACAACAGCTTCGGGTAATCTCTCCTGGGGCAGGCTGGGCAGATCAACACCTGCCTGCATGGACTCATTTTCTAGCGCAGAAATATTCAAACTCACCAGGCCGGTTCTATCGGAGGCTGTCCAATGCGCTATTATTTTGATCAATTGAACCGGGTTGAATGGTTTTGAGATGAAATCGTTCATGCCCGCTTGTATGCAGGCTTCTTGATCTTTACGCATCGCGTTGGCGGTCATCGCGACGATCGGGATCTGGTGGTTGAGCACAGGCGAGCTTTCATCGCGGATATAGCGGGTGGCTTGCAGTCCGTCCATGATCGGCATTTGCATGTCCATCAAGACCAGGTCGAAGGCGGTGGTCTCCAAAACGGTCACCGCTTCCCGGCCATTGCTGGCTGCTTCGGCATTGATACCACTTTTTTGCAAGATGGTCAGCGCTAATTCCTGGTTGATCAGGTTGTCTTCGACCAACAGGATCTTAATATTGGCCAGGGCGGGATGTTGGATGGCCTCCAGCGGAGAAGTGCTTTCCACGTGTGGCGACTCCTGGATCGGGCTGCCGGGCAACTTATTGGCAATGTCTTCCAAAAATTGGCAAAGACTGCGGATCTGCACTGGTTTGGTCAGCAGCCCGGCAATCCCGGCTTCTTGCAGAGTCTGGTTATCGATCGATTCCCGGCCCAAACTCATCAAAACCAGGCGCGGCGCTGGCTGCAATTGGCGCGAACTGATCCTGCGCGCCAGGTCAAGCCCGCTGATCCCGGGCAGGGTGCTGTCGATCAAGCTAATTTGGAAAGGCTGCTGGTGATTGGCTGCCTCTTGGAGCGCATCCAGCGCCTGGCTGGCTTCTTCAACGGCAACGGGCATCCAGCCAGCCTGTTCCAAACGGGTGGTCAACATCTGGCGCTGGCTGGCATTATCTTCAATGACCAGAATTTTCAACCCTTTTCTGGCCAGTGAGGCTGGCGATAAATTAACCGGAGTCTCCAGGGGCACGGTAAACCAGAAACTGGACCCGACATTAAACTCGCTTTCAACCCCGATCTGCCCGTGCATTAAATCAACCAGTTTCTTGGAAATGGAAAGGCCCAGGCCGGTCCCGCCATATTTCTTGGTGGTCGAGGCATCCACCTGCGTAAACGCCTGGAACAGCGAACCGATTTTGTCGCGTGGGATCCCGATTCCGGTGTCTTTAATACTGAACCTGACCACTGCAAAATCTTCATCCATTTGTTGCAGAGCCACCGAGAGGATGACTTCACCCTGGTCGGTAAATTTAATCGCGTTGCTGACCAGATTATTTAACACCTGGCGGATGCGCTTCGAATCCCCGCGAGCCCTGGCGGGAATCTCAGGGTAAACATCGCAAATCCATTCCAGGCCTTTTGCATGGGCGCCCAGCGCAAAGGAATCCCCGATCTCGTGGATCAGCTCGGATAAGTCAAACTCCTGGGTGAGAATATCCAGCTTACCGGCTTCAATTTTTGAAAAGTCGAGAATATCGTTAATCACATTGAGCAGCGATTCTGCGCTGATCTGAATGATGCTGGCATAGCGCCGCTGTTCGGCGGTTAGCTGCGTTTCCATGATCAAACCGGTCATGCCGATCACACCGTTGATTGGGGTGCGAATCTCGTGGCTCATATTGGCAAGAAATTCATCCTTGGCGCGCACGGCCTGGGCCAGGCTGGCATTCGCGGCTGAAATCTCAGCGGTGCGCTCGGTTACACGCTGGGCCAGGGAAGCGCGTTCATCCATCAAGGTCTGCTCGACCTGCTTGCGTTCGTTGATCTCACTCCCCAACTCCAGGTTGATATTCTCAAGCTGGGCTGTGCGCCGGGCCACGCGTTCTTCGAGCTGCTCGTTAAAGATGCGCAGCTCTTGCATCAGGATCATGTTGTTCATCCCGCTGGTTCCCAGGCGGGCCACCAATGCAAGGATGCGGATATCCGAGTCTGTGAACTGGGCGTCGCGGTTTTCCTGGCTTTCGACGCCCAACAGCCCGATCAAATCATCGCCCCAGATCATCGGCACCGCCGCTGCCGAGTGGATACCCCGCCCCATGAATTTTTCCGAGCGATGTTCCCAACTGTCGTAATCCTTGACCGTAATCGGCTGGCGGGTAAGCGCCACCTGGCCGGATAATCCTTCGCCGATCGCCAGACGAGTTCCTATTTCCCAATCCAACCCGACACAGTCGACCAATTCGAGGTTCCCCTGGCTTTTATCAAGGAGGTAGATGAAGCCCGAATCGGTTGCCAACAAGGCTATGGCGTGGGTGATAATGCTGTGCAGCAGTTCGGGGATGTTGTGCAGATTGGCCAGGTCGCGAGCGGTTTCATACAGGTTCTCAAAAACGTGCGCGCGCTGCTGGATTTCTTCGAGCAAATTCGTCTTTGCCACCGCCAGCGAAATCTGGCGCGCGGCCTGTTCGCCCGAGGCGATCTCTTCCTCCGCGAAGATGCGCGCGGAGTTGGAAATGATCAGGGCAATGCCCAGCTGCTGGTTGGCGGATTGCAGTGGCAGGGCCAGCAGCGAGCAGTTCTCGAGCGCGTAGGCCTCGCTATCCTGGATTAAAGCCGATTCGGATGCGTTGGCAATAAAAAGAGGTTTGCCGGTGGTGATCAATTCGGGCAGGAACGGGCCACTCTCGTGAACGCTGGCCGAGTCGCGGGCAATAGCATGGATCTGGCCTTCTGGCCCGTAAATGATCGGGGTCAGATCTGGGCGCGCCGCCTGGATGAGAATGATATAGCAGCGATCGACAACGAACAACTCGCTCAAGTGGTTCGCCAGGCTCCTCAGCATTTGATCCAGGTCTGGCGTGTCCAGGGCAGCCAACGTGATTTCATTGAGCAGGGTCAGGTAGCGCTGGCGAGCCTGCAGGGCATCCTCAGCGCGCCGTTTTTCGACCTGATTCTCGAGAAAGTCATTAAACCAGGTCACCAACTCGCCGATTTCATCATCCCGGGTGTGCTTTAAGCGCGTGGATAAATCCAGTTCGCCGGCCTGATATTGCTTAAATGTGCGCGTGATCTCACGCACCGGTGAAACCAGGCTGCGGTTGTAGACGATGGTCAGACCGAAAACAACGCCGAAAGAGATGCACAGGACCAAAATCGTGGTCGTGGCGATCGGGGTCGTCTGGGCGGTCAGGTTGCTTACCGGGATAAAACTGGCAACTGTCCAGGCGCTGTTTTCGGAATGGTTATAGGTCACGATCATCGCATTGCCGTCAATATCTGCGGTCAATGTTCCTTCGGAACCGGCTAAGCGGTCCATAAAATTCACACTGACCTTGCTGCCCACCAGTGTGCGATTGGGGTGGTAAATAATCCGGTTTTGGGTATCGATGACCATCAGATACGCGCCCTGGCCAAGCTGTACCCTGGAAAAGTGTTTGTAGATGGTATCGATGTCGTAGTTGACCACCAGCAGGGCAACTGCCTTGGACTCTCCGGTTTGGGTATTGATTTGGTTAAATACCCGCGCGGCGGTGATTACCTTCTTATGAGCCGAATCGATGTTGATGTTGTCTTCGACGCCTGTCCAGAGAATATCGCCGCCAGCCGCATCTGCCTGGGCATAGATCGTGTCTTTGGCTTGCTGGTTAATATTATTTGCTTGCAGGGTGTCGCCGACGTGGTAATGTTTTCCGCCCTCGGTGTAGATATCGATCGAAATCAATCCATTGACGTTAATGTAGTTATTCAGGATATAACCAATTTTGGCCTGGGTGGCCAGGTCATTGTAGGTGTTATTCGGCGTGTCCCTCCCGGAGAACACGTTGTTGGTGATCTCTTCCACGCCAGATACATTGGCAATCAGGCTTTCGACTTCCTGCAGGAGAACATCCAGATAATCTCTTTGGTCGCGGACCAGCTCAGTGGTATAACGATTAACCTGGTCTTCGATCATCGAAAAAGAGACGCTATAGGCAAAGGCTCCCAGTACCAGCAGGGGAATCACACTGACCCCGGCCAGGTACAGGATGAACTGGTTGGTAATATTAAAACGGAACTTGACTTTACGTTTTTTGTTCATCCAACCTGTCGATAAAACGCAAAAGAAGGCCTGACCCTACTTTAAGGTTTGTTGTGTCACCAGGATTACGTCGACGAAGGCTTCGAGGGGAACTTGTTCACCGTTGATCAATTTCAGCGCGTCTACCACCCCGGTGTAGCCCTGTAAGGCTGCTTGTTGGTCAATCGTCGAGGCCATTTTGCCGTCCTTAATCGCCTGCTGGGCTTCCTGTAAATTGTCGTACCCGGCGACGAGAACCTTCGCAAGCTGTTTTTCTTCCAAATATTGAACAGCGCCGAGCGCCATCATATCATTTGCGCAAAACATTGCCCCGATGTCGGGATAGAGTTGGAACAGGCGCGCGGTCACATCGCGCGCTTCATCGATTTTCCAGTTGGCCGTTTCGGAAGCGACAATGCTGATATTTGGGTTTTCCTGGAATGCGCGTTTGGCTCCAGCCAGGCGATCCTGGGCGTTGCGGGCTTCGCGGATGCCTTCCAACAGGATGACCTGGGTCGGGGTTTTGATCTGATCTGCGACGAACTTGGCTGACATATAGCCACCCTGCTCATTATCGACGCTAATAAAGGGAACGCCGACCAATCCCAGCTTTTGCGAGAGATCCGCATCCAGACGGTTGTCGATATTGACGACTTTAATCCCGGCATCCTGCGCTTTTTTGAGGGCCGGGATCAATTCCTTCGAGTCGCCGGGGGCAATCACGATCGCATCTACTTTCAGTTTGACCAGTTCTTCAACAATTGCGATTTGCTGTTGAATGGAGGTTTCTTGCGCGGCTGTTTTCACGATTAACTGGATGCCCAGCTCACTTTCCGCCCGGCGAGCGCCTTTTTCCATTTCGACAAAGAAAGGATTGGTCAGCGTTTTCATGACCAGGGCAATTGTCTTGGTACTGGCTGGTTGGGTGGCCTCCGCAGGCGCTGCCTGGGTCGATTCGATAAAGGCAGCCCCGTTATTGGCCGGTTGGGAAGGTCCACAGGCCACCAGGGAAGCCGTAAGTACAGCTATACAAGCAATCTGGATCAATTTTTTCATCGTCATCTCCTCGGATCAGGCTTTATGTTTGAATAAATATATCACTGTCTAGGCTTTGTCTGGGTGGCTAATACTGATTTGCCGGAACTGCTCCTCAACGGCCAGAAAGGCGCGCACAACCAGCGGGTCAAAATGGTTGCCTTCCCCTTCCAGGATGATCCCACGCGCCACTTCATGCGTCATGGACCCTTTATACACGCGCTCCATTCTCAGCGCATCGAAAACATCCGCCAGGGCCACAATCCGCGCGCAAAGCGGGATTGACTCGCCCTTCAACCCGCGCGGGTAACCACTTCCATCCCAGCGTTCGTGGTGATCCCAGGCAATATCCCGCGCCATGCGCAGATACTCTGCGCTCGGATAAAGTTTCAAGCAGGCGTCCAGGGTTTCCGCGCCGATTTCGGTGTGGCGCTTCATCACGCTCCACTCAGCATCATTCAAGCTGTTTGGTTTGAGCAGCACATAATCCGGGATTCCGACCTTGCCAATATCATGCAGCGGGCTGGTCTGGTAGAGCAGATCCGGGAAGTGCGGCGGAACTTGCTCGCGAATGTCGGGGTCTTTGGAGATTTGTTCGCCCAGGGCCATCGCGTAAGCCCGGATGCGCTCCAGATGTTTGCCTGTATCGGCATCCTTTGATTCGGCCAGCCGGGCCAGGCTGAAGAGCATCATCGAGGTGGTCTCCAAAGCCAATACCCGCTCAGCATTGCGAACGCGCACCAGGAGTTCGGCTGGCTCGAAGGGCTTGGTAATAAAATCATCCGCGCCCGCCGAGAGCCCCTGCAGCATATCTTCCTTGCTGCTGCGCGAGGTGACGATAATAATATAGATGTAGGCAATCGCCGGAGACATTCTCAGGTAGCGGCAGAGATCGATGCCGGTGATTTTGGGCATATTCCAGTCGGAGATGACCAGCTGGATATCCTTGGAACGCAAAATTTCCAACGCGGTCTCCCCATTTTCAGCGAGCAGGACTTCGTGCCGATCATTTTCCAAGATTTTCTTGGCCACGGCCAGGGCTATTTCATCATCATCGACGATTAATATTTTCATTGTGCTCTTCGTTACTACTCTACGCAAGATTGCCGCAAAAGCTGTCCTTTTGCAGCGCAGTCACAAGTATATACCCGATCCAGAATTTTCATCAAAAAATAGGATCACCCCCTAACCCGGACAAGCGCCGCTCTGCGACAACAGCATGCTATCCACATCAGTTTTTATCCGCGTTCTGATCTACATAGAATCGCAAAAAGCCTGTGTAGTGACTTTTTTAACTGGTTTTCAAATGACCCACATCGTTCAAGCGGTTGATGATGATGCTTTCGGCCTGCTCCAGGTCCTGCGCGGGAAAGATCTGCGCCTCGGTCAGGCTGGCATGCTCCAGGCTAAACCAGCGGGCTGGACCACTGGGTGTGCCCAGCAAGCGCCGGATAATCTCGCGCAGCGAGCCGCCGTGGGCAACGATCAACACAGTTTTTTCAGCATAGCTTTGCCTGAGTTCGGTATAAAAGCGGGATACGCGCAGCTCAAATTCATCGATGCGCTCGCCACCCTCCGGCGGCTGGTTATAGTCAGCCAACCATTTTGTAATTATTTCAGGCCAACGCTCCCGGGCTTGATCAAAAGTATGCCCTTCGAGCATGCCAAAGTTCATTTCGCGCAGGCGCGGGTCAGGTTGGAGCTTGATTTGACGGCTGCCGATCAGGATTTCCGCGGTTTGCAGCGCCCGCTGCAGATCGCTGCTCAAGACAATATCAAACGTCTGGGCTTGCAAACGTTCAGCGAGTTGGCGCGCCTGTTGGCTGCCGGTCTGGTTCAAGGGTAGGTCGGAGTGTCCCTGGTAACGCTGCTGGGCGTTCCAATCCGTCTGGCCGTGGCGAACAAGATAAAGATGCAGCATCTTACTTGAGCCTCATCGGCAGCCCGGCCACCAGCAGGTAGACTTCATCTGCCTGGCGCGCCAGGTCCTGGTTGGCGCGGCCGAGCAAATCGCGGTAGGCGCGGCCCAGGTCGTAGGCCGGGACCAATCCCAACCCCACCTCATTGGAAACCACCAGCATGCGCAAGTCATGCTCGTGCGCGTACTCAGCCAGGGCGTTGACGTCCGCGCGAATGACCGTCTCGATCGCCTCGTCAAAGGGGTCGCTGGATGGGGGCCCAAAGGGGTTATCCGCTGGTTCGCAAGCTGCCATCAGGTAGTTGGAAACTAAGAATGTGATACAGTCCACCAGGATCACCTCTGCCTGGGTCTGGCTCTCGCGAATGGCGCGGGCCACATCGCGGGGGGCTTCAAGTGTTGTCCAGGTTGCCGGACGCCCGGCCTGGTGCTTGCCCACACGCAAGCGCATTTCGTCGTCCTTGGCTTCAGAGGTAGCCACATACAGGACATTATCCGCGCCCCACTCGCGGGCTTTTTCTTCGGCGAAGGAACTTTTTCCACTGCGCGCTCCGCCCAACAACAGGATCAATTTACCCATGGCGCTTTCTCCTACCTTACCTGGCGACCGTGAAAGTGACCAGGACAGCCAGCTCAATTAATTCACACAGCATGCCGTAGCTGTCGCCGGTCAGACCGGGCAGTAAAGACAGCATGTAGCGCGCAGACAGCAACAGCAGCACAGCCGCGAGACCAAAAGCCGCCAATCCCCACCAGCCAGCCACGAACCAGGCAACAGCCAGCGCTACCAGGCTGGCAAAGATCACTTGCGGCCAGCCCACTTTATCCTTCATGTCGCGTCCCAGGCCTTTTTCACGCGCATACGGGAAGGCAAAGATGGCCATGCCCAGCGCCCAACGCGCCAGCAGCGGGGCGAGCAAAAAGCCAGCCGGGCGATTGGTCAGATCCGCGATCGAAAATAACTTGGCAAAAATCAGCAGCGCCCCGGCGGCCACACCAAAAGCGCCCACGCGCGAGTCTTTCATAATCTCCAGGCGGCGCTCAGGGGTGAAGCCCCCAAACAGGCCGTCGAAAATATCCAGGAAACCATCAAAGTGGAGCGCGCGCGTCAGCGCCAACCAGGCAGCCACGACCAAAACGGCGGCCAGTTGTGGCTGCAGGAAAAGCCGCAAGCCGCTATCCAGCCCCAGCAAAATCCCACCTAAAGCCAGGCCGACCAACGGGAAGAACCCGACAGCGCGGCCCATTTCAGCGGCAGTAAATAAACGCCGGATGACACTCGGAAAAATCGTCAGGAATTGGAAAGCAGCCAGTAGAGAAACCATGCGTTATTCCAGTTTATCTGAAACGCCTGCTTCGCCAAAGGTGGCCATTTCAGTCAATAATTTACAGGCAGCTTCGGCCAGGGTGATACCGATCGCTGCGCCGGTGCCTTCACCAAGGCGCATGTGCATATCCAGCAGCGGTTCCAACCCCAGCCAGGCCAGCATGGCGCTGTGACCATATTCCTGCGAACGGTGCGCCGCAATCAAATATGGACGCACAGCCGGGGCAATCGCGACCGCAACCATCGCCGCAGCCGTCGAGATGAAACCATCTACCATGACCGGTTTCTGATGCGCGGCGGCGCCCAGCATTACACCAGCCAAACCGCCGATCTCGAAACCGCCAACCTTAGCCAGCACATCCAGACCATCCTGCGGGTTGGGTTGGTTGATCGCTAGGGACTGCTCGATGATCCTGATTTTGTGCTCCAGCCCTATGTCATCCAAACCCGTGCCCCGTCCAGCCATACGCGCCGGAGACTCTCCGCTCAGCGCGCAGGCAATGGCCGCCGAAGGGGTAGTATTGCCAATGCCCATATCGCCTGTGCCGACGATATCCAACCCGCGCACAATCTCAGCTTCAACAACCTCTATCCCGGCGATGATCGACTGGATCGCCTGTTCACGGGTCATCGCCGGGCCATGCGCCAGGCTGCGCGTACCATACGCGACCTTCTTGACAATTAACTGCGAGTGCGCGGGCAGGTCAACAGCCACGCCCATATCCACCACCACGATGCGCGCGCCAGCATGCCGGGCCAGCGAGTTGATGGCTGCGCCGCCGCGCAGAAAATTCAATACCATTTGGGGGGTGACTTCTTGCGGAAAGGCGCTGACCCCATCGGCAACCACGCCATGGTCGCCAGCCATGGTGATAATGACCTTGTCCTTGATCACCGGCATGGACTGCCCCGTGATCCCCGCGATCTGGATCGTCAGGCTTTCCAGGCGTCCCAGGCTGCCTGGCGGCTTGGTCAGTGAATTCTGGCGAGCAAGCGCAGCCGCCGCGGCAATTTCGTCCAGCGGCCTGATCCCAAGTATCGTTTTCTCGAACATACAAACTCCTCTAGCGCAGTAATTTGCTAAAACTCAATGCCCTTTTGGGCCGCTAAACCTTGGTGATACGGATGTTTGATCTCGCACATCTCGGTGACAAGATCGGCATAGGCAATCAGATCCGCAGGCGCGTCGCGCCCGGTGATGACCAGGTGCAGATCAGCGGGTTTGTTGGCCCGCAGCCAGTCCACGACTTCTTTGACTTCCAGCCAGCCCAGGCTGAGCGTATAGGTAAACTCATCCAGTACAATCAGGTCAAACTCACCACTCACGATGCGCCGCTGCGCTTCCAGCCAGGCGGCCCGGGCAAGCGCGGCAGACTGCGCCAGGTCGCTGCTCTGCCAGGTAAAACCATCTCCGCACGGAATGATTTCCAGGCCCAATTTGCGCGCCATCCTGATTTCGCCCCCGCTGGCGCCCTGGTTTTTAATGAACTGCAGCATACAAGTGCGTTTTTCCCAACCCGAAGCGCGCAGCGCCAGCCCAAGCGCGGCAGTGGTCTTGCCCTTTCCATTCCCGGTATTAACGATCACCAAACCCTTTGACTTTGAAGTATCCATTGATTTTCCTGTGGC
Source organism: uncultured Anaerolinea sp. (assembly GCA_964536185.1). Taxonomy (GTDB): domain Bacteria; phylum Chloroflexota; class Anaerolineae; order Anaerolineales; family Villigracilaceae; genus UBA5195. Next base: position 8,102 of record CAZHWV010000064.1, on the reverse strand, counting down.
TCCCTTTGGGACAGGTTGAGTTAAAAAAAATCCCCGCCTTGCGGCAGGGATAATGATTAATAATATACGAAGCTAAATTCCAACACCTTTCCGCGAGGCTGGTGGAAACATCGGTTGGGCGGGCGACCTGGCTTGTTTGATCCTGAAAAGGGGAGCAAATTTACAGTTGCGCGACAGCACCGGACTAAGCTCATTGAATCGAGTGAGCTGCACCGGTATCGCCATTAAACTTTCTCATCCGGGAGAAAAGTACCCTGACCGAGTATTTAATTTGTAATGTTCCAAACATTCTTTTATTATGATACTGCAAAAACCATGCGCATGTGTCACTGGTTTGTAAGTTTTTTTCAGGTCTTTTATCACAGATCCGCCAGGTTTCTGCGGCTGACGCGCGGGCGGAAATAGATAACCTCAAAAACCCTAACCGCAGGTTGAGGCTGGACATTATGTTATGATTATTGACTAAATCAATTCAGGAGTGTTTATCATGTTCAAAATATTTAAGCGGCGGGAAGAGATTTTCCATACTTTGATCGCAGAGCAGGCCGCTGTAACCCTGGAAGGTCTGAAACTGCTTTGCAAGTATGTCGAACAACGCGATCCTGACGTGGCAGAGCAATTATCCAATAAAGAAAAGGAAGCCGACGAGGTGCGTCGGATTCTCATCGACGAGTTGAACCGGACCTTCGTAACCCCTTATGACCGCGAAGACATATTCACCCTATCACGCACGATCGATGATGTCCTTGACTACGCCAACAGTACGGTCAGCGAGATGGAAATATTGAATGTCAAGCCAACAGTTTTTTTGCAACGGATCGCTTCTTTGCTAAAAGATGCGGCTTATGAAATCCACCAGGCGGTCCTGCGTTTGAAGAATAACCCTCGCGTGGCGATTGACCATGCCCAACGCGCCAAGGCGCTTGAGAACCGCGTCGAGGCTGTCTACCGGGAAGCCATCGCAGATCTCTTCAGCGGGCCTGAAAACCTTGAGCATGTCGTCGAAATGCTCAAGATGCGCGAGGTCTATCGACATTTAAGCAATGCCGCCGACCGTGGCGACGAAGCCGCAAACGCGATTGCCGATATCGTGGTCAAAAGGACCTAGTTTATGTCCGCTGCGTTTATATTCGTCATTGTTCTGGCGCTGGTCTTTGATTTTCTAAACGGGGTGCATGGCTCAAGTAATATTGTCGGAACAATGATTTCATCGCGCGCTTTCCGTCCATGGGTTGCGCTTTGGATCACGGCTGTCGCCGAGTTCATTGGCCCATTCTTGTTTGGCGTGGCCGTAGCGCATACGATTGGATCGGAAATCGTTCAACCCGAAGTGATTACCCTGGACATGCTGCTTGCCTGCCTGATTGGATCGATCCTTTGGAATCTTTTGACCTGGTTCCTGGGCATCCCCAGCAGTTCTTCCCATGGTTTGGTCGGAGGATTGATTGGAGCCGCATGGATCAGCGTTGGCCTGGATGCGCTGCGTTTGGCAGGCCTGCTTAAAATAGTAGCGGCGCTCTTCGCTGCGCCTTTGATTGGTTTCGGGGTGGGTTTCTTGTTGACCCGCTTGATCTTTATTCTGGCGGGAAATTCGTCTCCACAGATCAATTCTTTTTTCAAACAAGGACAAATCGTCACGGCCCTGGTTTTGGCCATCAGCCACGGGGCTAATGATGCCCAAAAAACAATGGGCGTGATTGTCCTCGCCCTGGTCATTGGCGGTTACCTGCCTGGGTTCAGCGTTCCTTTATGGGTGGTAGCCATCAGCGCAGCCGGCATGGCGCTGGGAACCCTTTTGGCCGGTTGGCGTTTGGTCCGCACCGTGGGTTCCAAATTTTATAAGATCAGGCCCGTGCACAGCTTCTCCGCCCAACTTACTTCGGCGCTGGTGTTATTGGCCTCATCCTATCTCGGCTGGCCGGTCAGCGCCACGCATGTAGTCAGCTCGGCAATTATCGGCGTGGGCTCTTCCGAACGGCTGGGCAAGGTTCGTTGGGGCATAGCCAGCGAAATCGTCATGGCCTGGCTTTTGACCATCCCGGCCAGCGCCTTGCTGGCTGCTGGCGCCTACTGGGTGCTCACAAACGCCCATTAATGACTCTCTGACTCAAGTGTTGTCTGCTTTGTTGATCTGTTCTACAATGAGAGAGTATTTACTCGCCGGTTATTTGCATTGGTTGGTCAGGACCATCTCCCCGGCCCCCTTCCAAAGGAAGGGGAGAAAGAGGTCTTTTATGTGGAGTTTTGCGCCAAAACAGGCGCAAAAACTCCACATGCAGGGAAAACAAACGATAATTTTACCGATAGTAGCGATTTACTTTGATGTCACTGGTTGAAAACTGAAAACCATTTATCCTAACAAAAACAGGTTTTTTCAGGCAAATCAGTAGGTCCATGAAAATGAACGATAATCGGTGGTTTGCCTGGCCAGTCAAGCACACCCGGCGAGTAGATCCATGAGCGAAAACTTGCGAAAAGTTTCTGTAGAGAAAGGATAAGATATTATGGCCAAAGTATCTCGACGTGATTTTTTACGTACCGTTGCCGTTGGATTGGGCGCGATCAGCCTGGGCAAATTCCTCGGCGCCTGCTCCCCTGCGCCGGCCAGTCCCATCCCCCAGCCGACCAATACGCAAACCCTGGCCGCGCGCCCGGCCTCAACCGACAGCGCTCCACTGGCCACGAATACGACCCCCGCTCAAGCAGCCAACGCCACCTCTGCGCCCACGCAAACTGGCCGCGGGCTCCCGGATTTGGTTGTGGCCCGTAATGGTGAACCGGAGGCCCTGGTCCGCGCTGCCCTGGCCGCCCTGGGCGGCATGGAACTTTTCGTGCCAAAGGGCGCCCAGGTAGTGGTTAAACCCAACATCTGCGTAGCCTATCACACCTATGAATACGCCGCGACCACCAACCCGTGGGTGGTTGGCGCCCTGGTGAAGATGTGCTTCGAAGCCGGCGCAGCCAACGTTAAGGTCTGTGATTATCCCTTTGGCGGAACAGCCCAGGAGGCTTATGCCAGGAGCGGGATCAAAGATCAGGTTGAAGCCAACGGCGGCGAGATGGTTTATATGACCAACTTCAAATATAGTTCGGTGAAAATCCCGAATGGCCTCGAACTAAAAACGACCGCCGTGTTCAACGATGTGCTCAACGCTGATGTGCTCATCGATGTGCCCATTGCCAAACATCACGGCTCGGCGATCCTGACGATGGGCATGAAAAACCTGATGGGTGTGGTGCGCGACCGTTCAGCCTTCCATCTCAACCTTGGCCAGCGCATCGCCGACTTGAGCACACTGCTCAAACCCAGCTTGACTGTGGTCGACGCGGTGCGCATCTTAATGGCCAACGGCCCCAGCGGTGGTGATCTGAACGATGTCAAGCAGCTCGATAGCCTTATCGCCAGCGCGGATATTGTTGCCGCTGACAGTTATGCAGCCACCCTGTTTGGCCGGCAGCCGGATGACATCCCTTATATCAAAGCTGCTGCGGCGATGGGTCTGGGGCGCAGCGATCTGGCCAACCTGCGAATTGAAGAGTTTTCCGTCGGAGCATGATGGATCCGGGCCCAGTTGTTGCTAAATCCCGCCAGAATAGAAAGACAACGAATCGTCCATCCGGCAGATGGGTGACAGCCCGCAAAACCGTCCAGGTGATCGCGCTTGCCCTCTTTATCGGCTTATTTGTTGTCTCCCGCCAGGGTGGCTGGGACGGCAGTCTAACCAACCTGCCCATGCGCCTCGATCCATTGCTGGTCATCAGCAATACCATTGCCAGCCGGACCTGGCTCGCAGGTTCGACAGTCGCCCTGCTCACCATCTTGCTGACAATCGTTTTCGGTCGCGCCTGGTGCGGTTGGCTCTGCCCGCTGGGTACACTGCTTGATTTCATGCCACTCAAAAGCTGGCGCGGCCAGCGTCCTGCGCCCTCCGAAAATTGGCGGCAGGTGAAATATGATTTGCTGCTCATCACTCTGATGGCGGCCCTGTTTGGCAACCTGACCCTTCTTTTCCTCGATCCCCTGGCGATTTTTTTCCGAACGCTCTCGACTGCAATCTGGCCTGCACTTGATCAAATCGTCATCGCAATCGAGACAGCGCTGTACCAGTTGCCTGCCCTGGACGGACCCATCTCTGCGCTTGACATAGCCCTGCGGCCCGCGCTGTTGCCTTCCGAGCCGGCCTTTTACCGCGACTCTCTTTTGTTTGCCAGTATGTTTTTTGGATTACTGCTGCTTAATATATTCGCCCCGCGCTTCTGGTGCCGTTATCTTTGCCCGCTGGGTGGTCTGCTCGGTTGGATCAGTCGCATCGCGCTTTTTCGCCGCACAGTAAGTGATGGCTGCCAAGGCTGCCAGTTGTGCATGCCAGTCTGCCCGACCGGCACGATCGATCCCTCCCGAAATTACGCCAGCGATCCGGCTGAGTGTACGCTTTGCATGGATTGTCTTGAAACCTGCCCGCGCAGTTTTGTCTCATTTAAGCCACAGACTGCCCCGGCTCAAGGTTTGTCCTACGACCCGGACCAGCGTTCTGCCTTGTTCGCCCTTGGCGCAGCAGTTACTGGCGTGGCCTTGTTCCGCAGCGGCCTGCTGGCCAAACGGGAACAGCCTTTCCTGTTACGCCCGCCCGGCGCGCGCGAAAATAATGTGGACGTGGTCGCTATGACGCGTTGCACACGCTGCAACGAATGCATCCGCGTCTGCCCGACCAATGCGCTCCAACCGGCAGTTCTGGATGCCGGCGTGGAAGGTTTCGGTTCACCCGTCATTGTCCCGCGCCTTGGCTATTGCGATTACTCCTGCAACGCCTGCGGGCAGGTTTGCCCGGTGCAGGCCATCCCTGCGCTCAGTCTGGATGAGAAGCGACTGCAAGTCATTGGCAAAGCAACGATCGATGAGAACCGCTGCATCGCCTGGTCGGACCATAAACCCTGCCTGGTATGCGAAGAAATGTGTCCACTCCCTCAAAAAGCAATCCAACTTGAAGAAAGGGAAGTTTGGGCGCCGGGTAATGCGCAATTTCCTACGCAAACCGTGAAGGTACAGCTTCCACACGTACTGCGCGAGACCTGCATCGGCTGCGGCATCTGCGAATACAAATGCCCGGTTAGCGGCGATTCGGCTATCCGTGTTTACATTCCGCAAATGACCGTGCCTTTCTAAGGAGCTTACTCCACAAAACCCTGACCACTTTTTTAACTGGCTTTGGGATGATCAACTATCAGATGTGTACTATATTTTATGCTATACTTTAATGTAATATGGATACAGCGCGCGCGTACTGGCCAGGCTGGGTGAACATTCTGCGCAGGCAGGGATGGGTAGAGTTGGCTGCCTGGGTTCTGGAAGCTGCCGGGCCTTTTAATATCCTCGGGGCTCAGGCGCTTTACATCAGCCAGCCATTTGTTTCAGCATCCACCAGTCAGGGATTAGGCGCGTTGGCACATTTACTTGAACAGGAAGATGAAACCAGGGTTTTTGTAGCCCTGCTGAAAGGAAAAGAGTAGTGACTTCCTCAGGTCTGGCCGGGTTGGGAATTATCGTATTGGCCGCCATCTTCATGGTACTCCTGGCCATTCTCCATCAGCGTTCCCCCATTTCCTTTCGTAATATCCGCGCTTTTGCCCGCATCCAGCGCGCTGCGCGGCTGGTGGTGGAAGATGGAACACGTCTGCATATTTCCCTGGGAAGTGGGAATGTGCTGACCACAGTTGGCGCTTCTGCATTGGCCGGGTTGGCTCTTTTACGCCAATTGGGTGAAGAAACTTCGCTCAGCGACCGGTCGCCGGTTGCTACCACCGGCGATGGTTTGCTCAACTTGTTGGCGCAGGATACATTGCGCGCAGCGCATGATTCCGTAGCAATTGAACAGCCTTTTGAGATGAACAACGCGCAGCTAACCGGGTTTACCCCTTTTTCCTATGCGGCTGGCGTCATCTCTTCTATTCGTGACAAAAGTATTTCATCCAATGTTTTGATTGGCAATTTTGGCCCTGAAGTGGGACTATTGACAGATGCAGCCGACAGGCAAAACGCCACGGTCATTGCCACAAGCGATAGCCTGACCGCGCAAGCCGTGTTATTCGTCTCGTCATCAGAAATGTTGATTGGCGAAGAATTGTTTGCTGCCGGAGCTTATTCTCAGGCAGGTTCATTTCACGCCGCTAGTTTGCTCCTGCAAGATATCCTGCGTTGGCTGGTCATCGTTGCCCTGCTTGCTGGAACCGGGCTGAAACTGGTAGGGTTGTTGTGAAACGATTCTTTCCGGCATTCAATGCTGTTATTGCCATCAGCGTTGGCTTGATTGTACTGCTTGGCTATTTTATTGACGCCCCGGCAGTAAGTGGTTTTCGTTTTATCCTGCTCCAATGGGCAGTCACCCTGGCAGGGGTGGCAGTCTTGATTGGCATCTGGAACCTTTTTTCTGTCCACCTTCAAAAGATCCACGAACGGCAACCAGGCTCCACCAATAGCCTGGTGCTGTTATTTTTCTTGTTGTTAACTGCACTGGCCAGCGTTAGCCCAGCCTTGTTGCCCCTGCAGGGTGTGCTCATGAATGGCATCCTGGTTCCAGTTGAAATCAGCCTGATGGCTGTCCTGGCTGTGAGTTTGCTCTATGCCAGTGTTCGTCTATTACAGATACGCAACCGGCCAACCGTGACTTCTATCCTCTTCCTGGCAACCGCCTTTCTCATTTTGCTCGGCACGGGCCCACTGCCATATATCGGTCAATTGTCAATTTTCAGCGACTGGGTGCGTCCCTTCCTATCCAATACCCTGGTAACTGGCGGCGCGCGCGGCATTTTGATCGGCGTAGGGTTGGGTACGCTTACCACCGGCTTACGCATTCTCTTTGGTGTTGACCGGCCTTATGGGGGCAAATAATGAACGAAACGATTTGCCCGATTTGTGGAAAGAGCAACCCAGGTTCGGTGGAAATTTGCCAATCTTGCGGCAGCGTACTTAAGCGAAACGCCACCGAACCCTTACCGCCCATTCGTCCCGGCGACATTCCTGAAAAAAGGAAGACGTCTGATCTGGAACGTACCCTGCCTGGCTGGCTGAGAGATGCCCGAAAGGCTTCCAAAACAGATGGTAGTGCGCCTGAACCTGATAAACCTGCGCCAGTACAACCTTTTATTTTTTCCGCCACAGCCCCTACCTCGAAAAATCCTGCGCCTGCTCCCCCGACTGATTTTTTGGCCGGGTTATCTCATTTGGATGACGACGAAGAAGAAGCCCCGGATTGGCTGAAAAACCTGCAAAACAGTATGCCTGCCCCCGAGCAAGCAAAACCTGAGCCAACCCCTGAACAACAGCCTATGCCAGATGATTCTTCTGGGTTGCCAGGGTTGCCGGAGCAACCGTTTTTCTTTGAAAAGGATACGGGGTTTGCTGGCCAGCCGGCTGCTTTTATTTTTGATGAAAACTCCGCAGCGGACTTTCAAAACACAGACGTAGTCCCAGATTGGCTCAATGCGCTCAAGACGCAAGATGAGATCAATAAGGAGCAGGCATTACCTTCTCCCTTCTTGCCTGACTTGGATAAATCATCTCAGCCAGAAGCAGCCACGGACCCATCGATTTATGCAGATTTACCCGACTGGCTGGCGACGCTAACCGGTAATAGCGCTGAGCCGGTTCGTGCGCAGCCCGAATCCAGGCCTTCCGACCAAAATTTAACCCCAGTGAATGCATCCACCGACTGGCTTTCGAGCCTTGGGGGTGATTTTAACGCCGGTGAACCTGCGTCGGTGGCTGAACAGGCAGCTCCAGATAATAGTGAAACTCCAGATTGGCTGGGCAGGATGGGTACAGATAACCTGTCACCCGCCGAACCCACCCCATTGGAAAACGTGCCTGCATTTGACGTTATGCCCGACTGGTTGGACAGCCCGCAAGACAACTCAAGCCAACCGCCTGCCGTGGCTGCCAGCGCGCCGGTAACACTCGCCCCTGCTGACGACATGCCCGACTGGTTGACCAGCCTGCAAGACAACTCGACTCAGCCGCCTGCCGTACCTGCCAGCAGACCGGAAGCGCCCCGCGTAGGGAACGAGTGTCCCGATTGGTGTACATCTCGGTGGGCGCCGTAGCATTA
>CAZHWV010000063.1:23159-24254 GCA_964536185.1 uncultured Anaerolinea sp. | reverse complement strand
AGAACTGCCGTCCTTTGGATTTTGCCAGCGCTTTCAGTTCGTGCCAGGCATGCACCACCGGACCTTTGTTGGCAGTGACAACATGCATGCCCAGTTCCAGGGCACAGCGGATGTGGTCAATGGCCGGCTGGCCGGTTTGATAATTCACAGGGCTGTTCTCGAACAACACATCCGCGCCGCTTTTCTTGATGAAATCAGACGAATCAGTGCTGGAGACGCGGCTGAACTGGCTGAGTGTCTCGCCGTTCTTAACAGCCGCCAACACCTTTACCAGATCCAGTCCTCCCGGGTCAATAGCCCGCCCACGCGACCCGGTGGCAATACCAATAACGCTGAAGGTAAGGTCGTAAGTCTCTTTTAATTCAGCCTGCTTGCGCAGCAAAAGTTCTGCCGTCGAGCGGCCCACATTGCCAAAGCCAAGAAGTGCGATTTTGTAGTGCATGACGGCTCCTATTGAGGGGATCTGGTTAAAGGGGGGGATATGGAAAGGCTCGGCGGTCTGTGGGCGGCAGAGGAAAGGTCGCAGTTTTGACCAAAATCTCTGCGCGTTGGGTCAACGCCACAAGCTCGTCCGTATTGAGAAAACGCTGCAAATCGTCTACCAGCGCGGCGGAGGGCGTCATCAGCTCCCGCAAAGCGATTAATTGATCCTCGGGGATCGGCTCGCCGGAAAAGTCCCAGATCACAGTGCGTAATTTATCGACACTATTGAAACACAAACCGTGGTCAATAGCATACAAGTGACGGGTACCTTCTTCAAAAAGAACATGGCTGCCCTTACGATCAGCATTATTGGTTAGATGATCAAACAGCACAACCGGGCGCAGTTTTTCCTTGTCCGCAGGTTCAAGATTGAAGTAGTGATAATTGGGATTGTACTCAATGTACTGCTGGAGCGAGCCGGGGCCATAAGGGCCATCATGCCTGAAGATCGTATAGGGCACGAGTCCCCAATTGAGCGCCTGACTGACCAGGTAAGCAGCCACTTCCCGACCTGTCAATGTGCTTTCCGGGAAATCCCAGAGCGGCTGTTCGCCTTTTTGGGGTTTATATACAGCCAGGATTTCCTGTTGTTGGTGCTTAATGGTCACCAGG
>CAZHWV010000063.1:15554-23149 GCA_964536185.1 uncultured Anaerolinea sp. | reverse complement strand
TTCGTAATTCACATCCACGAGGAAGGTGTAATTCGAACCGAGGGTGAACTGACCCTTGAGTTCAAGGCTGCCGTTGATAAATGCGTCATGAAGAAATTCGTCTTCCATAATATATTTTAGACCCTAAAGGCTGAGCCTTTAGGGTCGAATTTATTAGTGTCTGTAACCGTTCTTCTTAGGGCAGAAGTGACCATCAGGCTCGATGGGCTGCCCGCATTGGCGGCATAAGGGTCGCCCGCGTTTGACCACATCCACCCCCCAGCGGGCTAGCGCGCGCGCCTGCGAACGCGTACACCAGAAGCGGATAATAGCAGCATCTTCGGGCTCGTCACCATCCAACAAAATCTCGCTGGTGACAAGCACAACCAAATCGCGGTCCTTGTCATAACCAAGGCCAATTTGGCCGGCGCGGAAGACCGGTTCGAGCGGCGGATTGATGCGCATGTGCTCATCGACAAATTCAGTCGAAGCTTCGGGCAGGTCCGGGTTTTGTTCGGAGAGCTTAGCCAGGAACTGTTCGATCCCCACCGAGAGCGACTGGACTTGAATCTTCTCCAGAATAACAGTTACAGTCCGGGCATCCTGAAAAGCTTGCAGATAAAAAACTCGCAAGCCGGGAGCGCCGATGGCATCCGTCGTAATATGGTCACAGGGATCAACATCAATTTCGAAACGCGGCATAAATAGTTCCTATCGAATAAATCAAGGTTAGTATACCAGAAATTGGATTAGCGGATACGATAGGCCAGCAAGTTAACAGCCCCACTTGATAAGCAGCGCTAATTATAGCCAGTGAAGGTATAATCAATACACATCCTTTGCCAAAGGAAAGGAGAGCGTATGTACGATCGCAAAAAACTTACCGAATTGCAAGATTCGCTTATGCACTGGAAGAGGACCAGCCTGAAAAGGACCCTGGATTCACTGCCCGAGCGCCACGACCCTTTTATCACGACTTCGTCCGAGCCGGTCAACCGGCTGTACACCCCCGTCGATATTGAAAACCTGGATTACGAAACTGACCTGGGCCGTCCCGGTGAATATCCCTACACGCGCGGTGTGCATGCCACGCTATACCGCAGCAAACTATGGACCATGCGCATGTTCGCAGGCTTCGGCACTGCTGAAGAGACCAACACGCGCTTCAAGTACCTGCTCAGCCAGGGCCAGACCGGCCTCTCGATCGCTTTCGATCTCGCCACGCTGATGGGCTACGACAGCGACGCGCCTGAAGCTGAAGGCGAGTTTGGGAAATGTGGCGTGGCAATCTCTTCATTAAAAGATATGGAAATACTGCTGGAGGGCATCCCACTCGACCAGGTCTCCACCAGCATGACCATCAACTCTCCCGCTGCGATCATCTGGGCCATGTACATCGCCGCCGCCGAGAAACAGGGACTGCGCCCGGATCAATTGCGCGGCACCACCCAGAACGATATTCTCAAAGAATTCATCGCCCAAAAAGAGTATATCTTCCCGCCCAAAGCCTCCATGCGCCTGGTTACAGATACCATTGAATTCGGCGCTGCCAACCTGCCACAGTGGAACACAATCTCCATCAGCGGATATCACATCCGCGAGGCCGGCTCCACTGCTGCTCAGGAATTAGCGTTTACCCTGGCAGACGGTATGGAATACGTACGCTGGGGTATCCGGCGCGGCATGGACATTGATGATTTCGCCCCGCGCCTGTCCTTTTTCTTTAATGCGCACAACGATTTCTTTGAGGAGATCGCCAAATACCGCGCCGCTCGGCGCATTTGGGCCAGGGAAATGAAGGAAACCTTCGCGGCCAAAAACCCACGCTCATGGATTTTGCGTTTCCACACCCAAACGGCAGGCGTTTCCTTGACCGCTCAACAACCCGAGAATAACGTCGTCCGCGTCGCCATCCAGGCCTTGGCAGCCGTCCTGGGCGGGACACAATCCCTGCACACCAACAGCCTGGATGAAGCCCTGGCCCTGCCATCTGAACACGCAGTGACGATTGCCCTGCGCACCCAGCAAATCATCGCCGAAGAATCGGGGGTCACCCATACCGTCGACCCGCTGGGCGGCTCGTTCTTCGTCGAAGCCCAGACCAATCGCCTCGAAGCTCAGGTATATGACTACTTCCGGCGCATTGCAGATCTGGGAGGGGTATTACCGGCCATCGAAAAGGGCTTTTTCCAGAGCGAGATCTCAGATGCAGCCTATCGTTACCAACGCGAGATCGACACAGGCTTGCGCAAGATCGTTGGTGTCAACGCGTTTGCTGAAGGGCGGAGGCCCGCGGTGCCGCTCCTGGCCATGGATCCGCAAGGATATGCGCGCCAGGCGGCGCGCTTGCAAGAAGTTCGCCGGACCCGCGACTCTGGGCGAGTAGGACAGACACTTGACCGGCTACGTCGAGTCTGCCTGGGGACTGAAAACAGTATGCCGGCCATCCTGGATGCCGTCCATGCTTACTGCACCCTGGGAGAAATGATCTCCGTGATGAAGAAGGAACTCGGCACCTATGCGGAACCGACATGGATTTAGAAAATGAATAGAAGGCGGAAAAGTCCGGTTTGCGAATTCTCGCTGATTTGTTAATAATAATGTATAATTAACCCAAACTTGTATTAATTGGTAAAAGAGATCGGATCAAGTTTTCCGCCTGGATGATTTGCGGCTGCGGTTTTTGGTACACCCGGATATGAACCTGTTCTGCCTGCCCAGATTCGCAGGCAATTTCTGAAGTCGCTCTTTCTGTTGTTGCGTTCCGTTCAGAGTGAGCTGACATTCGAGAATATGTTTTCATATATTAGTCTGTAATCTGGATGGCTCTTTGCCATCAGTTTCAGTATTCCTTCAATTCTTATTCCGATAGGACAACAAGGAATAGGGTTCCGGGGTTATCTACAATAGCCGTGGCTTGCGCAGGCAAGTCGATGGCTGTTTGCTTTAAAATGAGAAAAATTACGGCAATCGAAACGCAGAAAAAGAATCCCAACCGGGTTAGTCTTTACCTGGATGATCAATTTGCTTTTGGGTTATCACGGATAGTGGCCGCCTGGCTCTCAACCGGGCAAACTTTGACCGATGAAAAGATTGCCTCCCTGCAAATGGAAGATGCCCGCGAGGTGGCAATGCAGAAGGCGCTGCATTTTCTGGGCTACCGCGCCCGCTCCAGCCAGGAAGTGCGCAAAAATCTTGAAAAACACGAAATCCCAGAGGCTGTTATTGAGTTAACCGTACAGCGGCTGCAGGAAAGCAATTTATTGAATGACCAGGAATTTGCCCGGAACTGGGTGGAGAATCGCAATACATTTCGCCCGCGCAGCCGCCGCATTTTGGCCATCGAGCTGCGGCGCAAAGGCCTGGATGACGCGATTGTTCAGGAAGCTCTAAACGAAAATATTGACGAGCAGGACCTGGCGCTGGAAGCGGCCAGGAAACATATTCGAAAAGTTCAAAAACTGGCCTGGCCGGAATTTCGTCAAAAGCTGGGGAGCTTCCTTGGCCGACGTGGTTTTTCTTACGAAGTATGCGCGCCAATAGTTCGCTCAATCTGGAATGAACTTCATTCCGCTGCTATCCATTCAAATATTAGTGATGATAATGAGGAAGTATTATGATCCAGTTATTAATCCCAATTGTTACCGGCCTGGTTATGCTGGCGATCGGCCTCGCTGTGGGTTATTATTACAGCCAAACACTGGCCGAAAAGAAACGTCTGGATGAAGCGGCGACTGCCAAGGATGTCGTTCAGGAAGCAACCAAAAGGGCTTCCAAGATCGAACTGGATGCCCGTGATCGCGCCCTGAAAGTCGTTCAGTCTGCCGAATCCGACCTGAATCAACGCCGAAATGAACTCAACCGTGAAGTGGAGCGCCTGGATCGCCGGCGCACCGAATTGGATGGCCGCGTGGAACGCCTTGAACAGCGTGAACAGACCATCAATAAGCGCCAGAGTACCCTCGACAAGCGCGCGAACGAAGTTGAAAAAATCCATGAAACCCATATGGCCAAACTTCAGGAAATTGCCGAGATGACCCCTGAAGATGCCCGCAAAATCCTGCTGGCTGAGGTAGAAAAAGACACGCGCGGTGATATGGCGCGCATTATCCGCCAGATCGAAGCAGAAGCCCGCGAAGAAGGCGAGAAACGCGCCCGCAACCTGATCGCAGATGCCATTCAACGGGTGGCATCTGAACATGTTTCCGAAGTGACTTCGGCAGTAGTTACCCTGCCCAATGAAGAGATGAAAGGCCGCATCGTTGGCCGTAACGGACGCAATATCCGCGCTTTCGAGCAGGCGGCTGGCGTGGATGTCATCGTGGACGATACGCCTGAATCTGTAACCATTTCATGCTTTGATTCTGTGCGCCGCGAAGTAGCCCGCCGCGCCCTGACCAAGCTGACCGTGGATGGTCGTATTCATCCGGCGCACATCGAAAAAGTGATCGAGGATGAGACCAAGGCTGTCGAGAAGATCATGGCCGAGGCAGGTGAACAGGCGGCCTTTGATGCCGGGGTAACTGGTTTGCATCCTGAAATTTTACGAATGATGGGGCGCTTAAAATATCGCACCTCTTATGGACAAAATCAACTGGCACATGCTGTCGAAGTGGCCAAGCTGGGTGGTATCCTGGCGGCGGAACTGGGCGCGAATGTGGTCATTGCCAAGGCCGGAGCTTTCCTGCACGACATTGGCAAGGCCATGGATCATAACCAGGAAGGGACCCATGCTTCGCTCGGCGCGGAATTCTGCAAGCGCTACGGCGTCCACCCGGTAGTTGTCAATGCGATTGCCTCACACCACCATGAAGTGGAACAGGAATCCGTTGAAGCCGTCATTGCCGAATCAGCAGATGCCATTTCTGGCGCCAGACCCGGCGCACGGCGTGAAGATCTGGAAGCCTACATCAAGCGCATCCGCACCCTCGAGGAAATGGCCACTTCCTTCGAAGGCGTCTCGCAGGCCTTTGCCATCCAGGCCGGGCGAGAAGTGCGCATCATTGTGCGCCCCGATGAGATCGATGACCTGGCCTCCACGCGCCTGGCGCGCGATATTGCCAAGAAAATCGAAGAAACCATGCAGTATCCCGGACAGATCAAGGTGACCGTCATCCGCGAGACACGCGCGGTTGATTACGCAAAGTAAGCCAAGTATTCAAAATTGTAAGGCACAAAGATAAGTCTTTGTGCTAAAATTCAAATCGAAAAATCCGATAAATGGCAAACCTGTTGAAAAGCAGGGACGCAAAGTCATGGGTCTACCGTTGTGAAAGCGCAACCAGGATCGCCAGACCGCCGAAGATAACATAATTGTGTTTTCTTAGACGGGCCTGGCTTTGCCAGACCCGTTTTTATATTTGAACCTTAAAAGAAAATCGTATCGATAAATCGCAAACCTGTCAAAAGGCAGGGACGCAAAGCTATGGGTCTAAAGCCGTCCAAACGGCCACGATCGCCAGGCTGCCGAAAACGAGCAGTCAAGATTTTGAACGTTTAGCCTTTGTTAAAAAATCTGGATGCTCATTGAATGGAAATCTCATGGCATCCAGAAACCAACTCTCTCAATTTAAAAATAAAATACTCGCCGGCGCATTATTACTTGTTCTCTTTTGCGCGTTTGCGCTCCCGGTGCGGGTTTACGCAAAAGATACCCCCAAATCTCTCCCCAGCTTAAGTACATTCGTTGAAACCGTCAAAGATGGAAATGCCAGCACCCTGCGCGGTGTATACGTTTCCAACCTGATGGCCCTGTCCATCGTGCAACAACCGGCTGACAACCCAACCTACGTTTCCAAAACAAAATCAACAGCCACACAATTTAGCACCGCAGCCCAGGCAGGGAACATAGGCCTTCTCGCCCACAACACGCATGCAGGCAGCTTGTTCTCGAAAATCAAGGCAGGCGACCTGATCGTCCTGGTTTTTGGGGATGGGCATATCGAAAGTTTTATGGCCCAGACTCTCGAACGCTATCAAGCCATGGATCCGCTCAACCCGTACAGCCAATTCAAAGACGTCGAAACGCAGACCTCATTTACTGCTGAGAAATTATTTAACAAGGTTTATCGCGGCGACTATCACCTGACCCTGCAAACATGCATCGAGAAAAACGGCGATTATAGTTAGGGCAGATTATTCATCCGGGCAATCCCCGTCGAGAGCCAGGTAATTGCCCGGGCCGCTATAACCTCGAGCAACTGATCCCCCCAAGATTATTTGCAAACGATCGGCTTATCCGCATCAATAATACAGACAGCGCGGCCCGGATTGGCAGCCACGAGATCGGATCGTCCCAGCTCGTCTTTTTGAGGGGTAATCAGGTTGGGGTACGTGTACTGCAGGTTTTCTGAATACCACTTGAAGGGAAGAAGTCCTTCGACCAGGATGGCCATATCCTCGCGCTGATTTAATCCAAATTGAGCATACCACAGCGAAAACATCTGCCCATCCCCATCCACAAACACAAGAGCATTTTGCGGGATTACTTGCTCAGCGTAACGGATGAAATCTTGGGCCCGCGAATCCTGCGACGCATCCACTGAAGAAAATATGAACGGAATCCGGATCATTAATCCGGCAAATAGAAGGCCGGCGAGGAGACCGGGGATGGAAGACCGAAGACCGGGGCTGGAAGTGCGCTCCTGCAGCATGACCAGCAGATCCTGCAATCCAAACGCCATCCAGATCGCAAAGGCCAGCCAGACCGGCAGGAGATTTACCTGCGCATCAAACGATCCGTATACTATCGAGAACAAAAGAAAAACCGTTCCCATCCACAAAGTTGGGATAAGAATACGCCGCGAAGGCAGCGACAACAATCCATAAATCCCCAAAACAGCGCCAAACCAGGTGTACTGCTCCAACAAAAGCCCAACACAGGCCAGCAGCCGTTGAACCACCTCGGCCAGCGACAGGTCAACCAGGTATTTTTGATAAAGTTGTCCGCTGACCAGCCAGAAAAAACCGCCCAGGTTTGAAGCATCGCCCCAATTAATCGGCGGGTTAAAATAAGCGCGAACTGGCAGCGATACATACAGGGCCAAACCAGCGGCAACACCCAAACAGCGCTTGATTAAAATTGTTCTGGACGTAAATAATTTCCCTTCCCCCCCAAGCGCCAACAACGGAAAGATCAGGAACGCCGTGAGATGATTGGTGGCGGCAATTCCAAAAACAAACCCACGCAGCCCTTCGCTGATTTGTGACTGCTCCAGGCTCAAGACATACAGGCAAAGCATCAATAATAAACCATGCAGCGCATACACCTCCGTCACCAAGGCTTGCCCCCAGATAAATGGAGCCAGGCCATAGGCAGTCGCGGCCAGGAAAGATGCAAAACGCGCCCAGGGACGGTCACGCAATTGGCGCAAGAGATATGCGTACAGCAGTAGCGCAGTAAGAATTGTACACAGCGCGGATAACAAATTGGTGCGGAAGGCCAATTCCCCAACCGGCAGAAGTTGAAAGCCGCGTGCCAGAAGCAAATATAAAGGATAACCGCTGGGATGAGCCACCCCGCCAGTCGCTGCAGCGCTGATAAAATCGCCCCCATCCGCGCTGAAATGCGCCCAGGTCAGACCAGGGGCGATCGACAGGGAATAGCATAAACCCAG
>CAZHWV010000063.1:0-15454 GCA_964536185.1 uncultured Anaerolinea sp. | reverse complement strand
CGAATCCCTTACGGGAAATCCGTGACATCCGCGTTCCATTTTACCCATTTTTACGGAAAGAACCAAAATAGTTAAAAAAGATCGGGAAGGGCAAGCACACCCTTCCCGATTTGAGTAAAAGATGGAGATACTACGGGTTACCGAACAAGGAGAAAACTCCCGCGATACTGGTTACACAAATCTGGCCGTTGTCAATTACCGCGATGGGTTCGGTAATTTCAACCCACTCAATAGGTGAGGCTTCGGTATCCAACCGGTAGATGCTTGCCTCCTTCTCTTCGTATTCAGGAGGATAAGAATAACAAGCCTCAATGACCGGATACTCAGGGTCGGTCGTCACTGTATAAGTATTGGCGTAAAACATCCTCCCTTCCGGAATGGCAGCTTCTCGATATGTTTTGGCCGGGTCATCGACCAGTTCAACAACAATCAGACAGCCACGAAAAACAGCATTACCCATGTGAGCCTGCACGGGATTGGGGCAGTTGACCAGACCAGTAACCGGGATGGCAAACATTGCTTGAGTTATTGGTGGGATAGTATTTTTTTTGGGGGCGCGCCCTTGAAATGTTGGCGCAGCCCATACGCCAACGGCTGGTAAAATCAGTAAAAGGGCTAACACAGCAGCAATGATCAGACGATTGATTTTATTCATTTTTGATTCTCCTGAACGAAAAAAATAAGAATGGAACTCTTTGGACCGACACTGTATATTATAATTACCTTTAGCAATCTAACAAGCTTATTCACTCCGAAATTTTTACGGATTACGATTTAGCCAGACGTTTTAGTCAAACAGCCGGAGCGCTGCGGGCAATAGGACGCGGATAAACACGGAAAAAAAGCATTTTCGCGCGGTGGAACAACTACCCTATTGTAAGGCGAAATTAATTTCGCCTTACACCGTATGGTGGTTTGCCACGCTAACTCCCAGAGAGCCAAACAAAGATCCAATCCATAAGAGGCTTTCCACGTTATTCCGCTGTCGATTCTGCGACATAATGATTAGCAATCGACCCATCTTTCATCAGGATTTTATATGAATAATAATGTAGACCAAGCCGATACCTCACCCGTTGCGTTATTAAAAGAAATCCTGGCAAATTTGCGCAAGCCGGAAGCCTTGAACAACCACCCCTGGGCGCTTCAGAATAGCGCCAACACGCAGCCTCCTGATCAGGCCGCCAGCAGCGCCCCGGGCGAGCAGCTCATCCAAACGGTGACCGCCGCCTTTCGCAAGACCCTGCCGGTCAACCCGCCGCGCACTGGCAAACGGCTGGATACCCGCTGGGGAATTTTTGGCCTGCTGGCCGCCCAGTATTTTGCACCCTTGCTCCGCGGGGACCCATTTCCTTCCAGCCTGCGCGAAGCCTGGGACAGCCTGGATAACTCCATCTTACTTTTTGTGTATGGCCGCGCTGATCGACTGACTGAAGATGAACTCGCTGAATATCGCTTTGCCGGCAACGAACCCGAACCAGCCGCCAACAGCACCTTGAGCGATTGGCACCGCAAAGGGCTCGAACAGCTGGCCGAGCTGGTCCAGTCGGAACAAAAACGCCTGGCCAGCCGCCCCAGGCGCACCCCGGCCTGGCGCAAAGCGCTTGCATGGACAGGCTGGTCGCTCTTTATTATTCTCCTTGGCCTTTCCGCCTGGCTGGGTTGGCAAGCCTGGAATATTTACCAACACGTTCTGGTGATTGAAAGTAAAGCCAACGCCTTGCAAGCCGCCCTTGACCCGCAGCCCAGCCTCAAAGATATCCCCGAAATTGCCGCCAAGGTGCATGCTTTTCGCCTAGACCTGGATACGCTCCTGGTTGAAGTCGAACCTTATCTCTGGCTGGCGCCCTATTTTGAATGGGTTCCCGAATATGGCGGCACGCTCCGGCAGGCCGAACCGGTGCTGGTCCTGGCCCAAAACCTGGCGGCGGCGGCCGATGAGGGCCTGACGGCGATCACACCCGCGGTCGAGACGGCCCTGTCCAATGACAAACCCCTGGAAGTGATGGATCTGCTCCTGCAATTACAATCCGTCAGCCCGCAGCTGTTGAATGCGCAGTTGGCCCTGGTCCAGGCTCAGGAAGCCCGCAAGCAAATTGACCCCGAGCGCCTGATCCCAAGGATCAAAAATATTATCACCGGCCAGATCGACCCGCTTTTCACTTCCATTTCCGGCGCCTTCCCGATGGAGGATGCCCTGGCCATGGTGCGCATCGCGCCGGAATTGTTGGGCGGCGGCAAAGCCGGCCCGCAGACCTACTTGATCCTGATCCAAAACGAAGACGAACTGCGCCCGACAGGCGGGTTCCTGACTGCGGCCGGCTCGGCGGTGGTCATGGATGGGAAAGTAATCAGCATGAATATTGAATCATCTGATTTGGTCGATGATCTCAATTTACCTTTCCCACTGCCTCCCTGGCAGTTTAAGCAGTTCATGAATCTCAATTTGTTTCTATTAAGGGACTCGAATTGGTACACGGATTTTCCGACGACTGCCACCTGGGCCGAGTATTTCTATTCCTACTCGCGGGCCACTTCCGCAGATGGGATCATCACCCTCAATATGCATGTCATCGCGCGCCTACTGGAAACCCTAGGCCCGGTCGAAGTCGAAGGGGTCAGCACCCCGATCACCTCCGAGAATGTGCAAGACTATTTGCGCTCTGCAGAAAAAGCGCGCCCTGAAGGCGTAACTGGAAAATGGGATCGCAAACAATTCCTGGGCCAACTGGCCAAACCCCTGCTGGAAAAAATCTTGAACGCGCGCGGGCAAACCTGGACCAAGCTCATGCCGGTCCTGTTAGAACTGCTTGATGAAAAGCACATCCTTTTACAAATCGATAACGAAGAAGTTCGCGCGCTGCTCGAACGCATGAATTGGGATGGCGCGGTGCGCATCCCGGCCAATTCCGATTTTCTGATGGCGGTCGACACCAACATGGGCTACAACAAGTCCAATGCGGTTATGCAAACGAGCTTCACGTACACGGTTGACCTGGCGACCCCGCTTTCCCCCGGCGCTCTTCTGCAAATTGAGCAAATCAATCAATCCACGCTGGATATTCCTTGTGAGTTATTTGCCTCGTGGGAATTTTTACCTCCGACTACCCCACGCGAAATCCGCTCCCCAATCTATAACATTGACGAATGTCATTGGGGTTACCTGCGCGTCTACAGCCCAACAGGCACAAAGCTGTTGCGCGCCAATCCGCGCGAGATCCCGCCAGAATCGACCATGGTTTATGAGGCCATCCCCGCGCGCACAGATGACCTGGGCAGCGAGGACATCCCCGGCGCGCAGGTCTTCGGCATGCTGGTGATCACCCCGACACGCCAGTCGCGAACCACTGAGTTCGAATACAGCCTGCCGGCCGCGGTCATGACCCGCAACGCTGATAGCAATTCCTGGACCTATCGCCTGAAGGTGCAAAAACAGCCCGGCCTGGTTGCCCCGCCCTTTACGCTGACCTTGACACTGCCCGAGGGCGCCAGAATCAAAAGCGCCAGCATTCCCTTTACAGAAAACACTGGCGCCTGGACCGCGCAGTTGGATCTGCGCCGGGACTTGGTGATTGAGGTGGTTTTTAATTAAGACCGGGGATGGAGGACCGATGACGGATTAATTTTGGAGGACAGAAGACCGAGGACCGAGGAAGACGGTGGAGCAACTCCGCTCTTGCCTGTCTCCGGTCTTCTGTCCTTTTCCGTCATCCGTCCTTGCCCGGTTCAGGTTTCGGCATCATAGATATCCTCACCTTCATCGAGCCATTCCTTGAAACCGGTTTCCGCCAGATTCATCATCGCATCCGTTTCCGCCCTTTCCTCGATGATCTCACCCAGTTCCAATAGGTCCCGCGCTGGTAGCTGAAAGATAAGAGATTTGACTTGTTCCAGGCTCATATTCAGGGTTACTTACGACATTATTGTTACCTCCATATTCGTCCATACACACGTTTCAAATTCGCTCGTTCAACGCCAATTGGGTCACAATTTCCTGCGTTTCAGGCATTTTTCGAGTCGGATTCAAGTTCTTCTGTATCCACATCAATCATGGCGACACCGTAACGGTAAAGGGAAAGCAAAATTGCGACCCTTTCCATTCCAACCAGATTGGCCCAAAACACATCTCCACGCCGGACAGCCTGGTTCATCTCGAAATTACGTCAATAGATTGCGCGTCAGCGATGGCAAAATCAGCTACCAGTTCGCGCTCTTCCGCCTCGTCTTGCGATGTCCGCGCCTCATAATAGTCTTCATAAGCCTGCCAGCGCTGCGCCTTTTCCAACTCTTGCACGTATCTTTCGAGCAGAAAGGTGACCAATTCACGCGCATCATCCTGAGCATTCACCCGGGCACGGTTCAACAATGTACTGGGTAACTCGATTTTAACAGTATGTGTCAACATTTCAGTTCCTCCAGCGATATTCGTTCACAATTGCCTTCTCTTCTATCCTATCCTTCTCTCCTCAGTATACTTCAAGCCACCGAACCGAAGCAAGCCGGAAAAGCAATTTGGAAACAATACCAGAATAACTTCGCCGCGCCTGGGATTTTCTTCGGGCGATATAGTATATGGTCATATACACTCATTTCAGCAGAGTTCTAATCCTCGGCAAATGCGACGAATTCGGCACTTTTTGAAAATACCGCGCTCACGCAAATCAATATCGTTCTTGGTAAGATAGGTGACTAGCACCGAGATCGTTGGATTTCTGCGACCCAGATCCATCAGCTATTCTTTTACACTACATTACCTTCTGCGCCTATGTGTACTCGTTTTTCCTTGGGCATGCTCCTGTTATTAATTGTGCTTTTTACTTTCCGAGCAAAGCTCATCAAGGGGGCGATAATTTTCCCACTGCTTGTGATTGCATAAAAACCAGATTCCATTTTTTGTCTCGAGGGCCAGAGGTTATTTATATATGTGGCGTCTTCATCGGAACCGCTATCCAGAAAATCAAGGCTATTACTTACAGAGTCTTTACAATCCGACGAAAGACCAATAAGTAGTTTGCCAGGTGAATACTTTGAATACGAAGGATCCCATCCAATTTTAAAGGCAAAGCCAGCCTTGCCCGAAATTAAACGAACGTCTGAGGCAATCGCAGTTCCATCCAAGCTAAGTTCAAGAAAACATATTCTTCCCGCCTTATTAAATTTCTCACACATTTCCCGAAAAAACAAAGCATCATTTTGATTTGAATCGAGCGCCGTGCCCTGCTCTTTTTTCCAACCCATATTTTCAAGAGTCAGAAAACGATTAATATTATCCGAAGTGAGGCTTTCGCCAGTTCGCACGTTCAATTCCACATTTCCTAATTCTTGTAACTTTCGCATTTGACGGGCGAAAGGTCTATGAACATTCTCGCTTAGGTTTTTTTTAGGGTCTTCTTCGGTCCTGTTAATTATTAATTTTGCACGTTCCCATGTCTTGAAGGGTTCCCACTGCATTCCAAATTCTGCCGCCGCTTTATTTTCAATTTCCCTAAAAGTGCTATCTGCAATTCGAGCATGATAAACCAGACTGTGCCATTTGCTACTTGGCTTGGCCAGGAATTTATAGGTCAGACAACTAACTTGATCTACGTAATCCTTATCAACGAGAAAGCCAGAAAGTAAGGAATATATGGTTTTAAACCCGGTCAAGTGCGGGAGAGGAAAGTATTTTGAGGGTTTTGATATTTTGAATACCCCTACCCCGACAAGCAAGTTGTTTCCGGGTGTAAGTTTCTCAACCAGCAAGAGAAAGACTTTGCTTTTGGCTTCAAGATATTTTAATGCGGGTAGAACAAAATAAGGGGAGAGAAAACAGTTGGCCTCAACCGCGCGAGCCTCCAGGTCTGCCCATGCAGATATCAGGTCTTCGCTAATCTCATTTATATCCACAACACGAAGGCGGTAATCAGAAGCCCAATAAATATTACTATTTGGCTGGTTCATATAGTCCTCTTTAGGATGGGCCGATCCCGGACAACGCGTCCTTACGGGAAAGCTGTATAGAATAATTACATGATCAAGGCAGCGAAAGAGTTACACACCACAAACACCGCTTAACTATCCAACATAGAAAGCAGAAAAATAGATTTCAAATAGGCTTGAAATCTCAATATTTGATCTTCATTATTTTCAAAAGTCCTTTGATGGTTTTCTTGGTTTTTTTGAAACCGATCTTGATATTATATCTGTGTTGGTTTTTTATCAGCGACACCCAATATAGAGGCGCAGAATTCGTCGCCAGGCTTCTCTTATAATCCGAATCTCCGGCAAGAAACTCATAGGTAAGCATATTTTGTTCAGCATTGTGAATGATCGCGAAGTAATGCGCTACGAGCCCGGGTCGATGGTTGTTTCCAGGAGAATAGGTAAAACCACTTTGGTAGAAAAGCACTTTCCTTTGGTAAACAAAATTATACAAATAGCCAATGGTCATATTGTCGTTAAAAATATGCAGCATCTGAATTTCGCCATTTGTAAAACAGTTACGGATAAGATCTCTGTGAAATTGATAAAAGTATTCATTCGAGAAGGCGCCTGGTTTTCCCCTGTTTTTCCATCTTTGTTGATGCAGGCAGGCCAGTTGGTCCAACATCAAAATAGCTTCATCAGCGTCCGCCGCTAGCCGGCTCTGGATCTTGCTCTCCATTTCATATTGCTTGATCGATCTACGCACCTGGCTGCGCTTGTTTGCACTCAGCAGGTGCAAATAATTCATTCCTGAATCCCTGATTCTTTGCAATTCGACGTAATAAGAATTCTGAATCTTATCGATGAAAACATGGAAGTGAGGGCTTGAATTATCAAGCAGACTGGCGATAGAAACGAAATCTAGTGAAACTCCCGGTAAAATTAATTCATCCCAATCCAACGACTTGATGTAAAGAAAAAGCGAATCCAAGTCAATAGAGTTGGAAGAGTCGAAAAGCATTGAATTATATTCTACGGCCAAGATATCAAAATATCGATCGCCAGTTCTATTGAGCGAAATAACCTGCGTAGGTAGTATGCCAAATCGTTTTTGGAAATTCCTGCCAATAAAAAAACCAATAACAGGCTCATCATCAAGATAACCGACAACCAACCGAATATCCACCATGCTTTTGGGCAGGCTTTCGAGCCAAGTCATAATCCATCCCCAGGAGGTAAAGTAGCTGTGGGGGCTCTTTTCCAATAAATTGAGCCAAATTATTTTGGTAATTTCTGCTTCAGTGAACGGGTTATAGGAATGAAATATCACGTTTCTAACTACCTCTTGTTGAGCATTTACCGCGCAAATAATACGGGTTATGCTCATATCAACCAGTCTGCTCTCAGTTTATTGTTTCAAATTCACAATTTTCCACTAGAATGCTTTCTATCATCTTTTCTTTTTCCCCGCGCGGTCGCCATCCGGATCATTAGTCGAATAATAATCCGCAGAATAATAATAGGAGTAGTCGCCATACCCGGCGCGACTGCCGTGCTTGAGGCGGTTGAAGACCACCCCCAGCAGCCTGACCCCGCTGCGCTGGACCTGTTCCTGGATGGCGCGCACATTTTCCGTGCGCGTCTGCCCGGGCACAACCACCAACAGGACGCCATCCACCAGGCCCAACAACACCTGTGAGTCGGCGACAACCATCGGCGGGCTGTCGATGACCACATAATCATAAAAATCCGACAATGTTCCCAACAAGGCTTTCATTTTTTGCGAGTCAAGCAGTTCGGTCGGGTCGAAAGGCAGCTTGCCACTCGGCAGGATGCGCAAGGTCGGGATTTTCTCCAGTTTCTGGATGTAATCATTGACGAAAACTTCCGGCTGGATATTCGTAATCAGGTCGGTCAAACCAGCCTCATTGGCAATGCCAATATAGGTATGAATACGCGGGCGGCGCAAATCAGCGTCGACCAGGATCACTTTTTTGCCGGAATGCGACAGGCTGGCCGCCAAATTGCAGGCAATCGTAGTTTTTCCATCCCCTGGCCCGGCGCTGGTCACGACAATGCTTTTGAGCGATTTTTCCCTGGCGGAGAACTCCAGATTGGTGCGCAGAGTGCGAAATGCATCCGCCACCGGCGAACGCGGCACCCGCCCGACGTAAATTCCCTGGCCATCCCGGTCATCCTTCAGCTCCAGGATATAGCCAACCACTTTTGTGCATAGAATTTTTTCAACTTCTGCGCGACTCTGGATAGTATCATCTGTCATATCATGCAGCAGGACAAAGCTCAGGGCCAGGATCAGGCCGGTTACCCCGCCCAGCAGCGTATTGGTCATGGTGCGCGGCTTCACCGGATTCTCTGAAGCCTGCGCCGGGCTGACCTGTTCGATGGTCGGCATATTCTGCAACCTTTGTTTTTTTAGATCCTCGCGGCTGCTTAATAGATTGAGATAGATCTGTTGATAAAGATCGCGATTTTGCTGCAAGTTGTCGATCTCATTGGTTGTGCGGATGAGTTCCTGGGTACTGAGCAGGTTGGTATACACGCCTTGATAGGAAATCAACAGCGACTGCTGCGTTTTCAAGAAGCTGTCCTTTTCACTGATCGTAGCATTAAAGCCCTGTTCGGTCTCCAGCGGCGTCAGGAAGTCCAGTTCTTTCTGCGTTTCGTCAATTAGCAGGCGAGTTTTTTCAATATTCGTTTGCAGCGCAGAGATTTGCGTCTGGATCAACGCGGCAATTTTTGGGTCAGCCAACACTTTTGGGTCGGAGGCCAGTTTGGCCTGCAGCTCATTGCGTTCAGCCGTCTGTCGATCTAGCTCAACCTGTTGATTGATCAGGATGGCTCTGTTTTCAGTTAGCAAAGTACTCGCTTCAAGCCAGGTCATGGCATTGAGTCGCTGCAGATCCGGGGTCATGGCTTTAATGGCGTTGACCGTTGTGTCAATATCCGCCTGGGCCTGGGCGATCTGCTCAGCCAGCGCGGCTGTCCGGGCTTTATCCAACTGCGCCTGAACCTCAGCAATGCGGGTCTCGTTATCCTTGATCTGAATATCCAGGCTGTTTTCGGCCTCTGCATAACGACCGGCCTGCAGGCTTTCATTTTGTTCAGCAAGAACAATCACCATGGTATCCGCGATCAGGGCAGCGCGCCCGGGGTCAGTGTCCTGCACATTCAATTGGATCACCTGAGTATTGGTCAAGGCAGAAACATCCACATTTCCGGATGAGACCGGAATCCCCAGGCGCTGGGAAACCATTCCCAAAAATTCATCCAGCGACAACATGCTCACATAAGTTTCGACAAGCTGAGAGAGATCTAAGTTTTGTGATAGATTGCCAACCGTGTTCTGTGAACTACGCGTGACAAGAATGTTCGTGCTGGCCTCGTATACCGGCGTTTGCTGACGGCTGTAAAAATAGGCGGAGCCCGCGCTGAGAGCAGCCGCAAGAAACATGAGCCAGGTCCAGCTTAGCAGCGTGGCGAACAGTTTCTTGAAATCAATAGCATCAACCAAGGTGGTTTCAACTTCGTTTGGCATTTGGCCTCAATCTAGGGTAAGTTGGTAAACTTGGTAAGGCACTTGCAGGGACTACGTAATGTGACCCAAATAGAACTTTATTACCAAGCGCTCCTGCTCTCAACGCTGAGAATTGGACAAGACATAAACAGAATTCAGGATTAGCCACTCCCTTTGGAACCGACGCTCGCGGCGCCATTTATTCTGCATAAACAATCATTAATCGGCCAGAACACTTCTATATGCAATCAAGAGTTTTTCCGCTTCATATTTCCAGGCTAATTCCGTCTCAACCCGATTCCGGCCAAATTCTCCCATTGATTTTCTGGCTTCTTCGTTACCAAGCAAGTAGGCTATTTTTTTAGCCAAATCGATTTCATCATTTGGCCTGGCGTATAGAGATGCTTCCTGGGCAGTGAACCTGCCTTCAGTCAGTTCAAATTGAACAATTGGCTTTCCCAGAGACATATATTCCATAATTTTATTCATGGTGGATTTATCATTCATATCATTGACAACATCGGAGTTTACGCAAACATCGGCTGTATTCAGGATGGCCAACAATTCTTGATCTGACACTCTTCCGGTAAAAGTTACAAAATCAGAGACTTCTAGCACCTTTGCATACTCCACCATTTCAGCAAAAACAGGACCGGATCCAATCAAGCAAAAATGCGTATCGATGCATTTCATGTCATAAACATAATATCGTATAGCGCGCAGCAGATAATCGATACCTTCCTGTTTGCCCATTACTCCTATATACCCAACTAAATATTTTTTACCTTTTTTCAAGGCCTGGGCCGGTTGCATAACTTGAAACCTGGCCAAATCAGGACCGCTGCGCACAATAAAAACCTTTTCTGAAGGCATACCCCCACGTTCCACCGCAATTTTCTTATATGATTCATTGGTTGCAATGGAAATATCGGCCACCTTAAACGTTAATCGCTCCAATACTTCAAGAATCCTGTACGAAAAACCGCGCCGCCCAAATTTTGCAATATAAAGTTCTGGATTGATATCATGGTGATCAAATACAAATTTTTTTCGAAAAAACACCTTGTAAAACAGGGCAATAAGGAAAATATCATCCGGGGGATTACAAGCATGGATAACATCAAACCCTAATGTAGAGAAAACTTTCCATGCAAGAATGAATTCCCAAAATAGCGCGGTTGCATACTCCAACAGATAACCCGCAAATCCTTTTCCATCAGCGGGAAGAGGATGTCTAAATATGTGAATCCCATCTATGATTTGATATTTCTCTTCATAGCCTTTGCCCGTTGGAGAAATAACAGAAACCTGACAACCAGCCTTTGATAACGTTGTTGCTTCCTGCCAAACCCTACGATCAAAGGGAACTGGAAGATTTTCGACGATGATCAGAATCTTTCCATGTAGTTCCACTTCACACTCCAGATGAGCTGTTTTAGCCAACAAGCGATTGGTACTGGCCTTCCAAAAAATCTTCAGGCTTGAACAAGCGGATCAGGTCCACAATCTTTTGATCTGGTTTCAATTTTGCAGGAATTTCAACAAATTCAGTTGAACGGTTTGCGATAACAATAACTTCTGATTTCTCCAAAACTGTCTCAACCGAATCAACCATCAAGGTTGATATATGCGGAAGTTCCTGCTCAATATACAACTTATTAGCTCCCATCAGGCGCGCCAAAGAAACATTGCGGTCATAAATACAAACCGTGTAACCTTTGCCAATTAACCTTTCTAACAACTCGACCGTTGAGCTTTCCCGCAAATCATCTGTATCCTCTTTAAAGCTCAATCCCAAGACACCAATTTTCTTCTTTCCCTGCGCCATAACCAATCCAAGGGCGCGGTTTTTATGTTCCTGATTGCTCAGTAATATTCCATCCAAAACCGGAACAGCCAGATCACAGGTTTGCGCCAGATGGGTAATGGCGCGTAAATCTTTAGGCAGGCATGATCCACCGAAAGCATTCCCTGGTTTCAGATAAACCGGGGAGAGATTCAATTTTGTGTCCAGACAAAATATCTGCATCAATTGCTGGCTATCCACGCCAACCTGACGACAGATTGTCCCAATTTCATTCCCAAATGCTATCTTCAAACCATGAAAAGCGTTATCCGCATATTTGACCATTTCTGCTGTACGGATATTGGTCCGCACCAGTGGCGCACTGATGTTTGAATAAAGGTCCACAACAGGGTCTCCACACCTGGGAGTCCACTCACCCACTACAGTCCGCGGTGGGTTATGGAAATCCGCGATCGCCGAACCCTCACGTAAAAATTCAGGATTGAATACAAGCCCAAAATCAATACCAGCTCGTTTTCCTGTACTTTTTTCGAGAATTGGTAGAGCCAGATTTTCGACGCTCCCAGGCAACATGGTGCTGCGATATACAATCGTATGATATTGTTTCTTCTCGCGCAAAATGTCCCCAATTTCAGAAGAAACCCGCTGCACATATTGCAGATCCAGGCTTCCATTGGGTGCGCTGGGAGTGCCAACACAAATAAATGACAAATCGCTTGACCAAATCGCTTCTCGAACGCTGATGGTTGCGCGCAATTTCCCAGATGAGACATTTTTTGCGATTAAGGTATCTAAATTGGGTTCAACGATGGGACTCTTCCCAGCATTGATGATATCAACTTTTACAGGATTGATATCCACACCGGTTACCTGCTGTCCAAGTTCAGCCAGGCATGCCGCAGACACAGTACCAACATAACCCAACCCAAAAATCGCGATTTTCATAAAAACCTCATCCTCGCCAATATTACCTGAGCTTTATTTTTCGCTTGTTCCATGGATGATTGAGAAAGATTTTCCGGGAAAATAATGGGGCACACCTTTACAGGTAAGCAACTCATTCCAGAACGAATTAATCCCTTATCCCAATAGCTGGTCCATAAAAATTAAACCATCGGGTTTAGGGAAAAGCGCTGTATCGAACACTAAATTAGTTTCTGGTGCAAAAGAAGCGAAACGGTACCTTAACAATTGACAAACGAAAAGCCTCTCTGGTAAAAGGTAGGTGATGAAATCGGACCCATACTTCGGAGGCGCCTCCAATGTTACGCGAACGTTACCCGGCCGACAAGATATTTGAAGAAATTGCTGCCTATTTTCCGAAGATGAATCCAGTATTGTCGAAAATCGATCACTATTTGGAAGATGAACAGCTTTTCCAGTTGGTAAAGCAGGATTTATCACAACGTTGGTTGAAGACATTATTCACGGGCAGGAACACAACGCCAGTTGAAGTGAGCTTACGAATGTTAGTGATCAAACGGTTGTATCAGTATAGTTATGAGGAAACTGAACGATGTGTGAGCGATAGCCTGGTTTTACGAAAGTTTTGCAGAATATATCTCAATCCTGTTCCTGATGACACAACCTTAATTCGTACAGCTAACCTGATCCGCTCGGAGACACTTGTCGCATTCAATGCTCGGATTACCGAACTCACCATCGAGAACAAGGTTACGAAGGGCAAAAAACTACGGACAGATGGGACAGTGGTAGAGAGTAACATTCACGCGCCGAGCGACAACCGCCACCTAGCGGATAGCGTTCGGGTATTGTCTCGAAACCTGAGAAGAGCAGGAGAACTCATCAAGGATGCTGTCCAGGTAACCCAAGACCAAGCAAAAAACATGAACACAGCAGCCAAAAGACATGCCCGAAAGATCGGAGAAACGCTGCGTAAGCGAACCGACGAGGCGCTGGCATCTGGTCAGAAAATGTATACAGAATTATTAGAGATAACAAAATCTGCCATTCATCGGGCGAAAGGAACACTCCCGCAACTCCGCCAAACTGCCGGTAAAACTGCCAAACACCTGACAAGAGAGCTGGAAAAATTCACCCCACTTGCAGAAAAAGTTGTCCAACAGACAAAAAGGCGCATTCTGGAAAATGAGAAAGTGCCTGCACAAGAGAAAATCGTGAGCATTTTCGAACCGCATGCCGACATCATTTGCCGGGGTAAAGAAGATCATCCTGTGGAGTATGGGCACAAGGTTTGGCTTGACGAAGTGGATGGTGGCATCGTGACACATTACCGTATCTTGGTAGGCAACCCTTCTGACGAAAAGCAATGGAAACCCAGCTTGGAAGCACACATTGAGACTTTCAAACATCCGCCTGAACAAGCTAGTGCAGACCGGGGGTTGTTTTCGGCTCAGAATGAAACTACATCCGAGGAGTTAGGTGTTATCCATTCGGTTTTGCCCCAAAAAGGTTATCGCTCTAAAGAACGCCTGGAGCATGAGCATCGAGATTGGTTTGTCGCAGGCCGAAAATGGCATGCGGGTATTGAAGGCCGAATCAGTGTACTCAAGCGGGCTCATGGATTGGGAAGTTGCCTGAACCATGGGCTACCGGGCTTTGAAGGCTGGGTCGGCTGGGGTGTGATTGCCGGAAACCTGGCGGTTATCGGAAGAAATAAGTAACTATCGGAGGTTTTCGATTGTCAAGGTACGAATGAAATTCTAAAAAGATTGTTTGGTGCGAAACTCGGTTTTTGATACGTTTTGGCCGGACATTTCACGGTTTTGCACCAGAAACTAAATTATACCAAATCTTTTATAACCATTACGACAAACTGTATGCCCCCAAATTATCTCTCTAATAACTCAGAAAATATCTCAACATAATGAGAAACTACATTGTCCGGTTTAAAGTCCTGGGCTTTTGCAAGGTTTGCATAGCGCATTTCCATGCATAATTTCGGATCATTTAATAACTGGACCACAGCGTTTACAATGGATTTTGGGTCCTTGGGCTTTACAAAGAGTACATTGATGCCATGCTGTAAGTGATCAGGGTTACCACCTACAGGTGTTGTGATAATTGGTAACCCAAAATTCATCGCTTCAATTATTACCGTCGGAAAGCCTTCTCGATAAGATGGAAGTATGAATATTGTTGACTCTTGATACGCTTCATAAAGTTTTTCGGAATGTAAATATCCGAGTAAGGATATTGAAGTCTCCAAATTCGCATTCTGTATAAAGCAAATAATTTCGTCCTTTTCTGGCCCATCACCAGCAATAAATAAATGGCAATCAACTTGTTTTAAAATATCTACCATAGCTGCAAGTAATTCATATATTCCTTTTTCTTTAATCAACCGCCCGACAAACAGTAAAGAAGGATGGAACTTTGCAGTCATCACTATGTTTGGGACACTCTCTGATTTTACTAAATTTATCGGAATAAATGGATTCTCTACACGGTAATAATTGCCCTGCGGCTCAAAATTTTTCCATGTCTGCATCCACTCATCCGATAACAGCAAAACCGCATCACTTCGGCGAAGTATAAATCTTGCAATTAATTTATAAAAAATATGACGTGGTTCAACCAATAATGCAGTTTTACTACCATGTATCTTCACAACCTTTTTGACTGGAAACCAATTCGCTACAATTAACAAGGGGAAATCTCTTATCAGCGCAACTTCATTAAGCGTTGTATCAATATATAGAATATCCGGCTTAATTTCGAATAACTTTCTCGCAATTTTACAGAGATCCACAAACCGACCGAATATTTTTCTGAGCAGGGTTTCGTTTTCTAAGAGCCGTCCCCAGCTGCTCCGAAAAACCTGGCAGCCGAAAGATTCCATTCCTGCTATCAACACAGGCGCAAGTTTTGGAATTGGACCTTGAAGATTTGGATTGAGGGTGAGAAAAAGAATACTAATTTTTATTTTGCCATTTTTTTCTTTTAGTTTAGACGATGTTGATTCATTATTCATCATAGAAATAATTCTGTCCTTGGATCTGAAGTCGTTCAGTTTGGATTTATTTGACATTAACGGTGTTTTTAGCGATTATCAGTTTAGCCAATTCTGTCATCCCAACGGATCTCATTTTACCTGAATTCACCTCATTTGACACATACGAAAATAGGTGACGCAGTTTTTCGAAATCTTTCTTTGTTTGAAAATCGCAAGGATGAGCCCATAAATGAATCGATTTTTTTTCCACACCGGCCCGTTTTATTCCTCT
>CAZHWV010000062.1:0-24355 GCA_964536185.1 uncultured Anaerolinea sp. | reverse complement strand
CTCAATTATCTAAAGTTCGTAAATTGAACAGCGAAATCCCAGCCACCATCTTTGATCATGGCCATAGTTGCTTGAAGATCATCACGACTCTTTGATGTCACACGCAGTTCATCACCTTGAATCTGAGTCTTAACAGACTTTGGGCCTTCATCACGAACAAGCTTTGCAATCTTTTTCGCATTCTCTGTTGAGATGCCTTCCTTTAAGGGTGCAGCGATTTTGTAGATTTTGCCGCTCAGTTGTGGAGCTCCTGCATCTAGGTGCTTGAGTGAAACTCCACGCTTAATCATCTTGTCTTTTACGACATCGAGTGCTGCTTTTGCACGCTCTTCAGTGTCGGCTTCAATTAAAACCTTTTCGCCTTCTAGTTCAATTTTTGAGCCAGTGTTTTTGAAATCAAAGCGAGTATCAATCTCACGAATGGCCTGATTAATAGCGTTATCGAGCTCCATGCGGTCGATCTTGGAGGTTACGTCAAAGCTTGCATCTGCTGCCATGGTGAGGGCTCCTTCACTGGCTAAAAAGGCGGTTTGTTCGACTACGAGGCTAAGGTATCCTTTCCCTTCGCACTATCCATAATTGCCGCAGTACTTGTTCGACCTTGGCGGGTTGCCCGAGCGGCCAATGGGAGGGGACTGTAAATCCCCCGGCTCTGCCTTCGAAGGTTCAAATCCTTCACCCGCCACCAAGCATCACTTGAACGGTTTACTGAACTCCACATTTTCGGTCTGCTCTAATTCGAGCAAGCGGTTCCATTTAGCTGTTCGTTCTGAACCATGAGTCGAGCCAACTTTTATTTGAGCTGCTCGCCATCCAGTTGCCAAATCAGACAACCAAGAGTCTTCTGTCTCACCAGAACGTGCAGAGACCACGGTCCTAAACCCTGCACTTTGTGCTTCCATCAATACTTTGTGGGTGTTTGTCACTAATCCATTTTGATTTGGTTTAATCAAAATTGAGTTCGCAGCTTGCTCTTTGATAGCTCTTTTCAAACGCTCAGAATTAGTTGTTAATAGATCATCTCCAAGCACTTGCAAATCCTTGGGGGCAATGTCCATAAAGGAACTCCAGCTCTGCCAATCATCTTCTGCAAAGGGATCTTCAATCGAAACTATTGGATAATTCGAAACCAGCCCATGTATGTAAGAGACAAAATCACCCGATGCATAAGTTTTTTTAGAAGCGGCTAAGTTATATGTCCCATTAGAGAAAAACTGGGTAGAGGCAACATCTAGCGCAAATGAAACTTGAGTTTTTGGCTTTAGACCGACTTTTTCAATTGCCTGAACAACAAAATCAATTGCTAATTCAATTGAATTAAAAGCTATTCCCAAGCCACCTTCATCAGCAACTAAGTGCGTGACCATTCCAGCCTGGCTACCAAGTTTTGCAGCTGTTTCTCGAATAGCAACAATCCAGGCTAAGGCTTCTGTGAAGGAAATTGCACCGTTTGGAATTACGAGAACATCTTGGAAATCAAGTGATCGTTTTGCGTGTGCTCCGCCGGAAAGAATATTCACCATGGGCATCGGAATCAACAAATTATCGTGTGGTTGAAAAAATCGAGCCAGAGACAGATTTTGCGAATGTGCCGAAGCTTTGGCCGAAGCTAAAGAAACTGCCAGAGTCGCATTAGCGCCAAGTGAAGAAAAATTTGATGTTGTGTCTATGTCGCGAATAACACCATCAACGAAATTCAGGTCAGCCTGTTTCCCAACCACTAATGGTGCAATTCGTAGATTTATATTGCTGACCGCCCCAGAAACCGAAAGCGGTCCGTAGAAAGAATTTTTACCTAATGTATCGCCATCGCGTAATTCCAAAGCTTCATGCTTTCCAGTCGAAGCTCCCGACGGCACACGTGCAGTATGGGTGGTGCCATCTTCTAGAGTGATTGAAGCAGCGACAGTTGGTCTACCCCTGGAATCCAAAACCTGAAACCCCAGTAATTTGCTGATCTTCATCGCTTACTCAAATCAAAAAGAGTCAAGACATTCGGTGTTTCTTGATCAAACAGCACTTTCTTGGTCAGCAGTTGAATCTTTTCTTGTTCAGACGTGCTTAAGTAGTTAACTGGTGATTTACCTTCGACTCGTGCAAGTGCAATTAAGGCGGTGTGCAGCACCAGAGATACTGAAATCTCAGTTTGTTCTTGATAGGCGTTCAAGAAGGTTTTTGCAATATTTGATAACTCAGCAGCTTCTTTCGCATTGGGTGCGTGGAAAAACTTACATAACAGATGAGCCAATATGAATGCTAGATCAAATACAGGGTTCCCCACATGCATTACTTCAAAATCCAAGATATAGACGTGATCATCTTCTGTGACCATAAAATTCTTGGGAGAAAAATCTCCATGAACTATTGTTGATTTGTCACTCTCTAGTTCAGCAATTAAATGCTGAATTGAATCTTGTAATTTTGCATTCTTGGCTGCAACAAATCGATAGAAAGGATCAATTCTTAGCTGATCAAACAAGGTGTCTTCCATGAACTTCTTGCGAGCAACAGGATTTGAGGCACCGTAGTTATGCCACTGAGAGAGAGTTTTCCCAAGAGTGTGAGCAACTTGCGGCCGATAGATCCCTTCAAGCAAATCTGATTTCCATACTCTGCTTGAGAGCGGAACTCTCTCCATAATGACCACAAACCGAATGGGGTCGACAAAAACTAACTTGGGAACAATCTCTGGATTAAGGCTATGGAAAAGATCTAAAGCATCTGCCTCAACTATTGCTCTACGGGGATCTGCTTCCCACAGTTCGGCTACCTTTAGCGCAGGGAGAGCTTGCTTCAGAACTAAATGCCTATTCGTTGTAGAAATTGCAAGAACGGTATTGGAAACGCCACCTGTCAGGATTTCAACTCTAATTTCTTCATCCTGAGCAAAGAGACTCTTATCCTTCAGGTAATCAATCACCGTTTCTTCAGTTAATAGTTCCATGACCCAATTCCACTAATTCGCAATCAATTTCACGAAGAAAATCTTTTCACTGCTTCCATATCCCAAGCAATTCCAAAGCCAGGCTCTGAACTAATGATTGCATTTCCATCCCTAATTTTAAGTGGTTTAAGCAATAAATGATGGAATAGATCAATTTCATACCGTGGATCTAAGTACTCCAAGCCCCCTGGATACATGTTTGAGGTCAAAGGAGCCAATTGAGCATGTATTTCACTATGAATATGCGTTGCATAGCTCTTGCCTTTAGCGTGGGCATAGTTCGCAGCCTTGATGAACTCATTTACTCCACCAATAACCAATGCATCAATTCGCAGAACATCTACTTGGTTGTAATCAATGACTTGCTCTGCCATTTTTGAAGAGGCAAGAGATTCTCCAAATGAAACTGGAACACCGGTGGCATCTCGTAATGCAATAGCTAATTTACCTTCAGATTCTAGGAAAGGGTCTTCAACAAAGGAAATCCCATACTCTTTGATTAGATTAACTCTGGCAATTGCATTCTCTAAAGTGCCAAAAGTTCGAAATGCATCAACTGCAATATATGCACTGTCGCCAACCAGGCTTCTTAGAGTCCTTAATCGATTGGCATCTCTTTGAGGATCTCTAGCCCCAACAACAATTTTAAATGATTTTATTCCCCGCTCTAAAGCATGGTGTATTTCTTCTTCAAGTCCGACTTCATTCTCGCCATAGTGATATCCAACAACTGAATAAATGGGAACCTCAGTCACGGTACCGCCGAGCATTTTTGAGACACTAATTCCGGCACGCTTTCCTGCTATGTCATGTAGCGCAATATCTATCGCACTCACTCCAGATGTAACCGTGCCGTGTTCGCTAGATTGCCAGTTAAATCCAAGAATGAGTTTGCGTACGACATCGGGTGATTTTGAGTCTTTACCAATAGCAACAGGTGTCATTACGTCATCGATTAATTTTGAGATTGGCAGACCTCTGCTGTAGCAATAACCTATTCCTACCAAACCATCGTTTGTCGTTATTCGTACAACTGAGTAAGTCCGATGAGTAATTTGCGCAGTGCCTACTGATAGCGGTTGCGGAAGCGGAACTCGAGCTTCATAAGTTTGGATCCTGCTGATCGCATCCATAAAACCGGATGCTAGTACCTTGATATCCAATCGTCAACTGTTTACAATACTGATAATGCACAGGGATACGTAGCGTAAGGACGAACAATGAATGTTTTGATTTTTGGTGGAACTCGTTTTATGGGCCGTTATGTTCTGCGCGCATTGAAAGATGTCGGAGTTGAAGTCACGATTGCAAATAGAGGAACTCGCGAAGAGAACAAAGGTTCCCATAACGTTATTTGTGATCGATCTCAACCAGGGGCACTGGAACAATTCAAAGATTCCAAATTTGATGCGGTCATAGATTTTTCAGCCTATGCATCAGATTGGGTTGAAGAGGCAGGAAACTTTTTTGCTGGAAAGATATCTCGCTATATTTTTATTTCCACAGGAGCTGTCTACACATCCAGTCAATCGTTTCCTATAACAGAAGATTTTCCTAAAGGACCTCCGCATCCATTTGCTCCATATGCTGCAGAGAAAATCCGTTCCGAATCACTACTCCGGGAATTCAACGCAAAGGGCGCTTTTGATACAACCGCGCTACGGCTTCCATTTGTAATGGGACCTGATAATTACGAAGACAGAGAATCCTTTGCATTTAGTCGACTGCTAGCCAAACAGCCAATATTTTTAGCCAATGGCGGCAAGTCGATCCACTCATTCATTTATGCAGGCGATGTAGCTAGTGCCATTGTCAGGATCTTAAGTCTAAAGAGAAGTAATGGCAGCGAGGAATTCAACCTAGCAGTACCACAAGCAACAACAAGTCGCGGTTTCGTTGATTTGGCGGCAGAAGTATGTGGAATTGAACCAATTGTAGTTTCATATCAACCTGAAGATTTTCAAATTGATACTCTCAACTTTGATCTAAAAAATGTTGCTTTCCCTTTCCCAGAAAATAATGCGTTTTTAAGTTCAGAGAAAATTCTTAGTCAATTAGGTTTTGCTCCTGCATACGACCTCAAAGATATGCTTGCTGAGTATTACCAGTGGTGGATGAAGGGTTCCAATAAAGAACCCAAAGAATATCCACTTGAAAGTAGAATCAAGAAAGCACTTGGTAAGTAATTCATCATGAACTCTGAAATTGGTGTTAAGGCTGAGTTAAATCACACGGGCGAACTTGAAGTATTAGAGGCTATTCAAGATCGTGTTTTATGGCTGTCTACCAGAATGATCGACTATGCCAATTCCGACAGGCCTAATGTAGACGGCATAAAGGTTGGTGGGCATCAAGCTTCTAGTGCGTCGATGGCTTCGATTCTAACTGCCTTATATTTTGATTTTCTGGACTCCGAAGATCGTATAAGCATTAAGCCTCACGCATCTCCGGTTTTTCACTCCATTCAATACCTTTTAGGAAATCTTGATCAGGATTACTTAAAAAAGCTTCGTGAAGCAGGTGGTTTACAAAGTTATCCTTCAAGGACAAAAGATCCGGACACAGTTGATTTTTCAACTGGATCGGTTGGCTTAGGTGCAGTTGCACCTTTGTTTGCGGCAGTTACAAGGCAGTACGTGGATTCACATTTTGGACCAAGGCCGAAATCTCGTTTTATTTCGGTGATTGGTGATGCTGAATTAGATGAAGGAAATATTTGGGAAGCACTCGCCGATCCCATAACCACCAATTTAGGAAACGTAATGTGGATTGTGGATTTCAATAGACAGTCTCTGGATCGTGTAATTCCTGGAGTTCGCATTGCACAATGGAGAGCACAATTTGAAGCGGCTGGTTGGCATGTTAAAGAAGTGAAGTATGGTTCGAAGTTAAATAGGGTATTTGAAGATTCAGATAGCCATAAATTCAAAGTCTGGTTTGACCAGATTCCAAACGAACAGTATCAATCACTTTTTGGGCTCACTCCTGAAGCAGCTCGAATTCGATTTTTAGAGGGTTCACCCGATGGCGTGAGCAAGTTTTTAGAAAAATACAATAATGAAGAACTTTTCGAGATTCTAACTGACTTAGGTGGACATGATATTTCATCACTGCTAGAAACATTTAAAGAATGTGATGAAGTAGAAGACAAGCCAAGTGTTGTGTTTGCTTACACAATCAAAGGATGGCATCTACCTATCGCCGGAGACAAGAGAAATCACTCAGCGCAAATTTCAAAAAAGCAGATTGATGAGTTACGGAACTTGACGGGATTAACTGAATCAAATGAGTGGAGTAAGTTTGAGCCTGGAAGTGCAGAGGATTCTCTCTGTTTATCGAGAGCTCACTCGCTGAAGCGGGCCTCCAAAAAAGCTGAAATCGTGGCCGAGTTTCCTCATTCGACAGGCATAGCGCCGACAGGATCCTCATCTTCCCAAGAGGCTTTTGGGCGCGTACTGACCGAACTCAGCAGGAATGAAGAAATTAGACCGTATTTGGTCACCACGGCTCCGGATGTTGCGACTTCTACAAATCTGGGTGGATTCATAAATCGGCATGGAATCTTTAACAAGGATGTTAAACGCGAGTGGAATGACAACTCAATTCAAAAATGGGTAGAAGGTCCCAATGGCCAACACATCGAACTTGGGATCAGTGAGATGAATCTATTTACTTTATTGGGCCAGCTCGGAATCTCAGGAGATATCTCAGACCAGCCTCTCATTCCAATAGGTACTGTTTATGATCCATTTGTTTTGCGAGGACTAGATGCATTTATCTACAGCGTTTATTCTGGCGCAAAGTTTATAGTTGCTGGCACTCCATCAGGAATAACACTTGCTCCAGAAGGAGGGGCACATCAATCAACAATTACGCCATCTGTTGGAGTTGAATTACCAGGTGTAGTACTTATGGAGCCTGCGTATGCTCAGTCTCTTGATTG
The DNA here is from genome assembly GCA_964536185.1 of uncultured Anaerolinea sp. Lineage (GTDB taxonomy): Bacteria > Chloroflexota > Anaerolineae > Anaerolineales > Villigracilaceae > UBA5195. The sequence continues at coordinate 17,468 of CAZHWV010000062.1, read as the reverse complement.
GTTATTGTGTGATGCATTAGCACACGTCGCTGGAGCAAAGAAAAATACCGCACCAGATCTTAGACCTAACGAACTGGCTTTTTATTTCAGACTAACTACACGATCCATAGACCAACAACCATTTTATGAAGCAAAACAACGTATCGGTGAAGCAACCTTGCGTTCACAAGTACTTGCAGGTGCTTATAAATTAGTAGACGGTCGAAGTGCTTTAACAAAACAGGATAATCATCTTGCACCAGTTGTTTACTTGGCTAGTAGCGGCGCTGTGATGCCAGAAGTTCTAGCGGCAGCTAAACAACTCGCCTTAGAGGGCGTTATCGCTCACGTCATTGACATCACTTCGTTAGGCCGAGTTTTTGGAAGTTGGCAGCGAACCTTAAAGCAGGGAATTCGCACTGCTACGACTCCATCTTTACCTGGCGTCTTAAGAACTACATTCACCGAAAAAGCTCCAATAGTTTCTATCCATGATGGTTCTTCACATGCCATGGCATGGTTAGGATCTGCGCTCGGGATGCCACAAGTTGCTATGGGCGTGGATAATTTCGGACAATCAGGAAATATCCCAGATTTGTATGCCATCCATGATTTGAATGCGGAGTCGATCATCAATGGCGCATTAGCTGCATTGAGTCTTAACTCTTAGTATTACTTACTTTACCCCTGGGGTTCCTTCATATTCATGGAGGACTACTCCGCCAACCAATGAAAACGCACCTTTCCAGTAAAACCCCTCTAAATGCTGCACAACTGGCAGTCGATACATCGGTGCTTGCGCATTTTCTTCAATTCTACTTGTTACGGGACCAGTCCAACATTCAGTAACTTCTATATCAGTGAAATCACGGGCCGTAAGTTGCCTAATTCCGCGGGTACGATCAATTTGAGGAATTAACTTCAAATTAATGTTTTTGATGAAATTAACCCGTTTTGAAACTTCTGAAATATCACATGGCTTGGCTTTGTAAGGCAAGGTTGCAGTGAAAACATTTATTCCATTTCGGTGCATTGTTCCTACGATTAAATCCTCACGGGTTTCTAATTGCACATTTGCAAACCGCTTCGGTTGCCCGTGAAACTCACGTCCGCCTGCCATCGCGCGATCACTATCAACGTAAAAGTATGGTGAATATGCACCTGTCACTTTTCCATTTGGTCCATTGAATTCAACTTGCACCATCACATTAACCTCTTGGGTATTGGCCCCCATGCCTGCAACGTCACCCCAGCGGCCGATTTGCACCATTACAACATCGCTAATTGGTACAAGTGGTTCAGGCACTAACGCCGCAATTGCAGCTGGGTTGGTGCGATATTGGGCAACCAGAACTTCACTATCCTTAAATCGTGCAGGAGGCGGTCCAGTTAGAGGTGTATCAAGTGGAACGGAATGTGCATCATAAGGTGATGGAATGTTATGAAGATAATGAAGTTCAGACATGTAAATTCTCCTTTGTAATACTTATGTTATTAATTACCAATCAATACTTCCACCAGGGTTCATCGCTAGATTTCCACCATCGACAGGCATCGCAATTCCGGTCACCATTGATGCCGCGTCTGATGCAAGGAAAAGCACAGGACCCACCATTTCTTCAGGGCTTCCAAAGCGCCCCATAGGGATTCCCGAAATTACACGATCCACTAATTTTGCTCTGATGGGGTCTTTTTTGAATTCTGCCCAACCCGCGTTATCAAATTGGCAGGGCAAAATAGAATTTACCCGAATGCCATGACGTGCCCAATCAAAAGCACAATCTTTTGTAAATTGAATTATTCCAGCCTTAGCTGCTCCATAGGCAACGCTGCCTCGACCTAGAGCTGATGCGCCAGCAATGGAACTAAAGTTTATGATGCTGCCACCTTTACCTGCCTTTATCATTCGTTGTGCAGCAGCGCGAGAAGTAAGAAAAAAACTAGTAAGGTCATGAGAAATCGTTTTCTCCCAATCCTTTAGTGGCATTACATCTGGTGATGATCGATATTGCGGAGCTGAAATTGCATTTACTAAAATGTTTACAGTAGTAATCTTGTCGATCTTTGCAAATAAATCTTCGACTTCTGACTCTTGGCTTAAATCACCTTCAAAAGCATGAGCAACTCCACCCGTAGCTTTTATAGCTTTGACAACATTGTTCGCATTCTCAAGGTTGATATCGACAATAATCACTTCGGCACCAGCTTGCGATAGTCCAAGGCCTATCGCACTACCAAGTGCTCCACCACCACCTGTAATCAATACGCTTCGGCCAGTTAGGTCAAATAAAGAAGTAGATGAGTTCATGCAGAAAGCCTTCCTTTATTCTCGAGTTTTGTCAACGGTTAACAATTACTATAAATGGAGCATCAAGGGGCCGTTACTTAACCGACTGATGATTAATGTGTCTGAAATAATCTTCGAGCCCTCGCGCTTTAATCCTTTAACAAGTTCATTATCGGATACGCCGGTAATTGATAGCAAAACATTATTTGAATGAATAAGATCATATTTGGTTAGTACTGGAAGATTAAGTGGTTTCAAGGGGTTATCCGTGAATACCTCAATGTCATTCTTTGAGACAAGTTGAGTTTGAATGTTTCCACCTAAAGCGATTATTCCTGCAGCTGCAATCACCGCTTCAGGCGAACCTCCGATACCGATCATTGCATCAACTTCAGTATCAGGTAAACAAGTTGCCAATGCAGCTGTAACATCGCCATCATCAAAAAATCTAACCTTTATACCAATTGCCTGTAATTCTAAAGCCAATTTTTCATGCCTTGGCCGGCGTAAGACATTAACGACTAATTCCTGGATTTCTTTGGACTTTGCCTCTGCGATGATGTGTAGATTTTCTATTAAGGGTCGAGTAATAGAGACCTTGGCAGCAGCTTCGTGGCCTGTAACTAATTTGTACATATAGAAATTGTCTTCTGGATTAAACATTGTGTTACTTGGAGAAAGTGCAATTAAACTAACAGCGCCAGTTTTTCCTTTGGCCACTAATGATGTTCCATCAATTGGATCAACTGCTATATCAAATGCAAGACCAGCGCCATTTCCTACTTTCTCGCCATTTTTTAGCATCGGAGCGTTATCTTTTTGGCCTTCACCTATAACTACTGTTCCATTCATGGTAATTGAGTTAAGTACACTGCGCATCGCATTTACAGCGGCCGCATCAATTGCATTTCTGTCCATGGAGCCGTGAAGATCAAAGACGCTTTCAGCTGCCGACTTGGTTACTTTTTGAATCTCTTCGAAGGAAAGTGTTTCAAGCATTATTGCTAACCCCTGATGCATTATTAGCACTTATTGAAGCTCTTCCGCTTTCTAGCCGAGCTATTGGAACTCTAAATGGGGAACATGAGACATAATCAATTCCTAGCGAGTTAAAGAAGTGAATACTGCGAGGATCTCCACCATGTTCACCACAGATGCCTAGTTTGAATTGAGGATCAAGTCGTCTGGCATGTTCTACTGCGGTTCTAACAAGAATTCCGACCCCCGCTTCATCAAGTGACTCGAAGGGGTTAAAGGGCAGTAACTCTAAATCAAGGTATCTAGGTAAGAATGAGGATTCAACATCATCTCTGCTAAATGCCCATGTCAACTGAGTTAAGTCATTTGTACCAAATGAGAAGAAATCGGCATACGGCACAAGGCGATCAGCGGTAATCGCAGCACGTGGAGTTTCAATCATGGTTCCAATGGGGAAAGTTGTTGTTTGGCCGGCGTGAGCAAATGTTGCTTTTATCTCTTGCTCAAGTGTTTCTCTTAAGTGGAGTAATTCTCGCTGAGTAGCTACTAACGGAATCATGACTTCTGGAAGGGGGGTATGACCGAGTCTTTGAACTTCAATGAATGCATGCACTAATGCGCGAACTTGCATTTTATACAACTCAGGAATCAAGATTCCTAGCCTTACTCCACGTAATCCAAGCATTGGATTGGCTTCATGCATTCTTTGAACTGCAGAGAATATTGCTGTGTCACGAGCCGATACTTCTAAGTTAAGTGCTTCAGACCTGGCTTTTTCAGCCATCAGAGTTGAAAGCGGCGGTAGGAATTCATGTAGTGGGGGATCAAGCAAGCGCACAGTTACCGGTTGTCCGGACATCGCCATCATGATTCCAACGAAGTCAGCTCTTTGTAGGGGTTCCATCTCGGCGATTACGCCATTCTGAACTTCTTCATTTTCTGCCAATACTAATCTTTCAATGTAACTTCTTCGTGGCCCCAAAAACATGTGCTCTGTTCTGCATAACCCGACTCCTTCTGCACCAAGAATTCTTGATCTGACCGCATCTTCTGGGGTATCTGCATTGGCGTGTATGCGTAATTTACGTACGGTATCTGCATGAGTAAGAATTCTGTCAACCGCTTTTACAACTGCAGGCGCATTGGGATTGTCTGCAACAAGTCGTCCCTCTAAATACGAAGTTACATGGGAAGCTACCACTGGCACTTCTCCTAAGTAGATCGCCCCTGTGCTTCCATCAATCGAAATTATGTCGCCTTCATGGACAACGTAATCATCAATAGAGAACTTGCCTGATTTTTCATCTACGTTGATACTTTCACAACCACAAACAGCCGTTTTTCCCATTCCCCTAGCTACAACAGCAGCATGAGAAGTTTTGCCTCCTCGGCTTGTCAAAATACCTTCCGAGGCAACCATGCCCACAAGGTCATCAGGGCTAGTTTCTCTTCTAACGAGAATCACTTTCTCACCCTTTAAGGAAAGATCGTGAGCTCTTTTTGAATCAAACACAACTGAACCAACAGCCGCCCCGGGTGAGGCCGGAATGCCCCTTGCAATTTCTAAAGTTGTTGTAGACAAATCAAACTGCGGGAACATCAAGTGCACTAATTGTTCGCCCGATGTTCGAAGCAGTGCTTCATCTATGTTGATTTTTCCTTCATCCACTAATTGACTAGCGATTCTAAAAGCCGCCTCAGCAGTTCTTTTTCCAACTCTTGTTTGCAAAATCCAGAGCTTTCCTTTTTCGACCGTGAATTCAATGTCGCATAGATCCCTATAGTGGTCTTCAAGGAGGCTCATTGTTGAATCAAGATCTGCATAAACAGAAGGGTATTTCTGGGCAAATTCATGAAGAGATATGGGGGTTCGGATACCCGCAACTACATCTTCACCTTGAGCTCGTTCAAGATAGTCACCATAGTTTCCACTTTCACCAGTGGAAGGATTTCGGGTAAAGGCAACACCTGTGCCTGAGTCATCACTTAGATTTCCAAAGACCATTGACTGGATATTCACAGCCGTTCCTAGATCAGAGGGAATTCTTTCTCGCTGGCGGTAAAGCTGTGCCCGTTCAGAATTCCAGGAATGAAAGACAGCTTCAACAGAACGAAGTAAATGATCGCGGGGATTAAGAGAAAATGACTTACCTTCGGCTTTTTCAATTAACTGTATGTATTCAGCAATAAGCAATTTTGTTTGTTCAAAACCTAACTTGTCGACGGTCTTAATCTTTGCCGCTTGCAAGTAGGTATGATCAATATCTGCAAAACTATCTTTAGGAATATCGCACACAATTCGTCCATACAGATCTATAAATCTTCTGTAAGAATCCCAGGCAAATTCAGGATTACCAGTTTGTTCAGCCAAACCATGTGCTACTTCAGGTGTCATTCCAACGTTGAGAATAGTTTCCATCATTCCCGGCATAGAAAACTTTGCACCAGACCGAACAGAGATGATTAGCGGGTTATCGGGATCTCCAAAGGTTCGACCCAAAGAGCTTTCAAGTTCATGGATCGCTGCATCTAATTCGGTGATGAGTTTTTGGGGGAGAGTTCCAGTACGTAAAAATTCTCGACATGCTTGGGTTGTAATTGTGAATCCAGGTGGAACCGGCAGTCCGATCTTGACCATTTCTGCCAAGTTTGCGCCTTTGCCACCTAAAAGATCTGACTGTGTCTTATCTCCAAAAGAAAAGGGATAGATAAAGTCTGAAACCTTTGTCATCTCTTACTCCCCATAAACAACGTAGGGCTGAAGAGTAATGTCCAAGGGGCAAATTGTAAACAGTATACAAAAGGTGTTTTATCGGGTTGGGTTGGCAATCCTTTCAAGGGCTGCACACGCATAGTGGTAAACAGCTTTCACATCATGGGTCATGGCAATTTCTTGGCTCCAAAGCGCCCCACCCATGCACACCCCAACACATCCTGCATCGATATACGAGCGCACTTCTGCCGGTTGGACCCCGCCGGATACCACCAGCGCTAAATCAGGAAGAGGCTCCAAAACGCTATGGATAAATTCAATACCACCCACCGCACTTATTGGAAAAACCTTCAGACTTGTTGCGCCGAGTTGTTGAGCTCGAACCATTTCGGATGGAGTTAACGTGCCCGGGGTAAATGGCAAACCTACTCGCACAGCTTCCTTAAGAATTGCTTCATCCAAATTTGGCGCAACACCAAAAGCAGCACCCATAGATTGCAATCTTTGAACTTGTTCTATGGTTCGAACGGTTCCACCACCTAAACGTGTGACACCTTCTGCTAGCAATTTCTCAATAACTTGCAGTGCGTTAGGTACCGTCATGGTGACTTCAATGGCATCAACACTTGTTGCATTGAAACCTCTAGCCAGCGTTAGAGCAATCTCTGGATCATCAGTTCGAATTACAGCAATTACACCAGATTTCATACCGCTGTAAGTCCGGCATCCATTGAAAACACAGTGCCATTCACAAATCTTGCTTCGGGACTTAGGAGAAACGCAATTCCATGTGCAACTTCTTCAGGTGTTCCCATCTTCCCATCAAGCTGACGAGCCTCCATCAACTTTCTCGTGGCCACAGGATCAGGGGCATCAGAAAGTATTCGACCGATCCAAGTTGAATCAACTGTTCCGGGTGCAATGGCATTGATTCGAATCCCATCGAGTGCGTGATCTGCTGCAATGCAACGAGTTAAACCAACCACTGCAGCTTTAGATGCACAGTAGGCGACTCTATTCTTAAGCCCAACCAAGGCACCAGCAGATGCCACATTAACTATTTCGCCCTTTTTACGAGCAACCATTTGAGGCACAATCAACTTGCACATCAAAAAAGTAGCCTTGATGTTTACATCAAAGGTTAGATCCCACTCTTCTAGGGTTGTTTGCTCGACAGTTCTAGCAAAGCCAATACCTGCGTTATTTACGAGGGCATCTACTTCGAATTCACTAAACTTTTTGCCGAGTTCGCTGAGGACTTTCTCACCATCAGAGAGGTCAATATTTAGAATTTCGACCTTGCGGTTGTGAATCCCCAACGAATTTCGCGCAACTTCAAGGTTAGACAGATCTTTGTCAATCAGGAAAAGGTCGTAGCCATCTTTTGCTAATTGATGCGCAGTTGCCAAACCAATTCCGTTAGCTCCTCCGGTGATTACCGCAAGAGGTTGCGAAGATCCTTTGTAACTCACAATTAAGCCCCTACGACTTTGTTTCTTAGAATTCCGATCTTCTCGATCTCGACTTCAATTACATCTCCAGGTTTCATAAATAGCGGTGGCTTTGAGAACGCACCAACTCCATGAGGTGTTCCGGTGGTGATTACATCGCCCGGTTCCAAGGTGATGCGTGCTGAGATATATGAAATTAAGAAAGGGATACTAAAAATTAGATTTGAGGTATTGCTTGACTGAACCGTCTTTCCATTCAAGCGAGCTTCAATCTTTAGATTGTGTGGATCACCGATTTCACTGGCCGGAACAATGCGAGGACCGATCGGACCGTAGGTGTCATATGACTTACTTCGCACCCACTGGCCATCTTTACCCTGTGCTTCTCGATCTGTTACATCGTTCATACAGGTATATCCAGAAACATAGCTAAGTGCATCGGCTTCTGATACTCGAACAGCTTTCTTGCCAATTACTACCGCGAACTCTGCTTCCCAGTCTGTCTGTGTTACACCGGCTGGGATCACAATGTTGTCATCATGAGCAATCAAAGATGTTGTCCACTTAGTAAATAGGACTGGAACTTCTGGTAGTGGGACATTTGCCTCGGCTGCATGGTCTTTATAGTTAAGACCGACGGCGATTACCTTTCCAGGCATTGGTAGCGGAAGATTCATGAAAGCACCTTTCTAGGCTCAAAAATAGATAGCGGTAAGACTACCCTCGGGCCATTAAATTGTATACAGTAAACCCCACACACAAAGAGGAGATTTCAATGAGCGAGATTGTTATGGCCGTAGCAGAGGGCATCGACACCGCGTGGGCTTTGCCGGTTGCTGAAAAACTTGGCTTTTCAATCAAGGTGGGCTCATTAGAAACTGTCGATCAATTTGTTGAGACAACCACTGGCTGCCAAGCGGTATTGGTCGCATTGCACAAATTAGATGCAGAAAAAATTGCAAAGATGCCTAAGTCTGTAAAATGTATAAGTCGATTAGGTGTCGGCTTAGATAGCATTGACTTAGTAGCTGCAAAAGCTCATAACGTGCCTGTGATATTCCAACCAACTTATGCGTACAACGAAGTTGCAAACCACGCAATTTCAATGATCATGGCATTGCACCGCGGCCTATTCCAGGCTAATCAATCAACTCAGGAAGGCAAGTGGATTCCTGCTCCAAAAACTGCTGAAATTATTTCTCTCCAAGATTCTTCATTAGGTGTTATTGGCTGCGGAAGAATTGGTAGAAATTTCATTGAGAAAATGCGTCCCTTTGTAAAAGAAGTTATTGGTTATGACCCAGGAGTTACATCACCGATCGAAGGCGTTCGCATGGTTTCAAATCTTGATGAGCTTTTAACATCATGCAAAGTAATTAGCATGCATGCCCCATACATGCCTTCAACGCATCACATGATTTCTGAAAAAGAATTAGCAAAAATGCAAAAAGGATCAATTTTGGTCAATGTTTCCAGAGGAGGCTTGATTGATGAAGATGCCCTGGTGAAGGCGCTTGAGTCAGGTCACTTAGATGGCGCAGGTTTAGATGTATTTGAAAAAGAGCCATTAGCTGAAGATTCAATTCTGCGTCGTACTAAAAATTTGATCGTTTCACCCCATATTGCTTGGTATTCACAAAGTGCTGGCCCACGGCTATTTCAATGGGGATTTGAAGATGCATATAGCTTGATAACTACTGGAAAGATTAATAACGGTAATTTTGCAGTTGGTCCGTTCTAAATAACTACGAAACGAAGAGGGAACAAATGGAAGAGATATTCGTACCAGCGCTTGGAATGGCTATGGACACTGTTGTGTTGCTCGAATGGACCAAACAACCAGGGGATCAAGTCAATGCTGGTGAATCAATTGCAGTCGTTGAAACCGACAAGACAACTTTGGATATAACTTCGGAAACTTCAGGAACATTAGGAAAACACAGATACCAGCCCAATGATGAAGTTCCAGCCGGAAACACGATTACCGTAGTGCTAGCTCCAGGAGAGGTTGAATAGATGAGTACATTGAGCAAGGAGAAGTCATTAGCCGCGCTTCGCCTAATGATGGTTATCCGCGATTTTGAAGAGACTGCGGATAAATTATGTTTACGAGGAAAAGTTCCTGGCGGAATGCACAATTCATCTGGCCAAGAGGCCGCTGCCGTTGGCGTGCTATCAGCACTAGCTCCTGATGACGTAATTGCTACTACTCACCGATCACACCATCACACCTTGGCAAAGGGATTTACACCAAAGTCTGTGATGGCAGAACTGTTTGCCAAATCAACAGGGGTATCTGGTGGTCGTGGTGGATCTATGCACCTGGCTGGAGTTGAACGCGGGCACTTTGGCGGTAATGGAATTGTTGGTGCCGGTGTTGGCATTGCAATGGGTGCAGCATTAGGAATTCAAACTCTCAAGGATAAAAAAGTTTCAGTGGGTTTTGTTGGGGATGGCGGAATGAATACGGGGCGAACTTGGGAAGCCATTAATATGGCAGTTATTTATAAGTTGCCCTTCATTATTATTTGCGACAACAACCAATACGCAGTGGAAACATTTGTAGGACGCGTTACAGGCGGTGGAGATTTAGCAAAACGCGCCGCTGGATTTGGTCTGCCAAGTTTCAACATCAATGGCCAAGATGTAGAAGAAGTTTACAAATACACAACTGAAGCCAGGGAAAGAGCGCTTGCTGGTGAGGGTCCGACCTTTATCAACGCGGTTACATATAGATATTACGGTCACAACGTAGGTGAAAAGGGCCAGTACAGAACCCAAGAAGAGATTGCGGAGTGGAGAACCTCTAAAGACCCTATTGATTACTTCACCGGAGTAGTACTTGAGAGAAAATTCGCTTCACAACAAGAGATCGACGATATGCGTGCATCGGTAAGAAAAGAGATTGAGGAAGCCGTTGCATTTGCAGAGTCATCACCTGAACCAAGTATTTCAACAATCACTGACGGCGTAGATTCTGGAAAGTTAGGAATTCAGTTATGAGCACCGATACAACAGTAAAAGCTAACGCAACACCAACGTATTCAGAGGCATTCCAATCTGGCGTACGTGAAGAGATGACCCGGAATAAAGGAATCTTTATTTTAGGCACAGATCTTCAAGAGCGCGGCGGACACTTTGCCCAAGTTAAGGGAATTGCTCAAGAGTTTGGCTTTGATCGAGTTAAAGACTCTCCAATTTCAGAGGCGGCGATGGTTGCTGCCGGTATGGGTTCAGCGATGTATGGCTGTCATCCAATTATCGACCTTAACTTTATTGATTTTTCACTTGGCGCGATGGATGAAATTATCAACCAAGCAGCAAAAATCAGATTTATGTTTAACAAGCCGGTTCCATTGGTTATCCGTGCAACTTCTGGCATAGCACTGGGCGGAGCGCATCACTGCAACTCACTTGAATCATTTTTTGCCCACACTGCTGGATTGTCACTGGCTGTCCCTTCAACACCAATGGATGTTAAGGGACTAATCAAGACAGCTCTTCGCAATGAAGATCCAGTTATTTTCTTGATGCATAAGAAGCTGTCAGGCATCCGTGGTGAGATTAAGGGTGACGATTACTTCGTCCCATTTGGCAAGGCAGCAACAATCAAGTCAGGTAAAGATGCTGTCATTATTTCTTATGGTTATTCCGTTGTGACCGCGAATAAAGCAGCACAAGCCTTAGAAGCAGAGGGAATATCAGTTGAAGTGATTGATCTACGCACACTTTATCCATTAGACACCGATGCAATTAATGCAGCGGTCCAGAAGTTTGGTCGCGTTGTGGTTGTAGACGAGGCGCCATTGTTCGGATCAATTACTGCTGAGATTGCGGCAACTGCAACGGAGGCAAACTTCGGATCGCTGAAGGGTCCAATCGTGCGTGTTGGCGCGGCGCGCGCACCACTTAGTGCAAACCCTGCGATGTCAGAAGCTGCAATTCCTTCAGTTGATTCAATTTCAGCTGCTGTTAAAAAAGTCATGAAGTACTAGAGGAGATGAAATGTCTGCAAACGTCTTTGATTTAACTGGCAAAGTAGTAGTTGTAACAGGTGCAGCCGGTGGCATCGGAATGGCTGTTTGCAGACAACTTGGTGGCAGTGGAGCAACAATAGTTCTCTCTGACGTTAACAAGAGTGGACTTGAGAGCTCGAAGTCAGAGCTAGATTCACTTGGCATAAAATGCGGAACCTTTGTTAGTGATGCAAGTATCGAGTCTGAAGTAATTGCTCTATATCAATACGTCTCAAAAGAGTTTGGAGTACCGGACGTGTTGGTAAACAATGCTGCGCAAGGGACGCACACCCCTCCGCAAGATACTTCGATGGAAGTTTGGAATCGCGTAATTGGAACTTCACTAACTGGATACTTCTTGAACGCTCGCGAATTCGCTCGTGCCGTTTTGCCTTCGAAAAAATCAGCGGCCATTGTCAACATCAGTTCAATTGCTGGAAGCTCAGCAATTGGTCGGGGAAACTTTGCATACAGCACCGCAAAAGGTGGGGTTAATCAGTTCACTCGTGAATTAGCGATCGAATGGGCAAAGTCGAAAATTCGAGTGAATGCGATTCAGCCTTGCTCGGTTAACACTCCTGGTTGGCGCAAATGGGTTGAAACTGAGGGCGAAAAAGGGACTGCATTAATGAATCAATTGGTTCGTGGTATCCCGATCGGCCGAGTGGCTGAGCCAGAGGACATTGCAAATGCGGTTCATTTCTTGGCAAGTGATGCTGCAGCCATGATTACAGGAACGATCTTGCCTGTTGACGGAGGCAATCTTGCCTACAACGCGGGTGGAACGCTCGGGGAGTACTAAGCGACACAGGCAACTCCACCCCCTTTTTCACAGAGCACTCTAAGGCTTATTGGGCTATTGTTGTTTACAAACAACAATCTGGGGGAGCACACATGCCAAGCACAATTAAGCCATTGGGTTTAGGGATAGCCTCACGCCGAGTTCTGTCTGATGTTGTGACAGATGATCTGCGCCAAGCAATTGTTGACCACGAGCTAGAGCCGGGTCGTCGAATTTCTGAAGATGAACTTGCGGCTCAGATGGGTGTTTCACGTGGTCCAATTCGCGAAGCCCTTGCACGTCTTGAGCGAGAAGGACTGATCACTCTTGAGCGACACCGCGGCGCTCGTGTTGCATCATGGTCAGAGCAAGATATCGATGAGATTTACTCCATGAGAAGCGTGTTAGAAGGTCTTGCAATTGAGTGGGCTTGCAAGAATGCCACTGTGGCAGATCTTGCTGCGATGGATGAGGTATTAACAAGATACTCAAAGCTGACAGAGAAGCAACGCACCCCAAAAGAAGTGAGCAAGATTGACTTGGAGTTTCACAGCGCGCTTTTCGCAGCAGCTCACCACGAAAGATTGTTTAAAGCCTGGGAAGTTTTGCGTTCACAGATCCATGCATTCCTGGTCTATACCTGGTCTCAAGATGAAAAAGTTAACAAGGAATTTCTCCCGCAGTGGGGACCAGATCACCTAGAACTTTTAGAGATCATTCGGGCAAAACAAACAACAAAGGCAAAAGCAATGATTCATGAGCATGTTGAAAGAGGCGCAAAGCGCGTTGTAAAACACTTTCAAGAATCACCAACCGACAAAGTTTCTAAGAAAAAGAGATAATTCGTCTTCTATAGCGCCTTGATTGAGTCGAGAATTGATGTTGAGATTTCAATTTTTGGTGAATTCTTTGCACGCTGTTGATTTTCAACATCACCAGGAACTAAAACGGGGTTGCTGGGATTGGCTGGCGGGGTAGCTCGGATAGCTTTAATTGCCTCAGAAATTTCAGCTTTAAACTGGGACGTACCAAAGAATTTATCTGGATCAATTACAACCATAACTGTTCCAAAACCATGTGAATATCCATTGTTCATTGATGGATGATTTCCAGATAAAGCCCCACCCAGCAACTCAATCATCAGGCTCAAGCAGTACCCCTTGTGTCCACCAAAGGGAAGAATTGCTCCACCATTGTAAAAGTCATTTGGGTCATTACTTTCGACTCCATTTTTATCAATAACTGTTGCAGGGGGAATTGAAACTCCATTGGCTTTTGCAACTCGTAATTTTCCTTCTGCACTTGCTGCGGTTGCAAAATCAATTACAACAGGATCACCATTAGATGGTATTCCAGCAGCAAAAGGATTAGTTCCAAAAAGTCGATCCTTGCCTCCAAATGCAGCTACCGCAGGATCAGCGTTACACCACGTCATGGAAATCAAATTCTCCTGTGCAAATAGTTCAGAGTATTCGCCGACTCGTCCTATGTGATTGCAATTGGCAATTGAAACAGCACACACACCAAACTCTTTTGCTTTCTTTGTGGCTACTTCAACCGCATATTTGCATGCAATTTGTCCCCAACCCCAGTGGGCATCTATAACTACCGATGCGTTAAATTCTGACTTAATTGTTGGTTGAATATCAGGAACGATTACCTTTTTATCAATCAATTGGGTGTATTCAAGTAAGCGGATTACACCATGTGATGCATGTCCGGCTTCCTGGGCTTGCACAAGTGACTCAGAAATAGAGCGAGCGAAAATTTCGGGAGTATTCCATTTCATCAGAATTTCGGTCGCTAAGGACAAAAGCTCTTCTCGTGAGATCAGCTGCGTCGATACATTTGTAGACATCCTTAGTTCCCCTTGACCACGTTGCTAAAATCGTTAACAATAGACAATGCAGAGTAACGCTGTCTATGCCAAAAATCAATCAATTGAGCGGAGAAAGTAATGAAGGTAGTAGGACTGGAAACTATTCGGCTCAATGAATATCCAAGCATTATGTTTCTACAGGTTCATACCGATGAAGGAATTATTGGTTTAGGTGAAAACTGTGTTGGCGTTGAAACCGTAGAAGCCTTCATCCACGAAAGTATCGCCCCACGAATTTTGGGCAAGGATCCACTTGAGATAAATGCCCTACATGAAACTTTGCACCAAGATTTCATTGGCTATTCAGGATCCAGCATTGCAGTAAGAGCAACATCTTCGATTGATATCGCGCTGTGGGACATTTTTGGCCAAGCGGTCGGTCAACCAATTTATCAGCTCCTGGGCGGCAAGGTTCGAGAAAAAATTAGGGCGTATAACACCTGTGCCGGAACTGGTTATGCCAAAGGATCTTCAAATATAGATCGCAAGCGAACTGCGCAGCTAGGTGTTGTTACAGATGGCGACTACGAAGATCTCTTTGCATTCTTAAATAAGCCAGAAGAACTAGTGCATAGTTTACAAGAAATGGGATTTACCGCCATGAAGATCTGGCCCTTTGATGAGGCTGCAATTCGCGCTGGTGGTCAAACAATCATGGGAAAAGATTTGCATGAAGGAGTAGATATTTTCCGTCGTGCGCGAGAAGCAGCAGGATCTGATTTCGACATTATGCTCGAGATGCATTCGCTCTGGTCGGTGCCAGCTGCAACAACTATCGCACATGCTGTTGAGGAGTTTTCTCCATTTTGGATTGAAGATCCATTCAGACATGAAAGCACCGATGCACTCGTTCGATTTAAGCAATCAATTAATTCACCATTAACTACAGGCGAGACCACTGGCACCAGATGGGATCACCATCGGTTATTGAAATCAAACGCAATTGATCATTTGATGATTGATCCGGGATGGGTTGGTGGTATTACAGAGGCACGACAAGTAATTGGTTTAGCTAGTGCTTATGGAGTACCTGTTGCACCACACGATTGCACGGGTCCGGTCGTATTGACTGTTGGAACCCACCTTGGCGCGACTTACCCAAACATTGAGCTTCAAGAAATGGTCCGCGCCTTTTACTACGGCTGGTATCAAGAAATGGTAACTGTGTTGCCGAAGTATGAAAATGGCTACTTAACTCCACCAACAGCTGCAGGGTTAGGTACCCAGTTGCAACCTGGCATCAATAAGCGTGCAGATGCGGTAGTTCGTTGGAGCAAACTTGGCTAAAGAGTTAATTCTTGGCCTAGATTTTGGTACTTCTTCCGTAAAAGGAATCTTTATTGATTTTGAAGGAGCCATTCTTAAACGAGTTGAGTCGAAAATCGAAACCACGCATTCATCAAGCACTTACGCGGAACAGAATGCCCTTGATTATTTGGTTGCCCTAAAAGACATTTCATCCAAGAACGCTGATCTAATCTCGCGAGTCGTTTCTATTGGCCTATCTGGTCAAACACCATCAGTTGTCTGTGCAGATAAAGATGGTCAGCCAGTCAGACCAGTACTTATCTGGCAAGATAATCGCGCAGTTGCAGAAGCAGCAGAGTTAGCAGATAGATTTGGTAACCCACTTCCGGTTATAGGGACTTCACTTCCCTGGTCAGCAAGTGCTTGCCTAGCTAAATTACTGTGGTTATCTCGCAATGAAGATCAAACAGTAAGTAAAACCAAATGGATCTTTCAACCTAAAGACTTTGTTGGTTTTCACTTAACTGGAAAAGCAATATCTGATCCATGGTCTAGTAAAGGTTTGTGCAACGTAAAATCCAAATCTCCTATACCTGACGTTCTTAGCTACACAGGGTGGGATGCCCATGTTGTTCCAGAGTTACTAGATGGTTTCCAAAGTCGTGGAACCATTACAAAACAGGCTGCACAAAGTTTTGGTTTTTCTGAAGGAACAGAGGTGTCGGTTGGGTGGTCTGATGCGATGTGTGGCATGGCGGCCATGGGTGTGTTTACTAAGCCGGCAACCTTTGTAATAACAGGCACTTCAGCAATAGTCGGATCATCTTCAGCAACGCCTCCTGATGATGGGGGAGATCTCTACATCATTCCTGATACATGTGCCCCCCTTGCAGTGACATATGGCCCAACTCAGTCAAGTGGATCTTCAGTCGCTTGGGCCGCAGATCTTTTTGAGATAGAGGCCAACGAGTTAATAGATTTAGCTATGGCTGCTTCTGGCACGGAAATACCGATTTATCTTCCATATATAAATGGTGAGCGAGCTCCGCTGTGGAGACCAGATGTGCAAGCAGGTTTCTACGGAGTAACTAGTCAATGCAAAAAATCGCATATGGCAATGGCTGTGATGGAAGGAATTTCATTTGCCGAAAGACAAGTTGCAGAACTGGCAGAGACACTCAACGAAGTTCGGCAACCATCCATTCTTTTAGGAGGTCACGCAGGAAATGACCATCGCTGGGAAAAAATTCGGCACAGAACCCTTAGCCGAGCGATTGAAAGATTTGAGGATGTCGATACAACAACTAGAGGTTCGGCAATGTTGGCTCACGCTGTAATTACAAAGAATTTCTCTGACTCGTGCGAGGCCTTGAGTTTTCAACCCTTAGTAAGCCAACCAACTTCAAATGATCTGATGTACTCTGATGCCAAATTTAAAGAGTTTTTGGCGGCCCAAGAATATGCAATTGACCTAGCAAATAGAAAGAGAAAATCAACTGATGAAAACTAAAAGCAAACTAGCAAATCTCAAGCAGCTAGTTAGAATCAGAAAACCGATTTTGTCGAGTAAAAAGCGACGAGTCTCTAGAGCTAACACGATTTATGATTTAAGAGCAGCAGCAAAGAAGTGCACACCGCGTGGACCCTTTGACTACACCGATGGTGCAGCAGATCAAGAAATCACCTTGAACAAGGCAAGACGAAGCTTTGAAAACATTGAATTTCAACCACATATTTTAAGAGATGTTTCATCGGCAACTCTTGCAACCACAATGCTAGGCAAGCAATATTCGATGCCTGTAGGAATTGCCCCTACAGGCTTTACCCGCATGATGAACTCAGAAGGTGAAATCGCCGGAAGCGGTTCTGCAAGTGCGTTTGGTATTCCATTCACCCTCTCAACAATGGGCACTACTTCAATCGAAAATGTGGCTAAAAATGCACCCAATGGAAGCAATTACTTTCAACTCTATCTCTGGAGAGATCGCGATCGAAGCCTTGAACTGATTCAACGAGCTGAAAAAGCGGGATATGACGGTTTAGTCCTAACAGTTGATGCACAAGTTGCAGGTGCTCGTTTAAGAGATGTTCGAAATGGACTGACAGTGCCACCAACTTTGACAGCTGCAACATTTT
>CAZHWV010000061.1:0-24579 GCA_964536185.1 uncultured Anaerolinea sp. | reverse complement strand
GGGCTTGTTTATTTCTATGTTCTATTTCGTTAGAAACTTAAAGAGCCTGAGAAGTAACAACTTAAGGAATATTTACCGAGAAATAGACCTGACCATTGACAAACAAAAACAATATATTATTCGGACTGAAGGCCATGGCCGTGACTGGCATTCCTTTTGGCAGGGGGTTATCTTTCCCGGCAGCGGCGCGGACCTGGTTTTGCAGTTCCAGCGCGCGCGGACTGAAACGGTAAATTGATTGAGTAAATGGCTCCAGTAATGCCACCGAAGGATCAGGCGGACTTGTAAAAGTGATCTGCGAGAAAACACCGTCGCTCAATTTCATACCACCCTCGTAACCAGGGCGCGTATCGATGTAAAGCGCCGGATCGTTGCATCGAGTGGGTGAGGCGTCGATGTGACTGAAGGTGCAGGTGGTCATGAGACCATCTGCGTGCAACAAATACAGATCATCACCGTTAACTGCCATACCGATGGCCTGTTCCAGCATGACTGGCACCTGTTCTCCGAAGAAAAATTTCGGCTCGGAAAATTCGAAGTTATCCGTTCCCGGATAAATCCAAACTGCATGAGCTGCGGAATCCAGTACGTACAGATTGTAAGCATCGTAAGCGATGGCGGTAATACCTTTCCAACCAGTACCAGGCATTTGCAGAATGGCCGCACGGGGTTTTTCGCCAGGCATGCAATATAACAGCTTCCCAGCCACATCGATGCCCAGCAAGGTGGCTGCAGTAGCCCTGGAACGCGGCAGGGCAATAATATCAATCAGTTTGTCTACTTGAATGCCGTTACTATTTGTCCCGGAGCCGCATTGAAAGCTGCTGTCAAGGTCATAAGTCTGATTATTGAATACCCCGCGCAAGACTGAACTATTCGTGGAATCAAGTAAATAAATATCTGATTCAGATGCAGACATGCGTGAAACTTGTAAATTTCTACTGAGCGGGGTGGTAAATGCAAGAGCAAAGTCGAGCCGCACAATTTTGTCGAGATTATCTAGGGCAGTCTGGGCATCCAGGCGCAATTTCTGTGAATCGGAATTCGATGTCAGTTGGTATTGATCGGCCTTATCCAGCCAATCCAGCGTAGCCTGCCACTCAACTCTTAAGGCAGTTGGAGCTGACTCGGCCTGCGCCATTTGAGCTGTTTCTTGGGCATGGTCATAATAGATTTTATATTGCGCCTCGTACCCCAATTGATAATAAACAACCCTGGCCACTACGAACAATAAAACAGGAATGGCGACGGCAAGAAATATCGCCCATGTACGGGAAACTGACATAGTAGGTTGATCTTCATCGTTTTCAGGGAGCAACCGTGGGACAGCTTTTTCAACCCAGGCGGCGAACCTGTGAGTCAATTCTCGCCCGCCCCGAATCAAACGAGCCAGTATGCGAGCAGTGGCGCGGATCCCTTGAACTAACTGATCGCGCCAACCAGGCTGATTCAGAACGCTTGGCTCACGTGAATATCTTCTTTTGAAGGCGCTCTGGCGGTTTTTAGAAGTGGTTAGTTGATTACGACCAGATAAGGGCGTAATAATTTGTGAAATTTCTGCTTCAGGCGGCTGGTTATCATCACCTGCTACCTGCTGTTCAGTTTCCAGGGTCTGGGTTTCAGTCACTGGCGCAGAAACCGGACTGGTTGAGGGCAGATCAAATATAGGCGCTTGATCCACCAGTTCAGGTGTGGGCGCAGACTGGGCCTCAGTGACAGGTTCGAGTGGATCATCCTTGACTGCCCTAAGGATGTTCATGACACCGCTGCCGTTGGTAGCCTGCACTAACAAAGCACTGACATTTGTATCGGTAATCGCCAACAAACGACGACGGGTGGTCTCAAGGGAGGCTGATCCACGCACTTCGGTTATGGATTTGTCCCAGTTGGGTGGGAGAACTGCGCACATCAGCAAGCGATCGCCAGCAGACAGCACAACCTGCGAAAAATACATTCGTGCTGCCTGGCTGAGTCCCAGACCTTTGCCAGCCAACTGGGGGTCATATAGATGACGTGTATCGCCAGTAAGGTGATAGACATGCGTTGGTCCGGCCTGGACGATATACATCGAATTACCACGCAAGCTGCACAACACCAGCGCGCCGATACTGTACAATCCCTTGCCGGTTGATTTCATATTGCACTCGACAAGGTAGTCATTGAGCGATGCCGCGGCAGTTTTTAACGCAAAGGTGAGCGAACCAGGCGAACTATAAAACGTCTCCGCTACCTGTTCCACGATCTGGCCATATTCGCTGGTCGAATAGCTCACATTTCCGGCCAGGGTCAAATAGACCAGCAGACGGTCCTGATCGCGCCCACGCGCCAGTTTTCTGGGTGGGTTTTGGGCTGATAGGCCGGGTAAACGCGGCCACTCCTGGCCGTTAACACGGTAAATACTAAGAAAATTCAGGTCAAGGACGCTCATATATGTATCTAACATTATACTGGTAAAATCTTTGTGGGAAACAACCTTATGGAATTTAAACTACACACAAGCTTTGACACACTCGAAACGTTGGCGCCAGCCTGGAATGCGCTGGTGAAGGTGGGCATAACCAATGCCCCATTCTTACGTTATGAATATTTATATACCTGGTGGAGTACGCGAGGAGGTGCTGAATGGAATGAAGATGCAGAGCTGGCCATCATCACCGCTTTTGAAGATGAACAACTGGTTGGAATTGCGCCGTTGTTTCTGGCCACCGACTCCAATGGCCAGGCCGCTTTAATGCTGCTGGGAAGCATTGAGATTTCGGATTACCTGGACCTGATCGTACGCCCAGAACATCACCTGGTCTTCGTTTCCGACTTGTTGAATTGGTTGAAATCTAATTATCCACTAGCCTGGCAAGCACTCGATTTGTATAATCTACCCGAAAACTCACCCAGTTTACCTGCGATCAAAACAGCTGCCGCCAAACACAATTGGGATTACACCGAGACAATTTACCAACCCAGCCCGTTCATTCCCCTGCCCGGTGATTTTGAAGTATATCTTTCCGGGATCGATAAAAAACAACGTCACGAAATCCGGCGCAAAATGCGCCGAGCTGAAGAAAGTGGTCGCGGTCTGCGCTGGTATATTGTTGATGATGAAAGTAAACTTGATGCTGAGCTGGATGAATTCCTCGCGCTCATGGCCCACGATCCTGAGAAGGCCGCGTTTCTGACCAGTGCTATGCGTTTGCAAATGAAAAAATCTGCGAGCGCCGCTTTCAAGGCGGGCTACCTGCAATTGGCCTTTTTGGATGTGGATGGCGAAAAAGCCTGCGCTTACCTCAACTTCGATTACGATAACAAAATATGGGTGTACAACTCTGGTCTTGACCGCCGCTTCATGGATCTGTCTGTTGGTTGGGTACTCCTTGGCTACCTGCTCGAATGGGCCAATAATCACAAGCGCGCCGAGTTCGACTTTTTGCGTGGTGAAGAAGATTACAAATATAAATTTGGCGGTCAGAAGCGGCATGTGATGCGAGTGAAGGTTAGCAATAAGTAGGGGCAAAGCGATGCTGTGCCCCTACTTATTGCCTTGAATGAGGCCGGAACAAGTTTGCGAGTACAAACCCACATAACGAAAAACCGAAGAGGGTAAATGGCATTTGCCAGATAATAAAATTCATCTGCGTGTGAATATAAGAATGCGCTCTGAAGAGTACAAACCACGAGAGTGGAGCCAGAGCTGAGAACCAGGTGGCAGCCAGGAGCGCGTAAGCTGTTTTTTGATTCAAAAACCCGCCCAAAAATCTATCCTGCAGAAATAGCAATATCGAAAACAATGCAAAGCCGGCAAAAAGTTGCAAGTAACTAAATTCAAGACCTGGATAATTAGTCCGAAAAAGGCTATTCAGGTTTAGCGCGCGTCCATTGAGATAAGTTTGTAGCACAGCAAAGACATTTGCCCGCAAACTTTCGCTTTCAATACCTACATACTGGTTGGGGTCGCCAAAAGAACGCTTGCCAAAGGTGTAAGCGAGAAAAACAAACGCTTGCCTCCAATTGCCTGAAGCAGAAGCAATCTGTAACGCCAGAATCCCAAGAGCAGCGAATGTGCCGGTCAGCGCTCCCAAAGCAGTGAAGATAAATTGTCGCAAAAAATAGGACAAAGCCCAGCGATTGCGTAAGGCATAATAAACGAGCGCGGTAAACGGCATCACCAGAGCAGTGCTGATGAACTCAAAACCATTGAACAGGCACTTTATGAACAAAGCCCCGGTTAGAAGCAAGAATATATTGCGCTGGCGTGTCTGTGCGGTCTCGGATGAACGTTGAAGATAAAAACAAAAGACTGTCAGGGGCAGGTAAAATGCCCAAAGATTCCAATAATAATTTGCTCCGAAAAGCGTTAACCACTCTGAGGTTGCCATAAAAAAGAGAGTCAGCAAAGCGGGTAACAGTCCGAACTGGCTCAAAACCCAAACTAAAAACATGCCCAGAACCACAGCAGCGAGCAAAGCTTCTATTAGCCGAAAGAGTTTTAGGGTAGTGGTTGGCGCCAGGTTGGAATAACGGTCCAATATACTAAACGGAACAGCTTGAATGCCAGGGACAGAGTTATACGGCCAGTAGGCTCTGAATTGACCCCCATTCAAAAATAAATCATATTCATGATTGATAACATCACTGTTCACTTCCCAAGTAGTAATATCTCCGTAACCAAGCAGGGCGCCGTAAGAAAAAATCCCAGCCTGGCGAGACTGCACAAGGCGCGCTACAACAAAATGCTCATGGAATTTCTGCCAATCGACAAACCATTTTTTTCCGGCTGCGCGCCAGACATTCCCATAATATCCAGGGGTCAACAGTATCAGTGCCAGGGCAAAGATCAGGAATAGTGTTCGTTTGGATTCCGGAAAATATTTCACGTGACCCTACTGGAGTCTTTGGCTTTCGCGAACATTATCGAAGTGGCGCATATATTTCTTGAATACCGTAATATTGTGCCGCGCATGCATTAATCCCCCCTGGCTTTTCTCTTAAATCCTTCGTGTGATCCATGGCAGCTCCATCAATCGCACGCACTTGAATCGTGGTCTTGCCTGCGGTGACAGCCTGGCGAATAATACTGTCTCGTTCATCCCAAATTTTGGCGCGTTCAATAAAACCTGGTATCGTTCTCGATTCTAAAACAATTGTTCTTATAGAATAGATATAAGTACTACCCAAAAGAGTAAGCACAAGCATTGGAAAAATGATATTGGTATTTTTGGGAAGGATAAGACCAGCCGCTGCGGCAATAGTAGTAATACCAAGATTTAAGATAAATCGAGAAATAATCAGCGCCCTGGGATGGGGCGGGCCCTTTTCAACATAGACGCTGGCAAATTGGTTAAATGTCATAATAAATAGCATTGCCAACAAAACTGCTATAAGAAACAAAAGAAATTTTCGGGGTTGGATTGTGATGTTAATCCCAGAAAAATAGGCCAACCCAAACGAAAAAGTAAATAATACCAGGTGAGGTAATATAAGTCCTTTGACTGACAAGATTGCAAAATCAAAGGCATAGCTTAGGGACAAGAAGGGCACGAGCCATATAGGCGTCCGCGCAGGATAAGCAAGGAGCCGCAGAGCATTTGCCGGACAAAACACAAGAATTAATAAGTCGGCAACAATGATGATCCCGATAACAACTAAATAGATTGCTATCGGCTGATGAGTGTTGCTTTTCAAAGCATTCCATTCTATTTTTTTTGCGACATAGACGATCAACGAAAACAGTCCAATAATTGAAAACAAGAAGAACCAACCTGCTTCTGAAAACAACCCTACAATTGAGGTTAGACAAATGATGAGTACAAGAACCGGACGAGAGTTTTTCCCTTGGTTCAGTGAATAAATCAAAAGCCCTAAAATAAAAAGGGTCCCTATTAATGGAGCTGTATAAGGCAATACAGCAGAACGCCAATATAAACTTTGAAATTGATTTGGAGCTAAATATATAGAGAAATAAACAACCAACAAGCTATATGCCGCGAAAAACAAGCGTGATAACTTGAACTTTAAGAGGGTGTTCAGATTAATCAAAAGAATAAAAAGAGCTGCACACCAAAGCAAAATAACCAAAAAAGGCAGTATCTGAACACCAAGTATTCCAAAATTTTCCGA
This sequence comes from uncultured Anaerolinea sp., assembly GCA_964536185.1. Classification (GTDB taxonomy): domain Bacteria; phylum Chloroflexota; class Anaerolineae; order Anaerolineales; family Villigracilaceae; genus UBA5195. The sequence goes on along the minus strand of CAZHWV010000061.1, from coordinate 18,468 downwards.
TAAAGCAGAAAATAGTGTCAATGATATCCGTTCCGAGGAATAATGAGTGATGTACGTATAGCCTTTTAAAATTCCAATAAAACCAAGCGCCTTGAAATCTGAATTAAAGCACCAGTCATCTGACCAGTAACGGTTATAAATCCCCAGGAAAGAATAAAGTCCGAGTCCGAGTGCAAAAAGAAAAATTGTAAACCAATAAATCAAGCGAAAGTTAGAACTTCTCGTGTTCATGATCACATGCATCCCTATCAACTACAAAATCTAATCACATGTTTTACTCTCTGAAATCAATTCAGGCTGGATAAAGTGTCTATACTCGCTAGGATTATATCAAAGCTGCCCCAGGTGGACAGTTCCAAACCGAAACAGCCCGGACAGCTTGTACCAGTAAACTCACGACCAAGCCAGATGAATTCATGCAAAACTAATCAAATTCGAGTATCATAAATATAATTATCGGCAAGGAGGCAACCCATGCGAGATTTAACGAATGAAATCTTGGAATTAATCCGCCGGACTTCGACAGACCTGCCAGCAGATGTGGAAAAACGTCTACGCGCAGCTGTAGAAAAAGAAACGCCTGGCTCAGCTGCGCGTGGCGCTCTGGAAACAGTCATCAAAAATGTGGAACTCTCCCGCGCTCAATCAACACCGATCTGCCAGGATACTGGCACTCCGATCTTCTATGTCTATTATCCTGAAGGGTGGAGCACACGAAAGTTGAAGGCGCAAATCCGTAGCGCTATGGAACAGGCTACCAGGCTCAATACCATGCGTCCGAATGCTGTCGATGCCGTCTATGACAAAAATAGCGGCAACAACCTGGGCGGTGATGATTTTCCGTCCATCCACTTTGAAGAAGTTGAAGGCGAACAACTGACCATTGAATTAATGCTTAAAGGCGGGGGCTGCGAGAATGTTGGCGCGCAGTATTCGCTTCCAGATAACCGCCTGGGTGCAGGCCGGGATTTGGCCGGAGTACGGAAAGTAGTGCTCGACGCTGTGCAAAAGGCTCAAGGTCAGGGTTGCGCACCGGGAATATTGGGCGTGGCCATTGGTGGTGACCGGGGATCGTCATATTATAAATCCAAGGAAGTCTTGTTCGATAAATTAGGGGTACACAATGATGATCCGAACCTGGCAAAATTGGAAGAACGGCTGACCAGCGAAGCCAATACCCTGGGCATCGGCCCGATGGGCTTTGGCGGCCAAACAACAGTGATCGAGACAAAGATCGCAGGGATGCACCGCCTGCCAGCTTCGTTCTTCGTTTCGGTTTCTTATATGTGCTGGGCGTATCGCCGCCGCAAGATGACCGTGAAGGGCACAGAAATTCATTACGATTAGACGGTAGTCATGCTACGCAAGGAGATCCATCATGCGAGAAATCAGTATCCCTATCAGCGATGAAATTATCCGTGAGTTAAAGGTTGGAGAGCCGGTGCTGCTCAACGGTATCATGGTCACCGGACGCGATGCAGCTCATAAGTGGCTGATCGAGACTTTTATCAAAAAGACACGCGAACCGCAGGCTGACGATCTAAAAGCTTATGCTGAGTTAAAAACGTTACTGAATGGCGCGATTATCTATCATTGTGGCCCGGTTGTCGCTGGGCTTGAATCCAAAGATTATCGCTTTGTGGCGGCCGGGCCGACGACCTCCATACGAGAAGAACCGTATCAAGCCGACGTAATGAAACATTTCAACATCAAGGGAGTGATTGGTAAAGGTGGCATGGGCGCCAGGACCCTCAAAGGTTGTGAAGAAACGCCGGGGGTATATTTCCATGCCATTGGCGGCGCAGCCTCTTTTATTGCTCAATCGGTTAAAAGGGTGCTGGGGGTTTATAAGCTGGATTTCGGCGTGCCCGAGGCGCTGTGGGTGATCGAGGTGAAGGATTTTCCGGTTGTAGTAACGATGGATGCGCATGGGCAGTCGCAGCATGCGGTGGTGGCTGATTCGTCATCAAAGATATTGGACGAACTACTGGCAAAGCCTTATTAATCATCTGTATGAGCTCGCTATGCCGTGGGTTCAGGCAGCGCAAAAAGCGCTATCAGGCAGTTGCACAGCGCATGCATCGCAGGTCGGTATCTCAAGTCTTACCGATGAATTCCAGTTCGCCTGATCTTAAAACGACCGAACTCAGGTATGAAATTTAAAGCGCATCTTTACTCAATTGTACTCATATTTGGGGTTTTGCTCTCATCTATGGTCGTGATGGCATGGTATTTATGTTCTTTATACAGAAAGAATGAACCCGGCAGACTACGCAAACACAACCCAATGGATAGATGCCAGTGATCCGTTTCGAGAAACTCAGGCCTTGGGATGGTATGCATTTGGCCTGAATTATTGCCCTGACGATCCCCAAACCATTTATGTTTTGTCGATGAAGAAAGAACCACCTGATAATGGTATAAAATACAAAATTTTAATTTTCACGAACTACCGAGTCTTCACCCCCAAGACATAATCACTGGATGATTACAGACTTAATGCTTTTGGGTCATAAATTTAGAAAGTAAGCTGCAAAAAATCAACGGAGACTGTTATGGAACGAAAATATACCAACCGCTGCTACCTCGACGCCCTCGGGAAAAAAGTACTCGTCTTTGATGGCGCTATGGGTACTTCCCTGCAAAATTTGCATCTCACCGCTGACCACTTCGGTGGGGAAAAACTGAATGGATGCAATGATTACCTGGTTATTTCGTATCCACAGGCAGTCGAGACCGTGCACCGTTCCTTTCTCGAAGTTGGCGTGGATGTGCTCGAGACGGACACCTTTCGTTCTAACCGCCTGACTCTCGGCGAGTATGGACTTGGCCAGCGTACCGTTGAGATCAACACCGCTGCCGCCGCGCTGGCCCGCCGTCTGGCGGATGAATATTCTGCCCAAACCGGTCAACCCCGCTTTGTGGCTGGCTCGATTGGTCCCAGCGGTAAATTACCATCCGCCGATGACCCGGAACTATCGAATACTGGCTTCGATGAACTGGCCGACATTTTCCGTGAACAGGCTCTCGGACTGCTGCTGGGCGGCGCGGATGTACTGTTGATTGAAACTTCTCAGGATATCCTCGAAGTTAAGGCGGCCATTACCGGCATCCAGAAGGCCTTTGATGAAACTGGGATAACCCTGCCGATCCAGGCCCAGGTCACGCTGGATACCACTGGTCGTATGTTACTTGGCACAGACATTGCCGCCGCGCTTACCATTCTTGAAGGCATGCCCATCGACGTCATTGGTCTGAATTGTTCCACCGGTCCTGAACACATGCGCGAACCCATTCGCATCTTGGGCGAGCAATCTACCCTGCCGGTTTCATGCATTCCCAATGCAGGTCTACCACTCAATGTTGATGGCCAGGCAGTCTACCCACTCGAGCCCGAACCCTTTGCGAATGCGCTGCTCGAATTTGTCGAAAAAAATAACATCTCAGTTGTCGGCGGTTGTTGCGGAACCACCCCGGCTCATTTGAAAATATTGGTCGAAAAACTGGCTTCCCGGGCTGCCTCTGCCCGCCCTACCGAGGCAACTCCACGTCTGTCATCCTCGATAACAGCCACTAATATGCAGCAGGATCCGCCGCCCTTACTGATCGGTGAACGCTGTAATGCCCAGGGCAGCAAGAAGTTCAAGCGCCTGCTCTTGAGCGAAGATTACGACTCAATCCTGGAGATCGCACGCGAACAGGTCAACTTTGGCGCACATGCTTTGGACATTTCCTGCGCTGTCACCGAGCGCCCGGATGAAATTGAACTGATGCGCTGGACGGTCAAAAAACTGGCCATGGGCGTCGAGGTGCCGCTTGTTATCGATACGACCGAACTGGACGTGCTGGAAGTCGCCCTCAAGACCGCCCCGGGGCGCTGCCTGATCAACTCGACCCATCTCGAAGCTGGTCGCGCAAAGGCCGATAAAATATTCACGCTGGCCAAGACACACAATGCCGCTGTTATTGTTCTGACCATTGATGAGAATGGTATGGCAAAGAGCGCCGAGCGTAAACTGGAGGTCGCAAAACGGATTTATGACATCGCCGTTAACGAACATGGCTTGCGCCCTGACGCGCTCGTCTACGATGCGCTGACCTTTACCCTTGCCACTGGTGATGCGGAGTTTGTCGATTCTGCCATTCAGACCATTGCAGGCATCCGCCTGATCAAAGCAAATCTACCCGGCGTGCTCACATCGCTGGGCGTCTCAAATCTGTCTTTTGGTTTAGCTACACAAGCCCGCCCTGCACTAAACTCGATCATGTTGTATCACTGTGTGCAAGCCGGCCTGGATATGGCCATCATCAACCCGGCCCACGTCACTCCCTATGCAGATATTCCTGCTAACGAGAAAGAACTCTGCGAAGACCTGATTTTTAACAAACGAGCAGATGCTTTGCAGCGTTTTATTGAACATTTTGAGAATATATCCCCCGCAGCCACCGAAAACACTCTTGCCGACCCGACAGAGGCGATGAGCCCCGAACAGCGCCTGCACTGGCGCATCGTTCACCGCCACAAGGATGGTGTCGAATCGGACATCGACGAGATCATCAACCGGCCTCAAATTCTGCCTTTGAGCGAGACCCGCCACGAAATTGCCGTCCGCACGCTGAACAGTGTGCTGCTGCCCGCTATGAAAGAAGTCGGCGATAAGTTTGGCGCGGGCGAACTGATCTTACCTTTTGTCCTTCAGTCAGCAGAAGTGATGAAAAAATCGGTGTCCCACCTAGAAAACTATCTAGAAAAGGTTGAGGGCGTCACCAAGGGTACGGTCGTCATTGCCACGGTTTACGGTGACGTACATGACATCGGTAAAAACCTGGTTAAGACCATCCTGGCAAACAACGGTTACACGGTCATAGATCTTGGGAAGCAGGTGCCTGCCGAAACGATTATCAGTAAGGCAGTGGAGGCGAAGGCAACAGCTATCGGCCTTTCAGCGCTACTGGTCAGCACATCCAAACAGATGCCGCTCATTATTAACGAACTCCAGCGGCGCGGGCTTAAAATCCCGGTACTGGTGGGCGGCGCAGCCATCAACCGTCGGTTTGGCCGCCGTATACTATTCACGGATGATGGCGCAGCCTACGAGCCGGGCGTGTTTTACTGCAAGGACGCCTTCGAAGGTCTAGAGACCATGGATCAGCTCATTGATGCACAGCGCAAACCTGCTCTGATGGAGCAGATGCGCAAAGATGCAGATATGGAAATGGGCCGCGCTGCTCAAGTGCCCGCCCAGCGCCAATCAGAAAACAGGCGCTCAAACGTTGTTCCCGTTACAATCAAGCTTCCCAATAAGTGGGGCGCGCGCATTGTCAAGGATATGCCGCTGGAGATGGTGCTCAAACACCTTAACCTCAACGAACTTTATCGCTTATCCTGGGGCGCAAAAAATAGTCATGGTCTGGAATGGGAAAATTTGCAAAAAGAGTTTGGCGCCCGCCTGGATAAGATGACCAGGGAAGCGCTCAAGGATGGCTGGCTCAAACCTCAGGCTGTATACGGTCTTTTCCCCTGCCAGGCTGATGGGGACGATTTGAACATTTACAATCCCGAAAGCTTGGCTGGCACGCTCGAAATATTGACCCGTTTTCACTTTTCCCGCCAGCCTTACGACGAACACCTGGCGTTATCAGATTACTTCGCTTCGTTGGAATCTGGCCAGATGGATGTGGTCGGTTTTCAGATTGTTACCGTTGGCCAGGCAGCCACCGAACGTTTTGACAAATTTCAAGCAGAGACTAACTATTCTGAAGGCTACTTCACCCATGGGCTGGCAGTTCAGACCGCCGAGGCTACGGCGGAATACCTGCACCAGCATATCCGCCGTGAACTTGGCATTCCGGATGGCCAGGGAAAACGTTATTCCTGGGGCTACCCGGCCATCCCAGAACTGGAAGACCATCGCAAGGTCTTTGATCTGCTGCCGGCAGAAAAAGAGTTGGGCATGCAGTTATCCCCCGCTTATCAGCTCATTCCAGAGCAGTCTACCGCCGCTATTATCCTGCACCACCCGCAGGCCCGGTATTATAGCACCGGCGAAAGCCGAGTGGAACAATTAATGAGGTAATCAAGTTGGGTTTGTCTTATTTTCCTATTTGATTAATTTTTTTTCAGATGATAGGTAATCACTTCAGGTTAATCGGGACGATTCAATGATGAGCAGTGCATTGGAAAAGGTTTCATCAGCTATCACTCTATTTAGGTCTTTCATTGTTTCCCGAATGGGCTCAGACTTTATTGCTCTGTTGCTCATCTTGTTTTTCTTTGCGATCAGCCTGTTTAGTGTCCTTGGAAAATCATTAACCTATGACGAGCCGTATCATTATCGGTATGGCGTGAATATTTTAAATGGCGATTCATCGCGTTTTGATGATAGTAAAATGCCTTTTTCGGCATTGAATGCGCTGCCAGCCAAAGTAACGACTTTTCTACCTGAAGGAGAATTGAAGGAAAACCTTAATAAAATGGTAGTAGCCCGCCTGATCACCGTCTTGTTTTCAATGATAGTGGCATTCATGGTGTTTCATTGGTCTCGAGAGTTGTACGGGACGGTTCCAGGTCTCATTTCTTTGGGATTATATGTGTTTGACCCAAATCTTATTGCTCATTCACAACTTATTACGACAGACATATATATAGCAGGCATGATTTTATTTTGTAGCTATTGGCTATGGAGGTTTGCTAATACGCGCAAATGGTCTGATGGGCTGATATTTGCAATTTTGCTTGGCCTGACACAATTGGCAAAATACACAGCGGTTTCACTATACTTTCTCCTAGCAGTTGAAATATTGGCGCATGATCTTCCAAGATTTCGGGGGGCGTTTATCGAAGGTATTTCAGGACTATGGAAGGAGGTGCGACGATACTTGAAATATTTTATTGTTTTGGCATTTTTCAGCATCTTGATCATTAACGCAGGGTTTTTATTCAACCGCACTTTTACATACTTCCATTCTTATGAATTTAAATCCGATTTCTTTAGCGAACTTCAATCGAAGATCGATTTTATCGTGCCAGTGCCGTATCCATACCTGGATGGGCTGGATTGGATCACTGCCAAAGAACGAACTGATTTAGGATTTATTCATATTTATTTACTGGGGAAGACACGTTTTGGACAGGGTTTTCCGGGTTATTACATAGTTGCATCCGCATTGAAGGTACCTATAGCAACCCAACTTATTTTGGTTGTTTCTCTTGTAATCTTTTTTTGGAATAAAAAGCAAAGATCATTCTTTATGAAGAACGAATGGTTTATGCTGTGGCTTGTTTTTTTTTACTCGGTTTATTTCAATTTCTTTTACAAATCACAGATGGGGATGCGATATTATCTGCTTGTTTTTCCTCTGTTGTATGTTTTTGCTGGCAGCTTGTTTAGGAACTGGCAAAAATTTACCCGATTGCAAACGGGAATTGTCTTGTCGTGTAGTATTTTCTTGATTGCTTCTGTGTTATCGAAATATCCAAACTATCTTGCTTATTTCAATGAACTAATCGGTGAAGGTAAAAATTCTTATAAATATTTGGCCGATTCAAATCTTGATTGGGGTCAAGATACCCAATTACTGGATGAGTATAAAAAAGAACATACTAAAGCTGAAAAGGCCCCTGAAACTCCGATTCTCATTGATGAAGAGACCACTTATTTTGTTTCCATTAACAGGCTGGTCGGCGTTATCAATGGGCCAGAAAATTACCAGTGGTTGCGAGAAAACTTTGAACCCGTTGATATGGTTGGAAACAGTTACCTTATTTATAGAATCACGCCTGAAAAAATGTTGCATTTGTGTGCGTCAACAGCTTTTTGTAAATAAAAATATGGATCACATCAATAATCCGGGCTCTTTGCCTGGCACAGCCGCAGGCCGCCAAACGGTAATTTCCAGCTGGTTGATGACCGCTTTTTCCAGCTAACAGGCATCATCTTATGGAAAGTGAATTGATATGAAGCAAGACTTCTGGCAACTTCTGAACAGCAGCACCATCTTAGCGGATGGCGCGATGGGCACCATGCTCAATGCGCGCGGTGTCAGTTTTGAGAAATGTTTTGACGAACTTAATTTAACCAACCCGGCTGTTGTCGCTGAAGTTCACCGCGAATATGTCGAAGCTGGGGCGCAGATTATATTAACAAACACTTTTAGCGCCAACCGCTATAAGTTGGAAAAATTTGGTCTGCAGGATAAACTTACCGAAATAAACACAGCCGGCGTGGAGCTTGCCAGGCGCGTTGCTGCGGCATCCTTTAAAGATGTGCTCATCGCCGGAGATATCGGCCCCCTGGGTGTGCGCCTGGCTCCCTTTGGGCGCGTACAGGTGGAGGCTGCTCGCGTCGCTTTTGCTGAGCAGGTCCAGGCATTATGTGCGGCAGGAGCGGATTTAATCGTTATTGAGACGATTGCTGATTTGTTTGAAGCGCGCGCAGCAGTGCAGGCAGCCCAAGAAAGCAGTTCACCGGTGATTGTTTCCGTTACCTTTACCCGGGATGGGCGCACAATTTTGGGTGATACGCCCGAAAAAGCAGCGCGTATCCTGGCCGAATCCGGAGCGGATGTCATCGGGGTCAACTGTTCCGGCGGTCCGGCTCAACTGTTGCGGATCCTTGGCCAGATGAAACAGGCCGCTGTTCACATGAAATTCTGGGTTAAGCCCAATGCTGGTTGGCCGGAACAAGTCAGCGGGCGTATCATGTATCCGGCTGATCCAGAGTACTTCGGCGATTACGCCCTTTCCTTTCGCGCGGCAGGCGCGAACATCGTCGGCGGTTGCTGCGGTACCACCCCACGACATATCGCCGCCATGCGCAAGGCCTTAGATTCAGCCCCACTGCTAGATTTTTCCAACAATCAGGTTGAAAATGTTTCAGATACGCTGTTTGTTCTCCCATCCAGTCCCAATCTGCGGGACGGGAAGCAAATTGACGTTGACACAGAGATCGAACCGCCTACCCACCTGGCCGAAAAACTGACCGCTGGCAAGTTTGTGATTGCGGTTGAAATGGATCCCCCGCGAGGTCTCTCTACGCATAAACTGATGGCAGGCGCTGCGCTGCTGGCCGAAGCCGGGGCGGACGTGATCGATGTAGCCGACAGCCCCATGGCGCGAATGCGCATGTCAGCCTGGGCGGTTTGCGATATTGTCCAGCGCAAAGCGCAGGTCGAAACCACGCTGCACTTTCCCACACGCGGGCGCAATCTGCTGCGTGTGCAAGGCGATTTACTGGCTGCGCATGCCCTTGGTATTCGTAACGTCTTCGTTATCATGGGGGATCCCACTTCAATCGGCGACTATCCTGAGGCTGCCGATAACTTTGACATTGTCCCTTCAGGTTTAATCAAACTAATTAAAGAAGGCTTCAATACCGGGTTAGATCACTCTGGCACCAGTATTGGACAGCCAACCAATTTCTTTGTCGGCTCTGCTCTTAATCTTTGTCCACAGGACTTTGCGGTTGAAACAAAAAATTTGCGCCGAAAGCTGAAATCTGGTGCTGATTTTTTCCTGACCCAGCCCATTTTTGATCCTCAGTTGGCCGAGGCCTTTCTTAAACAATATGCCAGTGAATTTGGCCGCCTCGAAAAACCTGTATTAGTCGGAATTCTGCCGTTATTCAGCAGCCGCCATGTAAATTTTTTACACCACGAAGTGCCTGGAGTTAGTATCCCCGAACCCATCCGCCTCCGGATGGAAAAAGCCGGGGAACGTGGTATCCAGGAGGGCCTCCGTATCACCACCGAACTGGTCGAACAGATCAAAACCTGGGCGCAAGGTATTTACATCATGCCACAATTTAATCGCTACGATGTGGTAGCCGAAATGATCGATACCGTGAAAGCGGGTCAGGGATAGTAGGCTGCGCTTTAGGATCATATTGAAAACCTTGACCGCACAAGGTTGTTGATTATGACAGTACAAAAAACTGTAAAAAGGTAAAAATGCTTCTCGTCATTGATATCGGCAATACCAATTTGACCATTGGCCTGTACGAAGGCGACAACCTGCTCTGGCATTGGCGCCTGGCTACGGATCATAACCGCATGCCCGACGAATATGGGCTGCAACTGCTCGGGCTTTTAGAGCACGCCGGCCAGAATATTCAGGATTTGACAGGCATCTCACTTTCATCGGTCGTTCCACCATTGACAGGGCGGGTAACTCAAGCCTGTCGCGAGTATTTGAAGCAGGAGCCGTTGGTGGTGGATACGGGCGTTAAAACCGGAATTCGTATCCGCTACGAGGATCCCAAAGCAGTTGGCGCTGATCGCGTTTGCGACGCAACAGCAGTGATGCGCCATTATGGCGGTCCAGCTTGTGTGATCGATTTTGGCACAGCCACGACCTTCAATGCGATCACAAAGGAAGGAGATTATCTTGGGGGAGCTATCACGGCCGGGATCAACCTGGCAGCTGAGGCCCTATATACGCGCGCCGCAAAACTACCACGCATCGATTTACAACGCCCGCCGAATGTCATTGGCCGCAACACCATTCACGCCATGCAGTCGGGGCTTTTGTTCGGATATGTCAGTATGGTCGAAGGGATGGTGGCACGCTTTCGCAAGGAACTCGGCCCGCAAATGAAGGTAATTGCTACCGGAGGCCTGGCCGAAGTGGTGGCAAAAGAGACGGATGTCATCCAGCATATCGTCCCCTGGTTAACGCTGGATGGCTTGCGAATTATATGGGAACTCAACCAATAGTGTTCTTTTCACTATTGACTCAGCCCCTTAAAGACAGATTCGGGTAAATCAGATACTTTATAGATGCGAATATATTCGATGCCATTAAACCAGATAATTTTTTCTGCTACCGCGGGTTCCATGATCTGAATAAAACCTGTTGGGATATCTCTTTTATTCTGTTGAGCATAATAGACAACCAGGTAATCCACTGAGCGCAGATGATCGAGGGAATCTTGTTCGAGAGAATACATGGGTTTGAACACCAGTGTTTCCCCTGGGAAATAATACGAAAAGCTGCGCCCATACCAGGCTGTCACGGTCAATTTGCTTGCATCAGGTTTGGCTGCCAGGTAATGGGCTGCTTGCTCCAATACCTCGGCGTACCCATAATTTGGGTTTTGGCCCGGGAATAATGCCAGCATCGTCGGATTAACATAGGTGTAGTAATACGGATACTGCGTTAATCCGCCCAGACCGTGGGCAAAGATTAAGGCTGCGAGCAACACCACCTTAGCCCATGGTTTTTCAAACGCTTTTTGCAAGGTCGCTAAGCGTTCAAGCACAAACGCAAAACCAAGTCCAGCGACCAGATCCAGGCAAACATAACTTGTCATAACGTAATGCGCCGCATTGCGTCCCCGCGCGATGCCAAACAACAGTACATATAAGGCCGCAAGCGCAAGTAAGTATGCGCCTGTAAGCCTGAGATTAGTTTCGGTCTTGCGTGAAACCAGTATCCAAACAGCCAAAAGTGTGCCGATCCATACCACCGGCGTAGTTCGCCACAAGATGCTGATCAGATATTCCTGAATCCCGCTTGATTCGAGACCAAAGCGGCTGACTTCCAGATCCTGGGTTACTTCCAGCCGCCCGCCTTGCAGGGCATAGCTGAAAGCATTTCCATAGACTTTATACAGCATTTCGCCTGGCTTCTCCCACATACCTGGCCATAAGGCAAAATATATCAGTAATACCAGGCCAAGCCATAATAGAAAATTGCGTGCCAGTTTCCAGAATTGTGCCTGGTGGGCTGCATTTAACCTGTAATCCTGGACAAACCTGACAAATAAAATCAGCCCAGATAGAGGCAATAAAATAATGGCCGACGATTTCGTTAGCTGGGCCAGAGCAGCAAAAATTGCGGAAAATAGCAAGTAACGCCTTTTCTCTATTCGGGTTGCCCAAACCAGCAATGTGAGAACACTCAAAATGCCAAACAATGAAAGCAACCCCTCGTGGTTTAGCAGGCGCGAATGTCCTAAAAAAAACGGCTCAAAAGACGCCAGCAGCACGGCCGCAACTGCCGCTTTGCGTCCCACAAGCTGGCGCAAACAGATATAGACAAACAAGAGCAGTACGCAAATCACCAGCACTTCCAGAAAACGCGCATGCCAGATCAAATCCACGGGTGGGTGGCCGTTGGTGCTCAAAAAAGTGTCGAACTGCTGGCCTTTCCAGAAATATTCTGGGGCGATTGCCCGGTAGGCGCGAAAAACCCATAGAAAAGCAGCAGTGACCACCCACATCGTCGTTACACCAGGGTGATAATCATACACAGTGCTGGCAAAATCCCCGCTCCCAACAGCGCGATAAAAATTTGCGCCAAACTTCAACCAATCCGGCTCATCCACGCTGACGAAAGCATCCAGCCCAACCAGGCGTGGAATCAAAATCAAAGCAGTCAGACACACTATGATCAAAACCTCGGTACGGCGTTCAGCTTTCATTTCATAACTCCCTATGCATGGGTGGCGTTATTATACCTGTTGTCTTCATAGCGATCTCTCCAGGCCGGGCTCCATGATCTGGTCTGTGTCAGGTATAATCAAGATAATGGTGACACTGAAACGCGCGCTGGTCCTATTATTGCTTATATTAACCGCCTGCTCAACGAGCACACCGAATTTCCCGGCTGTTTTTGAATCACCAACCCCGATCTCGCCCACCGCTACATCCTTGCCGCCAACAGCCACAGCCATTCCGTTGGTAATTACCGTCAATGCCGAAGGCATCACGGCTGATGAATTGAATGCCGAATTAACCAGGTATAAGGCTGCCTTGACGGCCATGGGCAAGACTGTTAGCGATGAACAAGCGTTGCAGACTGTACGCGATGATATTGTCTCTCAATTTTTACTTGCTCAAGGAGCTGCAGAAGCCGGTTTTGTGATCGATGCCGCTGCCCTGCAGCAACGACTGGATGTTTTAATCTCTGAAGTTGGTGGAGTTGAGCAACTCACAGCCTGGGAACAGGCCCATGGTTACACCGAAGCAAGTTTTAGCCAGGCGTTAAAACGTGCCGCAGCCTCTGCCTGGATGCGTGACAATATCATGTCATCTGTACCCAGTACTGGAGAGCAGGTTCACGTCCGCCAGATTTTGCTCTATAATGAAGACGTTGCTAAAAGTTATTATGTCCAACTTGAAGCAAACGCAGACTTTGAACAATTAGCTGCGCAGGTCGATCCTGTCACTCGTGGTGATATTGGCTGGTTTCCGCGTGGTTATTTGGCCGAAAAAGTCATCGAAGACGCAGCATTTTCGCTCGAAGTGGGCGCTTACAGCGCGATTGTTCCAAGTGAAGTCGGGTTCCATATCATAAAGCTGCTGGATCGCCAACCCGAAAGGAAGCTCTCTCCAGACACCCTGTCAGTCATGAAAACCCGCGCGTTGAATGACTGGCTGGCAACCCGTCGCCAGCAAAGTAACATTGTCCTGGCTCCATAAGCATACCTCACCCCGACCACTCTCGGGTAACGAAGACGAGAGAAGGGAAAGAAGAGACAGACACATGAGTAATTACGACAACTTTCTCAAAGCAAAGCCAACAAAATCTGGTGGAAAGCATAAGACTGACAAAGATCTGATTTGGAATGTGCTTACCGGGTTGATGCTGTTGATGACTCTGTGCGTTTGCGGTTTCTTCGTCAGCCTGATTCGCGACCCTTATTCAAGTCTGAATCCCTTTGCCCCCAATACACTTGTGCCACCTCCAGCCACCGCTACATGGACGCCGATCAGTTACGCTGCGACATGGACCCCGACGGTTACCTTACCGCCAACAAATACATCCACACCGCGACCGACCTTTACTTTGGTATCAAGCCCCACCGCCTTTACTGTTTCGACATCCACCCCAAATTTTACCCCGACCACCGCATCAACTTCCACACGCACACCGCGACCGACCGGTGCGCCATACTCAGTCACTGTTACCTATAATGAAAGCACCACTATCAAAGCGGATACCAGTTGCAGTTCAATGTATGTTGCTGGACAGACCCTGAACGCTAAGAATGGGCCTGTCATTGGTCTTTCCGTCAAGCTGGGTGGAGGTGTGCCAGGAAAGACATTCGTCCCGCCCTTGGTCACGTTAACCGGCATTGATCGGGCGTATGGACAGAGTGGTTTTGAGTTTAACTTGAAAGTTGCGCCAGTGGCTTCGAGCCAATCGCTCTGGGTGCAACTGGTCGACCAATCAGATGCGCCACTCTCCGAGCAATATAAACTAACTACCTACGCTGACTGCAAAAAGAACCTGATCCTTATTCGTTTCCAGCAAAAGTAAAGAATTAATTTTATTCGACGGCAACATTCCAGTGGTTATATTTTTCCAGCTTACCATGCACCACATCGTTGAATAATTCGCGCAAACGAGCAGTAATTGGACCCATTTTGCCATTCCCAACAGAACGGTAATCCACTTTTGTTACTACCATCACTTGCGCAGCCGTGCCAGTCAGGAATAATTCCTCACAGATGATAGCCTCCGTACGATCAATCGAGCGTTCTGCCACAGCCAGTCCCAGTTCGTTTTTTGCCAGGTCAATTACTGTGCGCCGGGTAATGCCTTCCAGAATATTATCGTAAACGGGAGGGGTAATCAGAACGCCGTCCCTTACCATAAACACATTCATCGCGGTGCCTTCAGAGATATGACCGTTCTGATCTAGAACCAGGGCTTCATCAAATCCGGCTCTAATGGCATCTGTCTTGATTAACGCCGAATTAGCATAGGCCCCACTGATCTTGCCACGCGCTGGAATGACGTTATCGTCAACCCGACGCCAGGATGACATCGTTACGTGCGCGCCATCTTCGTTTTTGCCATAAGCGCCAAACGGTACGGCAAAAATAGATACTTCATCGCGCAGGTCGTGCAGACGAACGCCGATCCCGGCGTCCGCTTTGTAGCATAACGGGCGCACATATACGTCTTGCTGCCAACCATCCAGTTTGAGCAGGTCAATTGTGATCTTCGTCAGGCTTTCCGGAGTATGCGGGAGTTCCATTGCCAGAATTTTAGCCGAATTTAAAAAGCGCCGGTAATGATCGATGGGACGGAAAACAAACAGCTTTCTCAGGTCGGCATTCCAATAGCCACGCAATCCTCCAAACGCTGCAGTGCCATAGTTTAATCCATGGGTGGCTATGCTGATCTTTGCATCGCCAAATGGGACAATGTTGCCTTCAAAATACGCATGTTTAGTCTGATCCATTGAACTTCTTCTCCACCAAAATCGATTGGACTATACGCCACAGCCTGGGCTGCGGCAGAACACTTATTTTCTGGATTGCACGGTGAAAGTTTCGTTTCCAGCAAACAGCTTGGTCAACGGCTCTGCCTCCAGGGCCATTACTTTGCTGTTTGAGAAATAATCGAAGTTAAACTGTGTGACATCCCCAACGATTTTACCGGGGATTGGCATGAGCCGTGCCGTAAGCGGCTTGTGCAGGCGCAGGGCCAGCCCGGCAATATCCAGCAAAAGAGCCGCAACCTGCCCACTGGTCACATCACCCGGAATTGGAATAGTGTCCAATCCACTGCCGCACACCGCCGAATACATCAACAAGTCTTTTACGGTCAGCGCTTTTTCGGCTGAACGCTTTGCCAAAGTGGCATCTTCTAATACAGGCAGCATCAGGCCGCTAAAACCAGCCCGCGGGAAATCAGCTCGATCAATAGAATCTGTCAAAATACAAGCCGCTGCCAGAGATCCATGCAACCCGATTCTTGGGACGCCAAATTTTTCAAATGCGGAACCGAGCGAAGTACCTTCTGTCGGAAAAGGCGCAAGTGAAAAATCAATCCCACCAAATTTGACGCTAAAGCGAAACTTAAGCGGTTCGGCAGCGTAAACTAATTTGCGGGAATGGTTTTCTAACTCGTTCATCAGAGCCTTGCGGCCTTCATCAATGGTTTTTGCGTTCGCAAACGCATCCACTGCAAGATCGGCGGCTTCGAGCGCCAATGCAAAGGTGGGTTGGTCTGCATCATGATAGGAAGCGGGGAAGAATGGCCCCCTGGCAGCACATTGGCCAGCGCAGCAAAGCGCAGATTGGCAAATCCATCCTGCGAAATCGTTGCATTGCGTATAATTATCTCGCTGCAGGCGCGTAAGGCCGGTAAATGGATACCATTGTGTGTTGAAGCCATGATGCCTGAGAAAAAAATGTTTTTCGATGCAGCGATCGCATCCGGGATCATTTCATAGCTTTCGGGCACATCCGGCAAGGCTGGTCCAAGCGATGCATAATCAATGCCATTGGCAGCGATGGAATTACTTAATTTTTGTGCAAAGCGTGGGGTCAGGCCAATAGCATCCGCACCCAGC
The DNA here is from genome assembly GCA_964536185.1 of uncultured Anaerolinea sp. GTDB lineage: Bacteria > Chloroflexota > Anaerolineae > Anaerolineales > Villigracilaceae > UBA5195. The sequence continues at coordinate 2,158 of CAZHWV010000061.1, read as the reverse complement.
AGGCTCGTAAAGGGCACGCTGGCTATTCGCGTGGTTTGCACTTCATAGCCGGCGTTCTCAAAGGCCGAGCGTGCTGTTGAAAGGAATATGCCCGCTTCCTGAATTCTTTCTTCTTTCAGCGGCCAGCCAACATTCATAAAATATGTAATCGAACGAATTTTCATAAAGCCTCGTTTCTCTGCCGGACGACTTCGAACATGAGTATTGCTCCAGCGACGCCTGCGTTTAATGATTCTATTTTACCCGGCATTGGAATGTTAACGACCATATTCGCCAGGTTTCGGGCTTGTTCGCTGGCCCCATCGGCCTCTCCGCCCACAATTAGGGCCAAGGGTTGGCGAAAATCCACTCCCCAGCAAGAAGTTTGCCCATCGACACCAGCCAAAAACGTGGGGAGTCCATTTAACTTAGCGCGGATGTCATCCCAAGTCAGGCTGCAAACCCTTATCCGGAAGTGCGCGCCCATCCCGGCGCGCACAACTTTTGGCGCAAATGGGTCAGTAGTCTCGGGTGGAATGAAGACAGCCTGAACTCCCGCTGCTGCCGCGCTGCGAATCAACGTACCCAGGTTGCCCGGGTCACGTATTTGATCAGGGATAAGAACAAAATTTAAAGAGCCTGTGTCCAAACATCCCGTCTGAGGCAACTTCAGCACAGCCACCACACCCTGGCTGGATTCGGTTTCGCTGGCCGATTGTAAAACACTTGGCGCCACTTCTTCCACATCCACTCCACTGGCAATGATCTGGTCGACCAGTTTTTTCCCACGATTGGATATTCCTGCGCTGTACAAAACAAATAGAAATGGCCATTTGACAGCCAAAGCATCTTCAATCAGGCGAACACCCTCGGCCAAAAACGCGTCAGCCTCGCGGCGTTCTTTCGGCCTGCCAGCCAGCGCCCGGATTAGTTTCAGCCTGGGGTTATGTGGGGAAATAATCATGGTCTCCATCTCGGAATGATCCGATCTGCTCAACATACCGGTTTTTATTCAACTATTGTACACCGAAGATTTAGGATTAGACTGTCCTCGGCAAGAGGGGATTTCGTAGCAGTAGAGGAGAATAAAACAAACCCCAAGGATTCCTGAGCCGGGGCGGCTTTTCGTGCGGATAATTGAGCATCCCAAGTTAGCAGGAGGTGCTCGATGTCAAGAATTCAGAAATAGGCGAGTGGTTTCGGGCTTGACACTGAAACCACTCGCCTGAGAATTTTGCCTGAAATTATGGCGTGTCAAGTTGGCGTGTTAATTTGGCGTTGACAAATTATCCGGAGCATAATAAAATACAGCCCGCCTTTCAATCTGAGGCTAATGGTACGCGCCGAGGTAGCTCAGCGGCAGAGCAAGCGGCTCATAATCGCTCGGTCGAGGGTCCGATTCCCTCCCTCGGCACCACCTCCCTGTAAAGGGAAAAAACCTGTCCATCTGGGCAGGTTTTTGCTTTACAATCAAGCCTGCTATGTCCCTTCCTTATCTCATCCCTGCCCAGGAAATCAAACGTGAGTATGTCCAACTGAATTCCCGCTTTATTGCCCGTCTTGCCCCAGTTTTCAGCACAGACGAAGCCCGCGCGTACATAAAGCAAATCCGCCAGGAATATTCTGATGCCAGCCATCATGTCGCCGCTTACATTATTGGCGGTGGAAAGAATCTCATTGATTACTGTGCAGACGATGGAGAACCACAGGGTACTGCCGGGCGCCCTGCCCTGGCAGTACTGCGCGGCAGCGGCTTGGGTGATGTAGTTCTGGTAATTACCCGTTATTTTGGTGGGGTTCTGCTTGGGACAGGAGGATTGGTACGAGCCTACACTGAATCTGCGCAAGCTGTGGTCAGGGATGTGCCTCGGGCGCGGAAAACGCGCGTGCACATTGCCATGTTAGCGTTGCCCTATAATCTCCTGGAGCGTATTCGATTGCTGACAAGGCGGCATAATGGAGCCATTCTGAGCGAGGATTTCGCCGCCGATGTAACCATGACCCTGCGTTTTCCGTTCGAAGACTTCCCGGCTTTCCAAGCTGATTTGCGCGAATTGACCTCTGGCAGCCTTCAAGCCGAGAGTATCGAAACCAGCGAAATGCTCGTGATAGTGTAGGTTTATACCTTTGCCTTGTCATGCTGGGCGGCGCGTTCCACCGAAGCCACCAGGTCAGGGAC
>CAZHWV010000060.1:11926-24823 GCA_964536185.1 uncultured Anaerolinea sp. | reverse complement strand
CGAAAAAACTTGCATCACTACGAAACCTGTTGGGAATCATCATGGTACTGTCCATGCTTCTTAGCGCATGCCAGACCGCCACAGCCACGCCAGCCCCGGCTGCCCCCACGGCCGCGCCAGTCGCAAAGCCAACCGAGGCAGCCGCCGCAGCCCCCCCGGCCACCGCTGCCCCCACGGCCGAGCCAGTGGCTAAATACAAAGAATCCCCTCTTCTCAAAGCAATGGTTGACAAAGGTGAACTACCCGCAATTGAGGAGCGGCTGCCCGAGAAGCCACTGGTGGTCCCAGTGGTGGAAAGCATCGGAGTTTATGGCGGCGTTTGGCGGCGTGGTTTTCTTGGCCCATCTGATTATAACAACTACGTACGCGTCGTATACGATGGCCTGGTGCGCTTTGCGCCGGATGGAAGCAAAGTTGAACCGCGCCTGATCGACTCATGGGAGTCATCGGCAGACTTCAAGACCTGGACCATTCACATGCGCGTCGGAGCCAAATGGTCAGACGGTGAACCTTTCACGGCCGATGACATTCTGTTCTGGTACCAGGATGTTTTGTTGAACAAAGACCTGACCCCAAAACTTCCGAAATGGATGCAGAATAAAGACGGTTCAGCGGTTGTGGTCACAAAGGTTGACGATTATACGGTCACCTGGACGTATATGAACGCCAACACGACCCTGATGATGGAACTGGCCAACCAGGATGGCGGCGATAAATCCTACGCTGTTTTCCTGCCCGCTCACTATCTGAAGAAATTCCATGCAACGTATGCCAATGCGGATGAATTGGCCAAGATGGTAACGGAAGCCGGTTTCAAGACTTGGGGAGAGTTGTTCGCCACCCGCAAGAACCCTGCTGAAAACCCCGAGCGCCCGGTCATGGCCGCCTGGAAGCCTGAAACACGCGTCAGCGATCAGACCCTGGTGCTCAAACGTAATCCTTATTATGTCGGCGTGGATGCCGAAGGCAATCAACTACCTTATATCGATGAAATCCAGTTCAAATTCTTCCAGGACAGCCAGGCTCTGAATCTGGCCGCAATCGCTGGCGAACTGGATATGCAGGAACGCCACATTGTAATGGGGAACTACCCGGTCTTCAAGGAAAATGAGCTGGCCGGTAAGTACCGCGTCATCACCTGGCCGACCTTTGGCGGCTCTGATGCTGCCATCACGTTCAACCAGACTTACAACAAGGATGCAGTTGTAGCTGAACTGCTGCAGACCCAGGATTTCCGCATCGCCATGTCTTACGCCATTGATCGTGAAGAGATCAAACAGGCTGTGTTCCTGGGCCTGGGCGAAGCCCGACAGCCGGTTCCGGCTCCCTGGCATCCCTACTACCCCGGCGATGAAGTTGCCCATAAATATACCGAGTTTGACCAGGCCAAGGCCAACGCTCTCTTGGACGGTATTGGCCTGACCAAGCGTGACGCGGACGGTTTCCGCACGAACAAAGATGGCAAACCGTTTAGCATCGAGATTTCGGTTGTGCCCAATTTCGCAAACTGGCCGGATGTTGCGCAAATGGTTGCCGCAGGTTGGCAAGCTGTTGGCGTTCGAACGATTGTCCAGGTGCGTGAACGCGCCGTTCACTTTGAAATGCGCGACGCCAATGAAATCGTCACGGAACTGTGGAACGAAGATACAACCGGCTTCCCCTTCACGGGTGCGCCCAAGTTCGATCCACGCACGCAACCCGGCCTGGGCATCGCGCCCTTGATGCGCCAGTGGCTGCAGACCAGTGGCAAGGAAGGCGTCGAACCCACCGCTGCCTTTGCTCGCATTGTTGAAATCATTGATACCGGCAAAACAGTCGGGACTGAAGAGCAGATCGCCCTGGCCAAAGAGCTGTTCACCCTGTGGGTAGAGCAGTGCTATGAAATTGGCACAGTCGGCCTGACCCCGCTGGTGCAAGGAGTGGTGGTCATCAACAATAATTTGATGAATGTGCCGCTCACGCTCGGCAATGATTGGCCGCTGCGCACGCCCGGCAACGCCAATCCGGAACAGTTCTACTTCAAGAAGTAAAACCGCAGTTTCGTCTCTATACCTCCTGCGAGCCGCTTTCGCAGCTCGCAGGAGGGTGTTTGGCAGGTTTTGTATCGTTGCAATTATCAAAGAAAGGGTAGGCCTAGAGAACCCATGCTTCGCTATTTCCTTCAGCGTATTCTTATTATCCCTGTCCTGCTCGTGTTGTTCTCTGTGATGGTCTTTGCCCTGGTTCAGGCGCCGCCCGGAGACTTCCTGACAAGCTATATTGCCACCCTGTCTTCTTCCGGATCTTCCCTGGAAAAGGAAGAGATCGAAATGCTCAAGAAACAGTATGGCCTGGACCAACCGGTTTATATCCAATATATTCGCTGGATGGACAACTTGCTGCATGGCAACCTGGGCTTGTCGTTGGAGTACCAGCGCCCGAATGCCGAGTTGATTTCTGAACGGATTGGGCTGACGCTTGTTTTGGCTGTATTTGCATTCATCTTTACCTGGATCGTTGCGATTCCGATCGGGATATATTCAGCCACGCACCGCAATTCATTTCTTGATTATCTCTTCACGGTCATTAATTACATCGGGGTAGCCACCCCGAATTTCATGCTGGCCTTAATCCTGATGTGGTGGGCTTACTCCTATTTCAACATCAGCGTGACAGGCCTGTTCTCGCGTGAGTACGAACAGGCAGCCTGGAGTTTTGGAAAAGTGATCGACCTGCTCAAGCATATCTGGCTGCCCATGATCATTATTGGCATAGCCGGAACGGCACGCCTGACACGCGTTATGCGTGCCAATTTACTAGATGAGCTCAATAAGCCTTATATGGTGTCCGGCAGGGCGCGCGGACTTTCAGAGTGGCAGTTGGTCATGAAATATCCGGTGCGCATGGCAATCAACCCGTTGGCCAGCACCATCGGCTGGTATCTGCCGGAATTGTTTTCAGGCAGCTTGATTGTTGCGACGGTCATGAACCTTCAAAATATCGGCCCGCTGTTATTACGCGCGCTGACCAACCAGGATATGTATCTGGCGGGCAGCATCTTGATGATTTACTGTTTTCTCGCAATTATCGGCACGCTACTATCCGATATCCTGCTTGCCTGGGCGGATCCTCGTATCCGCATGGAAAGGAGTTGAGGATGGCTAGATTAGCGCACGACGAAACCTCAATCCCCAACCAGCCCGAGTCAGGCAAAAACGCGCTGCCGCCTGGCGAAGATTTGCTGGTTACTTCACAGGAAGAAGATCGAATTTCAATCGCATCCAACTGGACTTTGGTGTGGTGGCGCTTTCGCAAGAACAAATTAGCCGTCGCAAGCCTGCTGGTCCTATTTTTCCTGCTGCTGGTCGTGCTAGTGCCCGATTTTTTTGCGACCGTCGACCCAGAAGCGACCAATGCCCGCCTGGCTTTTATCCCGGTTCAGGGTATTCATTGGATGAATGAAGGCAGCCTCGCGCCCTGGGTTCCGGGAGTCTCGGGGAAACGCGACCCGGTCACGCTCAAGATGGTCTGGGCAGTGGACGAGAACCAAAAAATATTTATTCAGTTTTTTGGGCATAATTACTCCTACAAAATTCTGAATCTGATTGAGACGGATGTGCATCTGATCAGCGCGATCAAGGCAGAAGATTCTGGAAAAATCTATTTGATGGGCACGGATCGCCTGGGCCGCGACCAGTGGTCACGGCTGGCGTATGCCACGCGCATCTCCATGACGATCGGGATGATCTCGGTTATTGTGAGCGTGCTGCTGGGTTTGCTACTGGGCGGTATTTCCGGATATTTCGGCGGCTGGCCAGACATGATCATTCAACGTATTATCGAGCTGCTGCAGTCGCTGCCGACGATTCCGATCTGGTTAGCGCTTACCGCCGCTTTGCCGCGCACCTGGTCGCCTGAAAAGGTCTTCTTCGCGATTACCATTATCCTGGCATTACGTGGTTGGACGACCCTGGCGCGCGAAGTGCGTGGGCGCTTCCTATCCTTGCGCGAGGAAGATTTTGTGCTGGCGGCGGAATTGGCCGGGTGCAGTCGGGCACGGATCATCATGGTACACATGATTCCGACCTTCACGAGCCATATCATTGCCACCAGCACCTTGGCTATTCCGGTGATGATTGTCACTGAAACATCCCTGAGCTTTCTAGGCTTGGGGATGCGCCCGCCTGCGATAAGTTGGGGTGTCATGCTGCAGGAGGCGCAAAATATCCAGACTCTAGCCCTGGCCTCCTGGCTGCTCATCCCAGGTGTCTGCGTAATCCTGGCTGTGTTAGCCTTCAACCTGGTGGGCGATGGCCTGCGCGATGCGGCTGACCCCTATAGTTCTTAACGATCAAGGAAATTCGTATGTCTACTGAAATCAGATCTGATCTGTTGCAGCAGGAACCGTTGATCAGGGTGGAAGAGCTTAAGGCGCATTTTTTCATGGATGAAGGTACGGTCAAAGCGGTTGACGGTGTCAGTTTCAACGTATTTCCGGGACAGGTGCTCGGGATTGTCGGTGAAAGCGGCTGCGGGAAAAGCGTTACCATGAAAGCCATCTTGCAAATCCTGGAACCACCAGCCAGGGTCGTTTCGGGGAAAGTGACTCTGCGCAGCCGGGTAAACAGTGAAGATCCCAACAGCGCAGAAGAACTGGTCGAGCTTACCGCGTTGAAGCCCAACAGCGTTAAAATGCGCAAAATTCGGGGCGCGGAAATCGCGCTGATCCCCCAGGAGCCGATGGCTGCCTTTAGTCCAGTCCACACGATTGGCAACCAGATCATCGAGACCATCCTGCTGCACCAAAAAGTCAGCAAACAGCAGGCGCGCCAGATCGCAATCGAGGTCTTCCACTCGGTCGGTATCTCGATGCCCGAGCAGCGCATCGATTCTTACTCCTGGGAGCTTTCGGGTGGGCTGCGCCAGCGCGCAATTATCGCCATGGCGCTGAGCTGCAATCCGCGTTTGCTGATTGCGGATGAGCCAACCACGGCCATCGATGTCACCACCCAGGCTCAGATCCTGAAGTTACTGCGCAACCTGCAGGAAGAAAGACAAACCTCGATCATCTTTATCACCCACGACCTGGGCGTTATCGCCCAAATGGCTGACGAAGTGGTAGTAATGTACCTGGGCATGGTCATGGAAAAAGGGCCGGTGAATCAGATCTTTGGAAATGCCCAGCATCCTTATACCCAGGCGCTGCTGCGCTCCATTCCAAGTTTACAATCCAAAGCGCGCGTCAAGCTGCCGACGATTGCCGGTTCCATCGCGCATCCCTTCAACCGCCCGCTTGGCTGTCCCTTCCACCCGCGTTGCTCCCACTTTATGCGCGGCAGTTGTAATGTAAGCCAACCCAAACCGGCGCGGGTCGCAGACGACCACATTGTCAGTTGTTTTCTATTTCAGGAATTAAACGCTGCGCAGGCGGAAATCCGCATGGAGAAAAGCTTATGAGTGCTGCTCAAGAACCCCTCGCCAGCCAGGTTCAACCCGCTTCCGCACCGGTGCTGCTCGATGTGCGCAACTTGAAAAAATACTTCCCGATCCACAAGGGACTGATGCGTAAGGTGGTCAACCAGGTACGCGCGGTGGATGATGTCAGCATCTTTGTACGCACGGGCGAAACCCTGGGCCTGGTGGGCGAAAGCGGCTGCGGCAAAACCACGGTTTCACGCTGCATCTTGCACGCTTTCAAGCCGACCAGCGGTGAAATCCTGTTCCGCGAGGCAGATGGTCAAGTAACCGACCTCGCCAAGCTGAACCGCCAGGAACTGCGCCGCTACCGCCCGCAGATGCAAATGATTTTTCAAGATCCATTCGCGTCGCTTAACCCGCGCATGACCATCTTCGATATAGTCGGGGAGCCGCTTTACGTCAACGGAATGCATAAATACAGCGAGCGACGGGACCAGGTCGCGGAACTGCTCAAGCTGGTGGGTCTGCGCCCGGAATATATGCAACGCTATCCGCACGCTTTTAGCGGCGGGCAGCGCCAGCGCATTGGGATCGCCCGCGCTCTCTCGCTACACCCGCGCCTGGTTGTGGCGGATGAACCTGTTTCTGCGCTGGATGTCTCGGTGCAGGCGCAGGTGCTGAACTTGATGCTCGAACTGCAGGAAAAACTACAGCTAACCTACCTTTTTGTAGCCCATGACCTGAGCGTGGTCAAGCACATCAGCGACCGTGTGTGTGTGATGTATGTGGGCAAGGTGGTCGAAATGGCTTCCACAATGGAGTTATTTGACACGCCCCGGCATCCGTATACCGCGGCCTTGATGCTGTCTGTGCCCGTGCCCGACCCCAGCCAGCGCCATATCATCCAGGACTTGCCGGGCGAAGTTGCCAGCCCGGCCAACCCGCCCAGCGGCTGCTATTTCCATCCGCGCTGCGAATATGCCCGCGATGTATGCCGCCTTCAGACGCCCGCGCTGCGCGAGATTAGCCAAGATCACTTTGTTAGCTGCCATCGTGCTGAGGAACTGGCGCTGGCCGGTGTTCAAGGCGGGAAGCCGCAAGCATGAGCGACTCTGCGCGCAGGCCAAACCTGTTATTTCTGATGACTGACCAGCAGCAATCCGGGACGCTGGCACCCGGTTCGATGTGCCAGATGCCAAATTTGGAGGCTCTCGCGGCGCGTGGCGTGCGCTTTGAGAACTGTTATGCCCCCAGCCCAATCTGCGCACCGGCGCGAGCAAGCCTGTTCACCGGCTTGCTGCCACACAACCACGGCATGGTTGATAATCCGCACACGGTCGAAGCCTACCGGGCTAACCTGAAGGACAACCTGCCTTTCTGGACGCTGGATTTGCAGAAAGCTGGTTATCATTGCGGTTATTTTGGAAAATGGCATATCGATCGCAGCCTGCGCCTGGAGAATTTCGGCTTCGCCGAATATGAAACCGAGGAAGATGCCTACCGCGCTTACCGGGCTTACCGCCGTCAACTTAACTTGCCTGAAAAAGCGCCCGCCCCCCAGCAAACCACCCTGGTTGAACAAAAAGGTTACAAGCCATTTATTATCAGCGGGTTAAGCCCTGAGGGTCCCGAGGCTGCTCTGGAGCATTACCTGTATTCGCGCGGAATTCAATTTATCGAGCAGCAGGCGCAGCGTAAAACAGATCAGCCCTGGGCTCTGGTGCTGTCGGCCCTGGCTCCGCATGACCCTTATATCACAGCGCGTCAATATTTTGAGCGCTACGACCCGCGCGCTGTGCCGCAACCGGCAAGTTTTCAGGATGACCTGGCGGACCGGCCCATGATTTACCGGCGTCTCCAGCAGGTCTGGAAGGATTTAAGCTGGGCGGATTTTGCGCGAATCAGCGCCAGTTATTATGGCTTCTGTTCCATGATGGACGACCAGGTTGGGCGCGCGCTGGCAGCCCTAGACAGGACCAGCCAGACTGAAAACACGCTAGTGGTGTTCATTTCGGATCATGGCGATTACTTGGGCGCGCACCGCCTGCTGTTGAAAGGCGTGCCCGCATTTGAACAGGCTTACAGGGTTCCCTTGATCATCTCCGGCCCAGGGCTGCCGAGTGGCAAAACCGTCTCCCAACGGGTCAGCCAGCTCGATCTTGCGGCGAGCATTCTGCCGCTCCTGGGTCTCAGCCCTGAAAATTGCGTAAGGTCTGAGCTGCCTACACTTGGGCGTTCACTGCTACCGCTTTTGGGGGATACGCCGCAGGATCTTGCCCAGCAAAGTGCCTGGTCATCGCAGCATTTTGCTGAGTGCCATGGGCAGCGTTTTTTCTATACGCAGCGCGTGCTGTGGTGGCAAGAATATAAATATGTCTTCAATGGGTTTGACCAGGACGAGTTTTACGATCTGCAGCGCGACCCGCATGAACTTCATAACCTGGCGCAAGAGACGAATATGCGCCCGTTGATTGAAGAAATGGCCGCACGTATGTGGAAGGTGATGCATACCAGCCAGGATACCAACATGATCGAGGCGGAGTACGGCATGTTTCGCTTCGCGCCAGTTGGGCCGCGCATAACCAACATCAATAAGTGACGGGATTTACCATGGAACCTGAGATTTTTCATAGCGGGCAGCAAAAGCAAGAGGCGCGCCTGGCGTTGGTTAACGGGCAGATCGTGCTGCCAGAGCGCATTGCCGCTGGTATGGCGGTCGTCATTACGAAGCCGGAGCAGACAGCCGCTTTTATTTCCGCAGTTACTTCTGAAGAGCAGTTGCCAGCTGAAATCGAGCGCCTGGATGTGGGCGGGCGCTGGATCAGCCCTGGTCTAATCGATATCCACACGCACGGCGCGCTAGGCCACACTTTTAATGAAGCCAGCCATCAGGCTTATGATGCCATTTTGGGTGAGAACCTCAAACGGGGTGTCACGGGGGTCGTCGCAACGATTGCGACTGCGCCTATCGAAGATATTTTCAAATCCCTGGCTTTCACGCGCGCCTGGATGGCGGCGGAACAATCTGGCGCACAGGTACTCGGTGCACACCTGGAAAGCCCGTATATTAGCCCCTTGCAAAGCGGCGCGCTTGACCCTGGCAACCTGCGTTCGCCGCAAGATGGCAGCACCGAGGGCTTGCTTGAATATGCCGACGTGCTGCGCATCATGGTGCTGGCGCCTGAATTACCCGGCGCGATCGAGCTGGTAGCGCGCCTAGCACAGTGCGGCATCATCCCCGCCGCCGGTCACAGCATGGCTCGCGAGGGCGATGTCATGCTGGCTATCCAGGCAGGCTTGCGGCATGTCACTCACCTATTCAGCGCCATGTCCTCGACCGTGCGCGAAGGCCCGTGGCGCAAACCCGGCTTGTTAGAAACCGCCCTGATCACCCCTGGGCTGAGCGTCGAGATGATTGCAGATAACAAACACTTGCCGCCTACGCTGATGAAGCTGGCTTATCGCTGCATTGGCCCGGAACACCTGTGCGTGATTTCGGACGCAACCAGCGGCGCTGGTCTACCGGATGGCACGCGGTTTAGGATGGGCAAGATGGAGTATGAAGTGGCTGAGGGTGTCGGTATGATGTTCGATCGATCTGCCTTTGCCGGCAGCACGACATTGCTTAACCAGATGATCCCGATCCTGACACAAGAAGTGGGCATTCCACTTCCCGAAGCCATCCGGATGACCAGCCTGAATCCGGCCAGGTTACTGGGTCTGGCGCAGCACAAAGGCAGCCTTGAAGTCGGCAAAGATGCCGATCTGGTGATTTTCAACCCGGATTTCAGCGCCTGGCGCGTGATGATTGCCGGCCGCTGGGTGGCAGGCTAAGCCAAATTTTGAAACTAAACTCCCAATAAACCCATAAGGAAACTCAATGTTCATCGAAACCCCAATGCCAATCCTTACAAAAACAATTGATGCGCTTCCCATTGATATTTATGAAAGCAATCTTGAAGCCGGGCAAGCAGCCGCCGTGGAAGCCGCCGATTATTTGCAGCAAGTGCTCCAGGCGCGCGGCCAGGCAAACGTCATTCTGGCGACCGGCAACTCACAGCTCAGCTTCCTGGAAACACTGCGCACAGCGCCGGGCCTCGATTGGAGCAAAATTACGTTCTTTCACATGGATGAATATATGGGGCTGGATGGTGAGCATCCGGCCAGCTTCCCGCGCTTTTTGCGGCGTCATTTTTTGGATCATCTGCAGCCCGCGGCTGGCGCTTTCTTCCCGGTGCAGGGACAGAACCCCAATTATGCGCAAACCTGCCGGGAATATGAAGCCCTGTTACGCACCCACCCGGTGGATCTGTGCGCCCTCGGGATCGGCGAAAACGGACATTTAGCTTTTAACGATCCGCCTTATGCCGATTTCAATGACCCGGTCTGGATGAAGATTGTCCAGCTTGATGAAGTTTCACGTCTTCAGCAGGTGGGCGAGGGGCATTTTCCCAGCCTGGCAGATGTGCCCACGCATGCCCTGACTTTGACAATCCCGGCGCTGTTGGCGGCTCGCAAGGTGCTGGCGATTGTGCCGGAAGCTCGCAAGGCCAGCGCGGTCCAGCATTCTCTCTTTGACCCGATTGACCCGGGCTGTCCGGGCACCATTTTGCGGCGCAGCGCCCATGCGCACCTGTTTCTGGATCGCGAATCGGCTGCTCTGGCTTTTACGGGGATGTGAGATTTGACAGTGACTGCTCGTCCCGCCTTGTTTGTATTGGGAGACAGTATCTCAATCAATTATGGGCCTGGGTTGGAACGCAGCCTGGCCGGACGATTTCGTTATGACCGCAAAGGAGCCGCGTTATGTGCCAGCCAAAACATCGATTCCGCGCTGGTTAATGGCGGGGACAGCGGCAGTGTACTGGCTTTTCTGCGATCCCAGGCAGGCCTGTTTGGGGCTGATGAAGCATCCATTCTGCTGTTGAATTGTGGCTTACATGATTTGCGCGTCGACCCGGAAAGCGGCAGCCACCAGGTGGAACCAGAAATCTATGTTCGAAATCTGGAGCAGATCATCACCCTGGCCAAAAGCGCGGCAGAGCGCGTGGTCTGGGTGCGCAGCACACCCGTTGTAGATGAGCGCCATAATCACATAAGTTTGGCATTTCGGCGCTTTAACGCGGATGTGGAAGCTTATAACGCTTGCGCGGATGCTGTCATGCAAAAGGCCGGAATCACCTGCGTTGATCTTTATCGTTTTACGCTCAGCCTGTGTGAACGGCCCGAGGAGCTTGAACAGCTTTATCGTGACCACGTTCATTTTCTACCCGCCGTGAGCCAGATGCAGGGGGCTTATCTGGCGGGCTGGCTGGAGGCTTTTGTTTATGATTGATCCCAGCGTGGCGAGCGCTGACCGCCCGTTTTTGCCTGTCGAATTAGTCTTCAATCCCAACTGGTGGAACAAGACAGCCGGAATCTGCTTTGACCAATCTTTCTATCTGGATACGCAAGTTCGCATCCAGAATGATATAAGCATGCGGCATGTGCTGTACCAGCGTTTTGGCAGCCTTGGTTTGGGCGAGGCCGAGCCCCAGGCTCGCCCGCTGATCGGATCTGCTCATGTGGCCGGTGGCTTTTTCATCCCGGCCTTGCTGGGGGCTGAAATCCTTTTTACGCCAGATGCGGCCCCTCAGCCGCTGCCGCGTAAACTTTCCAGCACGGAGATCGAAACATTTACAATCCCCGATTTCCGACAAACCTGGCCGACGTCAGTATTGATTGCCCAGATGGATGCGCTGGAGGCCGAGTGGGGCTACCTGGTTGGGGATGTGAACACCGACGGGTTGTTAAATGCCGCTTATCACCTGTACGGCGCTGACCTGTTTGCCGATTTCGAGCTGGCTCCGCAACGCGTAAGCCGTTTACTGGAGCAGATCGCAGACTTGATCGCGGATGTGGCCGGTTATATTCGCCAGCGCACGGGCAGCAGCTCCATTTCTGTAAATCGAATGGTGGAGCGGGTCGATCCAGGTCTTTTTTTGCATGCCAACTGTTCCGTGCTGATGATCTCGCCGCGCAGTTATCGCAGTTTACAGCTGCCGATCGAAAAACAAATGGCGGCCCGCCTGCAGCCGTTTGGTATTCACCACTGCGGTGACAACCTGCAGCGTTACGCCAGTGCCTATGCCGAACTGCAGCTGGCTTTTGTGGATGTGGGCTGGGGTTCGGATGTGGCCGCCTGTCGCCAGGCATTACCACAGACTTTTTTCAACCTGCGCCTGTCCCCGGTGCGCATGCTCAACTGCAGCCCGCAAGAAATCGCGGCCGACACACAGGCGCTGCTGCAGGCCGCCGGGCCGTTGGAATTGGCGGGAGTGTGTTGTATCAATATCGATTACAACACCCCCGACGCAAACCTGTTTGCCATGTATGAGGTGGTAGAAAAATATCGCCAGGGATGTTCGATATGAATTATCGACTTTTTGGACGAACCGGAGTACTGGTCTCGCCGCTTTGCCTGGGAACGATGAATTTTGGCAACCCAAGCAGTCCGAAAGATTCGGCTGCCATCTTGCGCCGGGCAGTGGCTGCGGGCATAAACTTCATTGATACGGCTGATATGTACCAGCGTGGTGAGAGCGAACGCATTGTCGGGCAAACCCTGAAGGAATCCGGGTTGCGCGAGCAGGTCTTCCTGGCTACGAAAGGTTACAACCGCATGGGTGAAGGCCCCAATGATGGCGGCGCAAGCCGCTACTACATCATCAAAGCCTGCGAGGCTTCGCTGAGCCGTTTACAGACCGATCACATTGATCTCTACCAGCTCCACCGCCCGCCTCCAATGCATATCCCCCAGGATGAAACCCTGCGCGCTATGGAAGACCTGCTACGGGCGGGCAAGGTGCTGTATATTGGTTCATCCACTTTCCCGGCCTGGATGTTGATGGAGGCGCTCGCGCTCAGTGAGCGCATGGGATGGGCGCGCTATGTCAGTGAACAGCCGCCCTATAACCTGCTCGACCGACGGGTTGAAAATGAACTTATTCCACTCTGCCAGAAGTACGGCCTGGCTGTGCTGCCCTGGTCGCCGCTGGCAATGGGCGTCCTGGCTGGACGTTACAGCCGGCCTGGTGAATTTCCAGACGGCTCACGCGGCGACAACTGGAACAATAATGCCGTATTTCACAGCCGCATCAAGCGCCGTGGGATCGCTGTGGGACAAAAAATGGCCCAGATGGCTCTTGAACGCGGCCTGACAGCAACGCAGTTAGCCTTGCTGTGGCTCAAGGATCAGCCAGGAGTGACTGCCCCCATCATCGGGCCACGCACGCTGCAGCACCTGGAAGATGCCCTGCCAGTCATTGAGATGAGCCTGGCGGATACCGACCGTCCTATTTTTGACGGTCTGGTACATCCCGGCACAGCCGTGGCGGATTTCCACAACAGCAACGACTGGATGAAGGCTCGCATTTTCGACCCGGTTGAAGAGTCGGCATGAAAACCATCCGCTGGGGCATGATCGGCTGCGGCAAGGTTACCGAAGTCAAAAGCGGGCCA
>CAZHWV010000060.1:0-11826 GCA_964536185.1 uncultured Anaerolinea sp. | reverse complement strand
AAAAGAGAGAGAAGCCAGTTATGAATAAGTCTTCAGCCTTTGTTGGACCCGGTAACCATCAACCCTGCAGCAGCCGGGAACGCCTGTTGAAAAGCCTGGCGCACCAGGAGCCTGACCGGGTGCCGCTTGACCTGGGCAGCACTCAGGTTACCGGTATTCATGTGCTGGCTTACCGCCAGCTGCGCCAGGCACTTGGGCTTCCCCTGGTTGATCCGCAGTTATGTGATCAGATCCAGGGACTGGCGCTGCCCGATACGGATGTGATTGAACGCCTGGGCGTGGACATGCGCGGCATCTTCCCGCTGAATAGCCATAACTGGCGGGTTGTTGAGCAAGAGATCGATGGGTACTGGCGTTACCAGGATGAATGGGGTATCACGCATCATAAGCCGCGCCCGGACGGGCTGTATTACAGCCTATGGCAGGTACCGTTAGGCCAACCTGAATTGACTGTTCAGGATATTGCCCGCCACCCCTGGCCACGCATGGATGACCCGCGGCGGATTGACGGATTACGCCAGCAGGCTGAAGCCTACCATGCAGATGGTTATGCGGTGGTTCTCAAAGATCCTTTCGCCGGGCTTTTCGAGATGGCGCAGCGCATTTTTGGCATGGAAAATCTGTTGATGATGATGGCGAGCCAAAAAGACCTGGCGGCGGCTCTTTTCGATAAGCTGGTTGAGCTCAAACTGGCTTTCTGGGAAATGGCTTTGCCACAGTTGGCAGATGTGGTGGATGTCATCAGCCAGGCAGATGATTACGGGACGCAGGTTTCACAGATCATCTCGCCGCGCATGTTCCGCGAACAGTTGAAACCACGCTGGAAAATTATCTTTGACCGTTTGCGTATCCTGGCTCCCAATACCCGGCGCTTTTTTCATTCGTGTGGAAATGTGCGCCCCTTGATACCGGATTATATCGAGCTGGGTGTTGAAATTCTCAACCCTGTGCATGTCAACGCAGCGGGTATGGAGCCGCTCGCCTTAAAGCGTGATTTTGGCGACTCGCTGGTCTTTTGGGGCGGCGGCATCGATACCCAGGCTGCACTGCCGAAAGGCACACCGCAGCAAGTCAAAGAGCATGTACGCCGCAATATTGAAGCCCTAGCTCCCGGCGGTGGCTTTGTTTTCAACACGGTGCATAACATCCAGCCGGACGTACCGGTCGAGAATATGCTGGCGATGTACGCTGCGCTGGCTGAATATGGTATCTATTAGAAACGCGGACTTATGACAGATAATCCCGAAATCGGTTTTGCTATTTTGGGCAGCGGCATGATCGCCGATTATCACGCCCGGGCGATTGCCGCCAACGCGCACAACGGCGCGCGCCTGGTGGCGGTTGGCCATTATGACAGGCAACGCTTTGCCGAGATCGAGGACCGTTTCGGGGTTGCCTGCCAGACGGAGCGCGAGCTGCTCAGCAACCCGCAAGTTGACGCACTGTGCATCTGCACGCCGAGCGGGCAGCACGCGCAGCAGACTATCGCGGCTGCGCAGGCTGGCAAGCACGTCCTGGTAGAGAAACCGATTGCTACCCGGCTGGAGGATGCGGATGCGATGATCGCAGCCTGCCATCAAAACCAGGTCAGGCTGGGCGTGGCTTTTCCGAGTCGCACGAAGCCTGTGTTTCAGCGTATCCAGGCTGCCATCCAGGCCGGTGAGTTGGGTGAGCTGACGCTTGGATTGGTCAACCTGCCCTATTACCGCCCACAGACATATTATGATCAAGCCGCCTGGCGCGGAACCTGGGCTCTGGACGGGGGCGGCGTGTTGATGAATCAGGGTATCCACCAGGTGGATTTGCTGGCCTGGTACATGGGCATGCCAGTCTCCGTGAAGGCGCATGCGCTGACTTTGCAGCGCCAGGTTGAAGTTGAAGACACACTGTGCGCCAGCCTGTGCTTCGCCGGTGGAGCGCTGGCTGCCATCAACGCCAGCGTGGTCGCCGCTCCGGGCTTCCCACCGCGTATCGAAATCTATGGCACGCGCGGCGGTGTGCAGGTTGAGGGCGATACGATCTTGCGCTGGTGGTCGCAAGATGCGTCGGACACAACCCAGCCAGATGCAGTGCCGCCAACCTTCGGAGGCGCGGGCGCCGATCCGCGCGGAATTTCGACAGCCGGGCACATCGCGCTGCTGGCTGATTTTATTCAAGCCGTGCGGGAAAATCGTGCTTGCCTGGTGGATGGCGAGCAAGGGCGGCGCAGCCTGGAGATTGTGATTTCAATTTACCAGGCGGCTGGAAAGATAAGCGTCGCAAACGAATATTTGCAGAATTTTACGGTCCAGGCCCCAAAACAAAGAATGTGAGGTTACAAATCCAATGAGTTCAACTGCGTGGAATCGTTTTTTGACTGCTGCCCATCTGGGCATTCCCGACCAGACACCTGTGGCCCTGATCGTCGACAGCCCCTGGCTGCCAGGCTATGCCGGAATTGATACCCGTGATTATTTCCTTTATCCAGAACAGTGGCTGCAGATCAACCTGGGATTATTGAAACGGTTTCCCGATGTGGTCTGGATTCCCGGCTTTTGGGTTGAATACGGCATGACTGCCGAACCGAGCGCTTTTGGCTGCAAGATGCGTTTTTATGCGGACCGGCCACCCTCGATTGAACCCGTCAATCCTGATCTGGTTTATTGGGCCAAAGCGCTGCCTATCGACCCTTCTGAAGATGGCATGATGCCGCTGGCGCTGCGCATGTATAAGCACATGGATCAGCGCCTGCAGGCTGAGGGTCTGGGCATCCACATGGTTGCAGCGCGCGGCCCGTTAACCACCGCATCCTGGCTGACGGGCATCACACTTCTGATGGAAAGCCTGGTCACCCAGCCCGAGCAGGTCAATAAAGTCTTGGAGACCGTCACGACCTCGCTGATCCGCTGGCTCGAAGCGCAGCTGGGAACTTTACGCCAACCGCAGGGCATCCTGCTGCTGGATGACCTGGTTGGCATGGTCTCCCGGCGCACTTACGAGGCCATGGTTGAACCACACCTTCAGCGCATTTTTAAGCATTTCTCAGGCTTGCTGCGCATCTATCACAACGACACGCCCTGCCCACACCTGTTGGAGAGCCTGTCGCTGGCCGGGTTTGACGTTTTCAACTTCAGCCATCAGACGGATATTGCTCTGGTCAAAGAGAAAATGGCTGGGCGCGTGGCGCTGATGGGCAATGTGGCCGCGCTTGATCTGGGTGTGCGCGGAAGCCCCGAGCAGGTCTATGATGCGGCCACACTCTGCCTGCAGAAAGCCGCCCCTGGCGGCGGCATGATCCTTTCCTTTGGTGGCGGGGTTTCTCCCGGCTGCCTGCCTGAAAACATTGACGCGCTGCTAAAAGCGGCGCAAACATGGAAACCCGCATGAACTCAAATTTACTTTCCAAGTATCGTTTTTTTGATCCTGATCCGGCCGTCCGCAGCCTGTCATTGGAACTCTATGAGCAGATCGCGGGCCTGCCGATCGTATCCCCGCACGGGCACGTTGACCCGCGCCTGTTCATTGACCCTCAGGCTACTTTCGGTTCACCGGCTGATCTATTCATCATCCCGGACCATTACGTGACGCGCCTATTGTTCTCGCAGGGCATCCCGCTCGAAGCCTGGGGCGTGGCGCGCAGCGATGGCGGCGCAGTCGAAACCGACCATCGAAAAATTTGGAGGCTGTTCTGCGAAAATTATTTTCTATTCCGTGGAACGCCATCTGGTATCTGGCTGGCGCACGAACTAAGCGAGGTGCTGGGCGTGGCTGAGAAGCCATGCGCCGCCAACGCTGATCAGCTTTATGATTTCATCGCTGGCAAACTGACAGCCCCTGAATTTGCGCCGCGCAAGCTGTTCGAGCGTTTCAATATCGAAGTGTTGTGCACCACCGACGCCGCCACCGACAACCTCGACCATCACCAGGCCATCCGAAAATCCGGATGGAAGGGGCAGATCCGCCCCACCTTCCGCCCGGATGCGGTTGTTAATCTGGATGCGCCTGGCGGAGCGTGGCGCACCAACCTTGCTAAACTCAGCAGTGTCAGTGGTGTGCAGGTTGTGGATTTTGCAAGCTACATCCGCGCCCTGGAGCAACGCCGGGAATTTTTCAAAGCTATGGGCGCTACCGCTACCGACCACGCGGCCCTGACACCCGCCACGGCTGAACTGACAGCCCTCGAAGCCGATGCGATCTTCCAGCGCGCGCTCAAGGGTCAGTCTGCGCCGACGGATGCGGTCCGCTTCATGGCTCACATGCTGATGGAAATGGCACGGATGAGCTGCGAAGATGGCCTGGTGATGCAGCTGCATCCCGGCTCATTCCGCAATCACAATACGCACATTTTCCAGAATTTTGGGCTCGACAAAGGCTGCGATATTCCCGTGCAAACCGAATACACGCGTAATCTGCTTGTGCTGCTCAATAAATTCGGCAACGATCCCCGTTTAACGCTAATCCTGTTTAGCCTGGACGAGAGCTCGTATTCGCGCGAGCTGGCGACGCTGGCCGGGCATTATCCCGCGCTAAAACTCGGCCCGCCCTGGTGGTTCCACGATAGCCTGAACGGCATGGCGCGTTATTTTGACCAAGTGATGGAAACGGCCGGTATCTATAACACAGCCGGTTTCAACGATGATACGCGCGCTTTCTTTTCCATCCCCGCCCGGCACGATGTCTGGCGGCGCGCCTGCGCCAACTGGGTCGCGGGACTGGTGGCGCGCCATATCATCGATATGAACGATGCACAAGATATGATGCCTGAGTTGGCTATTGGATTAGCCAAAAAAGCCTATAATCTGCCCGCATAAGGAAAATAATATGCTAACTCCTATCGGTCTTACCCCATCCTTCGGTTTTGGCGACCGTCTCGGCCTGGCCACGCCAGGCCATATTGCCGCTGTACAGGGCACTGGCCTGGCCCCGATTTTTGCCCAGCAGTCTGTCCGTGAGAACGCGCGTACCGGGCGCAGCCCGCAGCAAGTGATGGACGACGCCCGGCGGGCTGTCGAAGCAGCCAAATGGGACGCACCCTGGGGCGCAGACGCCGACCACCTGAAAACAGTCGATGATCTAGCGCCTTTCGTGGAAGCCGGCTATACCTTTTTCACCATCGACCCAGGGGCGTACGTGGATAACGCGGCTGACACCGATTCTCTGCCTGTGTTACGGGATAAAACTAAGGGGCAGGATTGGGATGAACTTTCAGCCATCTATCTGCGCGCAAGCGAGGATAAAGGATTTGGGGTATTTGAATCCGAGAGCCTGTTTCGGGCAGTGGTCAAGTACGGGCGGGCCATCCAGCATACAATCGCGATGTATCGCCGCCTTTCCCAACTCAAAGAGCTTTTCGATTTTGAAGTCTCGGTGGATGAAACTGACGCGCCGACCACGCCGCTCGAACATTATTTCATCGTCAACGAGTTGACCCGCATGGACGTGCACTTTAGCTCGCTTGCACCGCGTTTCATCGGGCGCTTTGAGAAGGGCGTGGATTATATTGGGGACCTGACGGCGTTGGATGTGGAGATGGCGCGCCATGCGGCAGTGACCACCCATTTTGGAACCTATAAACTAAGCCTGCACTCGGGTTCGGATAAATTTAGCGTCTATCCGCTGATCGTCAAGCACTGGGGCAGCCGCTTGCATGTTAAAACGGCTGGGACGTCTTATCTTGAGGCCCTGCGCGCGCTGGCTGTGAAGGAAACCGCGCTCTTTGAACGTATTTGGGCTCTCGGGCAGGAATGCTACCCGAGTGACCGGGCCACTTACCACGTTTCGGCGGAGTTAGGCGCGGGCCTGGCGGGTGAAAAAGGTGGACGGCTGGACAAACTGGACCTGCCGCTGCTGCTGGATGATTTCCATGCCCGTGAAATCCTGCATGTGACCTACGGTTCTGCTCTGGCGCAGTTTGGAGCTGAGATCCGTAGCGCGCTGTTGACACACGCGGATGTTTACAATGCCAATTTGCAAAAACATTTTCGCAAACATCTAGATTTGTTGAAATAAGGAGATTATGGCAACTTTTAGTGTATCCAATCAAGTTGCGGTTGTCACCGGCGGAGCTGGCGTGTTATGCGCTGCAATGTGCCGGACCCTGGCCGAAGCCGGAGCGCAAGTCGCTGTGCTCGATTTACGCCTGGAACCTGCTGAAGCTCTGGCTGCCGAGCTGGGCAATGGCGCCATAGGGGTGGCCTGCAACGTACTGGAAAAGGACAGTGTTGAAAGTGCCGCGCAAGTCGTGCTGGAAAAATTTAAACGAGTGGATATTCTCATCAATGGCGCTGGCGGGAACAAGCCGCAGGCGACTAGCAGCCCGGATCAGACTTTCTTTGACCTGCCGGCCGAGGCAATTCGCTGGGTCTTCGACCTGAACCTGATGGGTACAATTTTGCCTTCACAGGTATTTGGTAAAATCATGGCCGGTCAGCACAGCGGTGTGATCGTCAACATCTCATCAATGAACGCCTTCCGCCCGCTGACACGTATCCCGGCCTACTCGGCGGCCAAAGCCGGTGTGAGCAACTTTACACAGTGGCTGGCGGTTCACATGGCGCAGGAATATTGCCCGGATATTCGCGTCAACGCTCTTGCGCCTGGCTTCTTTGTCGGCGACCAGAACAAGCGTTTGCTCATGAATGAGGACGGCTCGCTGACTGAGCGTGGGAAAACCATTCTGTCGCATACCCCAATGGCTCGCTTTGGGATCCCGGACGATTTACTTGGCACGCTCCTGTGGCTGGTTTCACCAGCCTCCGCCTTTGTGACCGGCATCGTCGTGCCGGTGGATGGCGGGTTTTCGGCTTTCAGCGGTGTTTAATCGATTCGGAAGGATCAAAGCATGCTAACAGCTCAGGCTACTGCCCTGCAAGGCACGCCGCTCAGTGAGTGCCAAATCCTCGAAACCCTGCACAATGGGCTCGACAGCCTTTTTGCAAATTGTAAGGTGATGGTGCTGATCCCAGATCACACGCGCAGCCTTCCCCTGCCATTTTTATTTCGCGCCCTGGTCGAAATTCTGCAAGACGCCAGGCAACTAGACTTTATGGTTGCCCTAGGCACCCATGTGCCGCTCTCCAGCGACAGTTTGAACCTGTTGGTGGGCATTACCTCTGAAGAGCGCCAGACAAAATACGCCCTCATTGGGCTGTTAAATCACGCCTGGGATGATCCTTCCGCGCTTGTTTCCATCGGCAGCATCGAGCAGGACCAGATTAAACTAATTGCTGGGCAGCGCTGGCATTCGTCCCTGCCTGAGCGGGTGGACGTGCGCCTGAACAGGGCTGCCCTGGATTATGACCATATCATTATCCTGGGCCCAACCTTTCCGCATGAGGTGGTCGGTTTTTCAGGCGGGGCCAAGTACCTGTTCCCTGGCATCTCTGGCGCTGAGATGATCAACGCTACCCATTGGCTGGGCGCGCTGGCGGGTGTAGTCGGGACAATTGGCATCAAGGATACGCCCGTCCGCGCCATGATTCACGCTGCCACTGAAAAATTGACCACACCTGTCACCCTGATCGCGCTGACGGTTGAAGGTCACGAGTTAAGCGGCCTTTTTATCGGCGACCATCTCTCCGCCTGGAGCGCCGCGGCGGATTTGTCGGCGCAGCGGCATATCCGCTGGTGCGAAAAGCCTTATCAGCGTGTGCTTTCCTGCGCCCCCCAAATGTACGACGAACTTTGGACCGGCGCGAAGGCGATGTACAAACTTGAACCGGCGGTGGCCGTCGGCGGGGAAGTCATCATTTACGCTCCGCACCTGGACGTAGTCAGCCATGTCCACGGCAAATACATTTACGAGATCGGTTATCACATCCTGCCCTATTTCCTGAATGACTGGGAACGCTTCAAGCACATCCCGCTCGGTGTATTGGCGCATTCGACGCATGTGCGCGGCTCCGGTCGCATGGATAATGACCTTGAAAAGCCCAACGTAAAAGTTACACTGGCCAGTAAAATTCCACCGGCGGACTGTGCCCGGCTCAATCTGGGTTACATCGACCCGGCCAGCATCAATATCGCCGATTGGCAAAGCCGGGAGGACGAAGGGACTCTCTACGTTCCCAAAGCGGGTGAAATTTTATATCGGTTGAAACCCTGATGGCAAACATAAAATCATTTTTTCTCATGCAGAGCAAAGGTTTTTCCCTGTTAGTGACAATGTTGGTAGGGGTGCTCTTCTCGCAAGCGCATTTTCTTTCATTTTTGATTCAATATCTGTTGATGTTGATGTTGTTTTTCGCATTTCTGGATCTTGAATTCAAACCGCAGTCGTTTCAAAAAAGTGTGCTCTGGGTTCTACTTGCGAATGTTGCGGTGGCTTTCATCAGCTATGTTGCGCTGGCCCCTTTCAATCAGACGCTCGCGCTCGCCGCATTCATGACTGCGATCGCACCAACCGCTATTGCCGCTCCGGTGATTATTGGTTTTATTCAAAGGGAAGTAGAGTATGTTGTTACCGCGGTGGTTTTGACCAACATTGTCATTGCCGTGATCGTCCCGCTTGCGCTGCCGTTCTTGCTCGGTTCGGCGGTTCAAATCTCGGTTTGGGATGTCTTACAGCCCGTGCTGGTCGTCATGTTCGTACCCTTGATTTTGGCTCAGCTGGTTGGAAATATTCCGGCTAACGCGCTAAACTTTGTTCGCAAAGGGAAGACCTTTACGTTTCCCATCTGGTTGGTCAATCTTTTCATCATTAGCGCCAACGCATCAGATTTCCTTCACAACGGGAACACAAGTTCATTTGCCACGCTTGCCATCATAGCCCTGATTTCGCTGGTCATTTGTATTATCAATTTTGGGGTAGGCGCCCTGATCGGCGGACGCAGTCATTGGCAGGAAGCCAGTCAATCGTTGGGGCAAAAGAATCTTTCTTTTGTCATCTGGATTGCACTGACCTTTATCAGTCCGCTCGTTGCCATGGGCCCCATGTTTTACATCCTCTATCACCACTTGTATAACTCATGGTCGATCTATCAGTTTGAAAAACGCAATAAGGAGATTTTATGGATAAAGCAAACTTCGGGGTAATGGGCCTGGGTGTCATGGGCCACATGCTCGCCCTCAACATGGAGCGGAACGGATTCCGGGTTGCGGGTTATGATTTGGATTTGGGGAAGGTTCAGGCCTTTGGAGTGGATTCGGCGGGGAAGAATCTCGTTGCCTGTGAGAGTCTCGACATGTTTCTCTCCACCCTTGAACTGCCTCGCCGGATCCTGATGATGGTTCCCGCCGGGAAGCCTGTCGACATGGCGATTGCCTCGCTTAAGCCGGTTTTATCGAGGGGAGACTTGTTGATTGATGGCGGAAACACTTTTTTCCAAGATACCGAGCGCCGCTCGAAAGACCTTGAAGCCGCGGGAATTATTTATATCGGAACAGGTGTCAGCGGGGGGGAGCAAGGGGCTCTGTGGGGTCCGGCCATTATGCCCGGTGGGCAGCCGGAAGCCTGGGAACTGGTCAAACCCATTTTCGAAGCCATCTCTGCAAAAGCTTATGGTGAGCCATGTGTGGCCTATATGGGACCCCGTGGCGCGGGTCATTATGTCAAAATGGTGCATAACGGGATTGAATATGGCGATATGCAGTTGATTGCCGAGGCTTACGATATCCTGCATCGTGGACTGGGCTTGACCAATTCCCAATTACACCAGGTCTTTGCCGAGTGGAATCAGGGCGAACTGGAATCATACCTGATTGAGATTACCGCCGATATTTTTTCTAAAATCGACTTCAAAACCGGTGGGGCGGTGGTGGATTTGATCCTTGACGAAGCCCAGCAAAAAGGCACTGGTAAATGGACTAGCCAGAACTCGCTTGACCTGGGTGCGCCGACTCCCACGATTAACGCTGCTGTGGAAAGCCGTATTGTTTCGGCTTACAAAGATGAACGGGTGGCAGCCTCGAAAGTGCTGATCGGCCCCCATGCGAAAATTGTCGGTGACCCTCAGGCCGTCATTGCTGCCGTGGGAAATGCGCTATACGCCGCCAAGATTTGTTCCTATGCCCAGGGCTTTGGCCTGCTGCGGATGGCTTCCAAAGAATATGGCTACAACTTGAACTATGGTGAGATAGCCCGTATCTGGCGCGGAGGATGCATCATCCGCGCTCGCTTCTTGAATGACATCCGCGCGGCTTTTGCGCGTAATACTGACCTGCCCAACCTGATGATTGACCCGGAATTCGCGCTGGCAATGAATACCCGCCAGGCTGCGCTGCGCAAAGTTGTTGCACTCGCTGCCGAAAACGGCATCCCAGCGCTGGCGTTCAGTTCGGCTCTGGCGTATTTCGATGCGTATCGCAGCGAACGCTTGCCTGCCAATTTAACTCAGGCCCAGCGTGATTACTTTGGTGCGCATACTTATCGCCGGATTGACCGCGATGGCGTTTTTCATACTGAATGGCAAGAATAACCCTGGAGAATAATCATGAAGTACGGACTAACGATCAAATCCGAAGGCGCGCTCGACCTGGTATCGCTCGGTGCACTAAATCACCGCGTCGATTCTGGTATTGTCCCCTTTAGCAAAGCCACTGAGTGGCAGGTGCATCCCAGTGGTGGCGAGTATAACGTGGCTGCCAACCTGGCCAACTGTTTCCGCCTGCGGACTGGCATGGTTTCGGCCATGGTGGATTATCCGATTGGCGAATTGATCTCAGAGCGGGTGCGTCTGATGGGCATCACACCCTTTTATAAACATTTCAAACACAACGGGGTAAATGGACCCAACATGGCCACCATCTACAGCGATCGTGGCTATGGCCTGCGCGCCCCGATCGTCTTTTATAACCGTGCTAATGAGGCGGCAGCCCAGCTCAAGCCCGGTGATTTCGACTGGAAAGCCATCTTTGCGGGAGGCGGGCGCTGGTTTCACAGCGGCGGTATTTTTGCTTCGCTCTCTGAAACCACAGGTGAGGTCATCATCGAAGGTATGCAGGCGGCCAAAGCCGTCGGGGCGGTGACCTCCTTTGACCTGAATTACCGCGCCAAGTTGTGGAATATCTGGGGTGGTGCGGAACGGGCTCAATCGGTTGTCCGCCGGATTGTGGAAAACGTGGATGTGCTGGTTGGCAACGAGGAGGATTTGCAGCTCGGCCTCGGCATCCCCGGCCCGGAAGTGGCAGCCAAATCCAAGCTCGACCCGAGCACCTTTTTTGGCATGATTGACCAGGTGGTGGCAAAATTCCCGAACATCAAAATTGTCGCTACCACGTTGCGCGAAGTCCATTCAACGAATCATCATTCCTGGGGTGCGGTAGCCTGGATTGACGGCAAAACCTATGTTTCACCGACTTGTGAATTAAACATTTATGACCGCGTGGGTGGCGGGGATGGTTTTGCTTCCGGCTTTTTCTATGGTCTGTTGAGCGGAGTATCCGAGCAGGAAGCCGTCGATTTGGGCTGGGCGCATGGGGCGCTGCTCACCACCTTTCCAGGGGATACGACGATGGCGACCGTGGAACAGGTCAAGGCATTTGCGAAAGGTGGTTCTGCACGGATTCAGCGATAACAACTATTACACTATGGCACAAATAGGTTTTTGCTTTTAACGAATATTACCATCGCACAATGGTAAAACCGTTCAATTGGCCTTACCAAGGTAAGGCATTGAATGCATAATATCCAAGCTATTTATGCCAAAGTGTTCTAGTCTCAGATTGGTTTGCCAATCCTTTGCAAATATCAGGCAGAAATCTGGAATAGGAAATCGCAAAATTCAGGGAAAACCATGTTCACTCGCTCTGGTTAGTTGTAACCCAGGAGGAAGCTTTCCATTATTTTCTTGATGATTGGCTGGTAAGTTTTCATCATTTCCGGCTCGCCGTATGCGGCAATCTCAAAGG
>CAZHWV010000059.1:0-25143 GCA_964536185.1 uncultured Anaerolinea sp. | reverse complement strand
TGGTTCCAGTAAATCATCATGTACCAGATGCGTTCTGGGTGGCCGAGGTCAACCATCAGGGCGATGGCAACCATCAGGTAGCCGAGGAAAGCCGTCAGCACGGAGGGGCGCAACAGGGGCTTGAGTTCCTTGATTTGCAGGATGTAGACCAGCCCGGCCATGATGAACCCGCCGCTGCTGATCGCCACGCCGGTGAACAGGTCGAAGCTGATCCAGAAACCCCAGGGGTAGGTGTTGTTCAGGTTGCTGATTGGGCCAATGCCGAGGGCAAAACGCGTCATCGAGACAACGAAGCCAATCGCCATCAGGGAGAGTAAAACCCAGGCAATCGGAGGCAGGCGTAGGGCGGGGTGCAGGTTAATGCGCAGTTTCATTTCGTTGCCTCCGCTTCCTTTTCCGCTGCCGCTTTGGCTTGGGTGGCAGCTTCCTTTTTCTTATTCATTGCATTCACACCAACCGCGACTCCTGTCAAAACTGTGCCCCAAGCCAGCGCAAACGGAATTGTGCCTTCCATGACCGCCTCGCTGACTTCGTTAATCGGCGTTTCGGGCATCTCGGGCAGGCCCAAATCCTTGAACGGAACGTGCGAAATGATCAAATACGAGGTGCCGCCGTTCTCATGCTCGCCGTAAACGTGATCAATGTAACGCCCGGGGTGAGCGGCGATACGAGCGTGGGCCTCGGCAATCAGGTCGGCGCGCTCGCCAAATTTCAGGGCATCGGTCGGGCAGGTATGGACACAGGCCGGGGACTGGCCAACTTCGAGCCGCTGGGTGCACATCGTACACTTGCGGATGAAAGCGCCTTCAACAATACCTTTGTTCCAGTCGAAATGCGGCACTTCGAAGGGGCAGGCGTTCATACAATAGCGGCAGCCGATGCATTTGCCTGCGTTGTACACCACCGGGCCATCCGCGCGTTTGTGCCAGGCACCCACCGGGCAGGCTGAGGCGCAATCGGGCTCAAGACAGTGCATGCAGTGATAAGGCATTGAGGCCTGTTTCAGATCAGGATAGGTGCCCATCACGCCCGCGCCGGTCAGCCAGATGTGGGATTCGCCCATTTCGACCTGGTTTTCAACGCTGCAAGCAATCATGCAGGCGCGGCAATCGATACAGCGGGTGGCGTCAAAGAGATAAGCATGTTGTTTGATGGTCATAATCAAGCCTTCCTGACCGTCACAAAGGTCTGGCTAAGCGCCTGCCCGCCGCTGATCGGGTCGGTGTAGGTGACGTGTAAATCCGAGTCGCTCGCGCCCAGGGCGTAGGCAGTCGTGAGGCCCATGGAAAGGTGACCGAACCCGGGGGTCATAAAAACGCAATCCGGGCGGATGGCCTGGGTCACTTCCAAATGAACGCGAACTTTGCCAATTTCGCTGGTCACTTCCACCAGATCATGATCGGCTAGATCCTTTTCGACAGCGGTTTGGGCGTTCATCCACAGGCGCGGTTCATCGTCATATTTTTTTAAGAGCAGGTTGTTGTGAGTGGCGAACTGGGTTTGACGGGCGTCCTTGCCGGTCAGCAGGTAAAGCTCGCCGGATTTCGGCGCCGGCGGCTCTTCCCAGGTTGGGATGGCGGCCAAACCGGCATTCTCGAGGGTGCTGGACTTGATTTCGATCTTTCCCGAAGGCGTCTTCCATTGGTAGACTTCCGACTCACCTTCGGGGAGTTCCACATACCCCTGCGCCCGCACCTCGGTCAGCGAGACACCGGTGGGGGCCAACTGCTGGTTGAGATAATCTTCTTCGTCTGTGTATTGGAAAAAGTCAGCCAACCCCAGACGTTCGCCGAGCTGCTTGAAAATCCAGAGCGCCGATTTGGCCTGCCCCTGCGGCTCGATCACCGGCTGGCGGATAAAGGCTTTACTGCCCAGCGGTAGGAGCGGGTCAAAGCGTTCAAGATACGAGGCCTCGGGCAGAACTACATCCGCAAACCAGGATGAATCGTTCAGAATAACATCTACCGTGGCGATAAAGTCCATTTTGGCGAAAGCTTGCAGGGTCTTCCGCCGGTCGGGGATGGATTGGACCGGGTTTTGGCGCGAGATAAACCAACCGTGCGCCGCGTACGGGTCATCTTTCAAAATGTTGTCGCGTAATTCCTGGAAAACGCCCAGTTTGAGCGGCACAAACGGGTATTTCCACGGCACGCCGTCCAGCCGTAGGGCCGAGACGCGCGGATAACCCGGTTGGGGCGGCTTGCCCAGGCTGCCGCTTTCCTCGCCACCCTTGGGGAGGGTGGTCACGCCCCAATTGCCCACCAGCGCGTTCAAAATCGTGATTGCTCGCTGGGTCTGGAAGGAGTTGATAAAGTTAGAGGTGCGCCAACCGTTGTGGGCGAGTGCATAGGGGGCCGCCGCGCTGAATTCCTGCGCCACCCGCCGGATGGTTTCCGCTGGGAGGCCGGTTTTTTCTGCCGCCCATTCGGGCGTGTACTGCCCGATACTCGCCGCCAGTTCGTCGAAACCGATCGTGTGTTGGGCCACAAAATCTGCGTTGTAGCCTTTTTCCGTAATCAGCACGTTGATCAGAGCCAGGTGAAACGCCAGGTCGGTGCCAGGGCGGATCGGCAGCCACTCGTCGGCCTTCCCGGCGGTCTTGGTGAAGCGCGGGTCAAGATAGACCAGCTTCGCGCCTTGCGCAATCGCCTCGATCAGTTCGCCGGTCTCCGAGTTGGAAATCGCTTCGGCCAGGTTGCGCCCGGTCAGCAAAATGTATTTGACGCCTGCGTAACTGCGCCCCGGTTCTTCCAAACCATAGGTCATCTGGTTCGCCACAATCATGGCGTTGAAACACAGGCTGCGCTGAGTGCCGTAGTTCGGCGAACCGTAGCCCTGAAGCAGATTCTCGAACTGGACCTGCGAAAGGTTATGGGTTGAAGAGAAAACCATCGCCTCCGGCCCGTATTTTTTCTTGATTTCGAGCATGTTCCAGGCGACAAGATCAAGGGCTTCTTCCCAACTCGCCTCGCGGAACTTGCCCTCGCCGCGTTTGCCCACCCGCACCAGCGGCGCGAGGACCCGGTCGGGATCGTAGGTCGTCGCCAGCCCGGCCTGTCCGCGCGGGCAGAGTTTGCCGTTCGAGTGCGGCTGGTCGGGATTGCCGTCCAGTTTGACAATTTTTCCGCCGCGCACCTTGGCCAGCACTCCACAGCGCCAAACGCACATCTCGCACAGGGTTGCAATTTCGCCATCACCCTGGGCATTGACCTGACCAGTCGCCAGCGCTGCCTGCGCCACGGTTGGCGGGATGAACTTTCCCACCGCCAGCGCCGCCGCCGTTGCGCCTCCGAGCTTTAGAAAATCACGTCTTGAAATGGTAGCCATAGGTTATGCCCTTGGTTCTTCACTGGAGGCTTCGGATGGCTCATTTTTGGGTTCAGCCTGGGCCACTTCTGCTTTTTGGGAGGCTTCCAGAACTGCAACGTGAGCGGCCTTTTCAAAGGTCACCGCCACCCAGCCTTTTTTCAGCGCCAGAAACCCCGCCCCGCCCGTGACCACCGCCACACTGAGCGTTACCAACCCGATCAGCCCCCAATTGACCGTGCGGATGCCGAGCACATTCTCGTTATAACGGGCGATGTAATCCACCGTGCGGGCGGGCTTGGCAACCACCAGGGTTGTATCGGCCGGGAGGTTGTTCGCTGGTTCGGGGAAGGCGGTTGGCTCAGGAGAAGGGCAGGCTGCCTGCGGGGCGGCCTCCGCCGGTTTTTCGGCTGAGGCCTCGCCAGGAGCGATTCCCAATGTATCGAAATAAACTTTGGCACGGGCTTCCAAATCCTTAGGGTGGCACTGCTGGCAGGAGGCTTTGACATCCTCCAGCGGTGGAACCATGCCCGTATGCGCAGCCGCTTTGTCAGTCGATTGGGTATTTCCGCCGTGGCAGATATAGCAGAAGTCGCCAAAAGCGTGGGCCTGGTGCCAACTCGTTCCATCCGCGTTGACGGAGAGCTGCGCCTGGACTTCATGGCAGTCCTTGCAGGATGAAGCCTGCGAACCGCACTGCGCGGCTACCGGCCGGGCTGTCGCCAGCCAGAGACCGGTTGCGAGAACCAGCAGGGTGCCGGTCAAAATTAAGGTGATGAAAGTGGTTTTCTTCTGCATCTCTTCCTCCGTGTTTTGGAGTGCGGAAGTTCTGCTTCCGCAGCGCAAGTAGAACTTGCGCACTCCAAATTATTTCGAAATCTTATTCAACAATTCCAACGCCTGTAAAACACGCGGGTCAGATAAAGCATAGGTCACGGAAACCCCGTGGCGGGTGGATTGCACGAGCCCGCGTTCGCGCAAAATCTTTAAATGGCGGGAAGTCATCGGCTGGGGCAGGCCCAATTCCAACGTCAACTCATTAACCGTGTAGGCCCGCTTTTCCAGCGCGTGGACAATATCCACCCGCTTCGGATCGGCCAGGGCAAAACACAGGTCGGCTTCGCGCAGAGAAAGGTTGCTGATGTGAGAGAGATTAACCATGAACCAGCCTTGTTTATGAAAAAAACTGCAGGAAGATTAGTCTTATCGTACCATCGTGAGATTTTTCACCATAGTGCTGGCTGTCACCTTCTGCCATAGCTTCTCTTTATGCATTTCGATAAATAAATGCGATGGGTGTTTGTGACGACTGTCACTATTTATTTACACCAGGACACCCTAAACTTGGACTGTGAGCAAACCCTTCGGGGAATTTTCCCCGACCCGATTTTGAATCAGGAGAAGAAGATGAATAAAAAACTAAACCTGTCCCTGATCTTGCTGGTCATTGTCAGCCTGATCCTGTCTGCCTGCGCCCCTGCGGCCCCGGCGGTTGAAGAAGTTGTCGCCCCCCCGACCGTTGCGCCTGCAACGGAAATCCCGCCAACCGAGGTTCCACCCACCCCCGAGCCCGCTCTCGATTTTGCGGTACTCTATGCCCAGATGATCGGCGCCCTGCCCCAGGGTTACGCTGGGATGAAACCCGCCGATGTCAGCGCGGCCATGGCCGAAGCCACGCCGCCCTTCCTGCTGGATGTGCGCGAAGCGGCTGAACTGGAAAAAGACGGCTACATCAAGGGCGCTGTCCAGATTTCCGTGCGCGAAGTCCTGAAGAACCTGGATAAACTCCCCGCTCCCGACGCCAAGATTATCATCTACTGCGGCTCTGGCCAGCGCGGCGGGATGCTGATGGGCGTTCTGCGAGTTTTGGGCTACACCAATGTCTTCAACATGGGCGGCGGTCTGGGCGCCTGGAAAACTGCGAAACTGCCGGTTGAAACTGGCTCGATGCCTGAAGCGGCCAAGGCCATCAGCACCCCGATCATCGCCGACGAAGCACTTTACACTGCTCTCGATGAGAGCCTGTCGACGCTGCCCGATGGTTTCCTGGGCACCAAGGCCGACAAGGTCAAGGAAATGCTGGCCAGCGCCACGCCTCCGACCCTGATTGACCTGCGTACGGCTGATGAAGTCACCAAGGGTGGTTACATCGAAGGCTCGATCAATATCCCCGTGGGTGAACTCTTCACCAGCCTGGATAAACTCCCCGCCAAAGATGCCGCGATTGTGCTCTACTGCGGCTCTGGCCTGCGCGGCTCAATTGCCATTGAAGGTTTACGCCTGCTGGGTTACACCAACGTTCTGAACATGGGGGGTGGTTTAACCGCCTGGAAAACCGCGGGCTTCCCCGTGGCCGGGATTATCGACTGGACTGCGGTTTGGAAGGATTTTCTGACCAACCTGCCCGCCGACTACTACACCATCAAAGCTGACCTGCTCAAGGGTCAGATCGATGGCGGCGCAGCGCCCTTCCTGTTGGATGTGCGCGAAGCTGCCGAACTCGAATCAGCCGGTTACCTCAAGGGTGCGGTCAATATCCCGGTTCGGAACGTTCTGAAGAACCTGGATAAACTCCCCGCCCAGGATCAGCCGATTGTGATTTACTGCGGCTCCGGTCATCGCGGCGCGATGGTCATGGCCTCCCTGCGCATGTTGGGTTACACGGACGTTCGCAACCTGGGCGGTGGCCTGGGTGGCTGGCTCAAGGCTGAGTTCCCGGTCGAAAAAGGCACGAAACCAGCTGATCCTGTTGCCGGAACTGCTCCCACGGTTGACCCGATCCGCTTCCGTGACCTGGATGCCTTCCTCTCAACCCTCCCCGATGGTTTCTACAGCCTGAAGGCTGCCGATGTCCAAACGGCTGCCACCTCGGCGACCCCGCCCGTCCTGATCGACCTGCGCACGGCTGACGAGTTCAAGACCGGCTACATTAAGGGTTCTGTGAATATTCCGGTCAACGAATTCATGGCCGATCTGACCAAACTGCCCGCCGATAAGGCTGCCGCGGTCATCACCATCTGCCAATCGGGTCATCGCGGCGCGATGGCGATGATGGCGATGCGGATGATGGGTTACACCAACGTCAGCAGCCTGGCCAAGGGCATCAACGGCTGGAACACTGACAAACTGCCGCTCGAAAAATAAGTCGATTTGATTTGAAGGCTCCACAGCCCGCGAAGTGCGCTTCGCGGGCTGTGATTATTTAATTTGTTACTTTTGTCACTTTTGAATTGCATCCCATCCAGAGTACATTAATGATACGTATTCGTTTCCGCGTATATAAGGATGTCCCATGCTCAATCTCGATGCGCTCAAAGTTTTTCTGGCTGCCGCAGAACATGGCAGTTTCAGTGAGGCCGGACGCCAACTCCATCTTTCGCAGCCAGCGGTCAGCCAGATTATTCAGGGCCTGGAGCGTCAATTGGGGGCACAGCTTTTTGTCCGGCAGGGCCGCACAGCCCAATTGACCGAGGGCGGGCAAATGCTGGTTCCGATGGCGCGCGAACTGCTCAATTCGGCGCAGCGGGTGGAACAGACGATGCTTTCCATTCAGGGAGAAGTGATCGGGGAGATGTCGATTGGCTGTTCGACCGCCTCGGGCAAGTATCTTCTGCCGGGGCTGATTGCCCGCTTCCGCCGCCAGTATCCGCAGGTGCGCTTGAATGTCCTTGTCACTAGCCGCGAATCCGTCATTAATAAGTTGTTGAATGGGGAAGTAGCCCTGGGTGTGTCAAGCAAACAAATTGAGCATACCGACTTGGAATACCAGGATTTTTTCAAAGACAATGTCATTTTAATTGTCCCGGCCAACCATCCCTGGGCGCAGTATCGCAAAATCTATCCGGATGATTTGCTCGATGAACCGATGATTTTGCGCGAGGAAGTGGCTGGAACGCGCGAAGTGCTGATGGATGGTCTGCAGAAACGCGACATTTCCCCTGAGATGCTCAATGTGGCCATGGTGCTCGGGAATGCCGAGGCGATTGAAATGGCAGTGGAAGAAGGGCTGGGCGTGGCCTTTGTTTCTCGCCTGGCAGCTTCGCGTGGGCTGGAATTGGGGCGTGTCGTTGAAGTCGAAGTAGAGGGGATGGAACTCTCGCGGAATATTTATCTGGTTCGCAATCGGAAACAACCCTTTACGCGCGCCCAAATGGAATTCTGGCAGTTTATTAAAGAAGATCGGGCAACCCTGAACGTCAAAACCGAGCAGCCTGCCGTTTAGAGAATTGGCTCAACCTGCTCGCCGTCAGGATCAAAAGAGAGCTGCTCCGAAACCGGAGCAGCTCTCTTTTGATTTATTTTTTTAGCGATTGCCACCGCCCTGTCGATTACCGCTGTCTGCCCAGGTTGGGCGTCCACCACCATTGCCAACGCTGCCGCTGAGAATTGTCTGGTACTGCTCAGGGG
Source organism: uncultured Anaerolinea sp. (assembly GCA_964536185.1). Lineage (GTDB taxonomy): Bacteria > Chloroflexota > Anaerolineae > Anaerolineales > Villigracilaceae > UBA5195. The sequence continues at coordinate 17,430 of CAZHWV010000059.1, read as the reverse complement.
CGAGAGACTGCGGCACGTAAGTTTCGCCAGTCTGGTTGGTCAGCGTGCGGGACAAGGCATTCAGGTGATTGTAGGAGCCGTTCAGTAGATTGTTGTAGACTTGTTGGATGTCAGCGTTGTCGGTCTGCGCCAGACGAGTTTGCAGGTCCAGAATATCGATTTCCTCGATCGCGCCACCCACCTTCAGCGCCGCAGCCAGCGATTGGTTACCCTGAGCGACCAGCGTGGTATACAGGCTTTGCAGTTTGGGATCTGTGAAGACACCGGGGGCCAGCGCCGGGTCGATCAGGTTGTAGCGAGTCAGCAGCAGACCAAGCTGATCCATATGCATCTGTTCGCTGGCCGCAATCTTTTGGAAAGTGGGGAGATTCCAGGTGGCGTACAAAGTGTTGTAAACATCGCGGGCCAGCTTTTCTTCTTCGCGCATGAAAAGCAGCGCGGCGGCCTCTTCAGAACTCAAGTCAGAGGTTGGGATGGTCAGTCCATTAAGACCGGTTCCAGTCTGTCCATTACCGCCTATCGCTTGGCCGTTACCAGCCGACGGAGTCGGTTGCGCATTGGCTGCGTTAACACCGCTGACCGTATAAGCAGCGGTTCCTATGGCCACCACCAAAACGGCCGCGAAAATCCCACTCAGAATATTTTTGAACATGTTTTTCTCCTTTCCGGATTTCAACCCGGGCGATCATGATAGATTGTTTTTGAATTTGGAGTTGCTGGTTCGCAACCTTGGATTGATCTTAGCGCGGCAATGTAAAGAGAAAATAAACTTTCGAACAAGAGTGAGTGAAGGTTATAAAAAACTTTTCTGCGCACTGCTTTGAGACATCAGAGAAGGATACACAGATTTTCTAAAAAATGTTCCGGGTGTGCGATTCGCTTATTGCATAATATAATAGTACAAAATGTTGTAATTTAGCCAGAAAACAACTATAATATTAGTTGAAAAATACTTCTCCTAGGAGAGACTTGTATGGCAGATCTCATCTCGACCAGCACGCAGCGCAAACTAGGAAACGGTTCAACGGAGAGTTCCCCATTAAACGGCGAGACGAGCAGCGGGGAGATTAGCGTTGGCGATCGGCTGCGGGAAATCCGCTCTGAATTGGGATTATCCATCCGCGCGCTGGCTGAGAAGAGTGGGCTGAACGTCAACACCTTGAGTTTGATCGAAAACGGGCGCACTTCGCCCAGCGTGGGCACCCTCCAGCAATTGGCGCAGAGTTTGCAAGTGCCGATTACCTCCTTTTTTGAAACGAATCAGGGCGAAAAAAAGGCTGTCTTTCAAAAGAATGGCGCTCGCCCACGTGCTGCTTTCTCGCACGGAATCATGGAAGACTTGGGCGCCGGGATGTCTCGTTTTGGCGCTGAGCCCTTAATGGTCACCCTTAATCCGCATGCCGATAGCGGCAAGACCCTAATCGTTCATACCGGACGCGAATTTGTCTACTGTGTCGAGGGCCAGATTGCCTACACCGTGGATACCGAGACATTTTTTCTTGAACCGGGCGACAGCCTGTTATTTGAAGCTTACCTGCCACATCACTGGAAAAACCTGGCCGCGACCCCCGCTAGAGCGCTGTTGGTGCTTTGTCCAATGGATGATCGCGACAGTCCAGCGGAGCGTCATTTTGTGAAATAGTTTTCCCGAAGACCTTGAAAGGAGGTCTCAGATGTTTGCAAAGGGCCGGTTCCGGCGGTTTTTCATCGCTGCGCTGGCAGGAGCCTTCAGCCTGCTGGCGATCTGGACAGTGCCCGCCCATGCCCAAATTTCAATCCCCCAGGCGGAGCCAAAATGTGTCAACTGCCATGAAAATCTGTATTGGCTGCATGATACCGGTAAATGGTTCTGTTTGAACGAAGATACGCCGATGACCTGTGTTGGCTGTCATGGCGGTAACCCGCAAGCCGTCACACAGGAAGCCGCGCATGCCAAACGGGCCGCGTACCCGGTGGTCAATGAAAACATTAGCAAGTGTCAGGAGTGTCACCCGAAACAAGCCAATGAACGGGTTGCGTTCTTCAGCCAGGTGGCCGGAATCGGCTTCGTCTAAGTTTCTCTTCCATATCAGCCCGCCATCGCTGCCGGAACGGGAAGCATTCCGGTCACCGCCCAGGAAAACAAAAATCCTTGGGTACTGATCCTAGAGATCGCCAGCCTCATCTTGCTGGCCGGGCTTGTGTTGACGTCTTACTTTGTCTATAAAATTCGCCACAAAACAAACTTCCAGTTATAGCCGCGACACTACTTCTTCGACAGTTCGTTGGTGATGGAGGTGGCTGATGTTACACAAATTGTCCGTGTTTGTAGGGATGGTTCTGATTGCGGGTGCCGCGTTCTTCAGTCTCTGGCCCTCACCGGTGGCTGCGCAGTGCGGAGTCAACCCGGAAGATCCATCCTGTGTTACCTGTCATGAAATCCAGGCTCCAGTTTACGATCAAGGTGAATGGCACGGCATCCATGCTCGCAAAAACTGCTGTACCAACTGTCATGGCGGCAATTGCAGCGCTGCCGAGCAAGAGCGCGCTCACGCAGGGCTGATCCCCAACCCCTTGGCGGATATTTATACCAACTGTCATGCCTGCCATCCAGATGATTACGAAGCACGCGCCGCGCGCTTTGCTGCAGAATTGAAGATCACGCCTGCGAGCCGGGAAACACCCACACCGATTCCGGTGCCATTGGATCAGCCTCCACCGCCGGATCTGGATTTGCCGGCCGATCTGTCCAATGTTCCAGTTCCCCAGCCGCCGATTGGATTATTCAATACCGGGTTTTTGCTGCTGATTATCCTATTCTTTGGGATGCGCTGGCTGGAAAAGCGGCGAGTTACACGCTAAAGATCACTTTACTAAACTATCACATCACACCGAGGAGAACACCGCATGAAAATCGCAGTCGTTACCGACGACCAACAAACCATCAGCGCCCACTTTGGACGGGCACAATATTACCGGGTTTTTACCATTGAGAACGGCGAAATCACAGCTCAAGAATCCCGCACCAAGCCCGGACACAATCAATTCGTTGGGGAACACAATTCACATCCTGAACATAACCACGAGCCGCATGGCACCGAGCCTCACTCCGAAGAGCGTCACGGAAATATGATGGAAGTTATTCAGGATTGCCAGGTATTGATTGCGTGCGGTATGGGCATGGGCGCACATAACAGCTTGAAATCACGCAACATTCAACCTTTTATTACTGATATCCCGGATGTTAAAGAAGCAGTAATTGCCTGTGTTGCCGGAACTCTCGTCGATCATCCTGAACGGCTACACTAAACAGGCCGGGAGTGGATAAGTCCATCTTTGAGTTTCAGGCGGATTTATGCAAATCTATGGGTCATCCAATCCGCCTGCGATTAATCCATACCTTGCGTAACCAGCCTAAAACGGTAACAGAAATTATGCAGGAAACTGGCTACGGCCAATTCCTCGCGCCACTTAGCTGTGCTGCGAGGAATTGGCCGTAGTAAACCACGAACGCCACGGCAACGAAATCCTTTACACGTTAGCCGATCCAAAGATAGCAGAAATCTGCGATCTGGTGCATAAAACGCTTTCAGAGCAAATGCATCGGCTTCGCAAATTATCCGAGAATAACCCAGAAACTCTACATTCTCCTTTCTGGGCTCAAGGTGCCCCTGCTGGGCCGCAGGGGCACCGACATTTCCCGGACCCAGGCTATTGCTTATGTCGCCTATCTTATCTATCCTACTTTTGAGTTTGATCGCCAGTCTTAGTACCGGTTTGGGTGGTTTCTTGGCGCAGACTTGCAGAAACTGGGCGTGGAAGTTATCTCGGTCAGTGTAGATAGTCACTTTGTTCACAAAATGTGGAATGACAACGAATTGGTCAAAATGGTGGAGGGTGGAGTGCCTTTCCACATGGCTTCGGACCAGGCGGGCAATGTTGGCCGCGCTTATGGTGTTTGGGATGAAAACCAGGGCATCGAACTGCGTGGACGCTTTATTATTGATCCCGATGGTGTCATCCAGGGTATGGAAGTGCTGACCCCGCCAGTTGGACGCCGTTTCGCGGAAACTGTGCGCCAAATCCAGGCTTTCCAATTGGTTCGCGCTTCGGGAGGCAAAGAAGCCACCCCGGCTGGTTGGATGCCTGGCGAACTGACCCTTAAACCAGGCCCTGATCTTGTTGGCAATGTCTGGAAGGTCTGGAAGCCGAGCATGGAAAAATAAAATGGCCTAACCAGTTCAGCGTAAAAGCACGACAGCCCTGATGGAAAAACCGAGGCTGTCTTTAACTAACAAGTTTGAGTTTTGGTTCTGCCTGTCCATTCAGATATAACGCCCACGGTCATAAATTGCGCTTTTATCCTGAGCGAGAAAGCGCAATTTGTGACTATGATGGGGAACATCCCAGTATTATCATCTCTGGGATGGCTAAGCCGCTGGCGCTGGAGAGTATTTGCTCATCGTAATATTTTGATTCGCACAGGTTGCCCTGGCTGGTGGCTGGGATGGAGTAGCTTTGCATACCCTCTCAAAAACTCAACACATAATTGATACGTGGCCCCTTGTGGGCACAAAACATATGGAGCATAATTTCCATATGTTTTTTTATTTAAGCCAGCGAGGTGGGGAATAACCGACTGCAGACCGAATAAAAACGGATACCCTCACTGGCGAAAGAGTATGGGTTGAAAGAAAAAAGCATTTGGGGGATTTGCACGAGGCTGAGAAAGAGTCTACAGCTTAATGATGATCTACAGTAAGCTCTCCATCGAAACCTTGTGGCCTTAAGAAACCCAGCATAGGATCTGACATAAAAAAACCACCTCTTTGGTGGGTTTTTTATTATCTGCAAACCGCTTGTATAATAAAGTACAAAAAAGATGGTGTAACATAAATTATTGCAATACAGTCGTCTGGAGGAAATATGGTTCAAAAAATATTACACGTCATCTGGTTGACACTTTTGCTTGGCGCCTGCAATCTGCCTGCTACTGAACCAGCGGTTGGCACCTCCACCCCGGATATTAGCGTGATCAAAACCCAGGCGGTTGGCACCGTGGTCGCGGCAGCCAAGACCGCCGCTGTGCCAACCATTACCCCAACTGTCCTGACCCCAACGCCAACCTACGTTAAACCTTTCATATATTTCGATGTAGAAACCAACTGCCGGAGTGGCCCGGGAGTCCGGTTTGGAATAATTGAGAAGATCAAGGCAGGTGAAACCGTTGAACCGGTTGGGCAGCCAGTGGATGAGGGTTATTGGGTGGTCAAAGGCCCTGGCAGAAACGAGCCCTGTTGGGTGGTGGCCGAATTTGCAACGCCATCTGGCAGTATTGACCGACTCCCCCAAATGACGGCTCCGCCGTTGCCTACTCCACAACCTGTTCCGGAAGCTCCAACGTTGACTGGATGGGATTTCTCATGCGTTTACCCCTTTACGAATAGTCAGGCGGGTGCCACAGTCAGTGTCGTTCTCAAGTGGGCTGACCCATCACCTTTCATTGTTGGCTACGGGATTTACCGCAACAATACGCTGATTGCCAGCCCAGCCGAAACTACCAACATCTATACCGATACTTTCTACCTGAGCTACGGAGAGTTAGCCACCTATTATGTTCTGGCCTACAATTACGATGGCTCGGCGCGCAGCAAAGAAATCACAATTAGCTGTAATAAATAACCTGATCCAAATGCAAGTCTCAGCCGGGTATCTTTTTGGAGCAAAACTCATGTCTATCTTCAAGCCCCTTTCCAAAAACGCTGCCAAAACAGACTATTTGATGAATTTCTTACTCATTTCCTGGCTGCTGACCAGCTGCGCCACATCCGCGCAGCAAACGGCCACGCCCGATGTAGCGGGTCTCTCCACTGCGGCGGTGGCCACCGTCTACGCTAACCTGACGGAGTTTCCAGTTTCAACTCCCACGCCTCCGCCGACACCATTGCCATCTGCGATCACCGATGAATTTGGCGTCCCGATGGTGCTGGTGCCCGCCGGGCCGTTCCTGATGGGGCGTGATGAAAGCGCCGGGGGCCAGCCATATGTGGAAGTGACAGTGGGGGATTACTATATTGATACCTACGAAGTGACCAACCAGCGCTACGTGGCATGTGTGCACGCCGGGGCGTGCGAGGCCCCACTTTATTCCGGTTCGTACGCACACACCAGTTATTATCTCGATCCGGCATTTGAGGATTACCCATTTCTATCTGTTGATTCGAGCCGGGCAACTGCGTATTGCGCCTGGCGCGGGGCGCATTTGACAACCGAGATCGAATGGGAAAAAGCCGCGCGTGGCCCGGATGGGCGGGCGTACCCATGGGGCGACCAGCCTGTGGATGGCACACGGGCTAACACCTGTGATCTCAATTGCAACCAGGGTGATCGACTCGATAAAACCGTGGATGATGGCTTTATGGATGTGTCCCCGGTGGGCAGCTTTCCGGCAGGGGCCAGCCCCTACGGCGCGATGGATATGGTTGGGAATGTGCATGAATGGGTGCTGGATGTGGGGGTCGCGCGCCAGGCGTATCTGGGCGATACTACACTAACCACATATCCAAGCGAAACGCGCGGCGGATCGTGGAGCACCACGCCGCAGTATATATCGCATGCGCTTACCGCCAACAGCCTGCAATATTCAGATGATGTCGGCAAGCTGGATCGAGGCTTGCGCTGTGCCAGCGGCCAGTTTGGCGATACCCTCATCCAGGGTTTCAGAGCGCTCAGGCAAACGACCACTCCTGCTCCAACGCGCACACCGGCGGCGCCCACGCCAACCGCCACCATTCCCCCCGCCGCCATATCCACGAATGTCTACCAGATCGCCTTTCTTAGCAAGTTGGGTGGTGATGTTCAATTCCTGAAAATCGTCAATGACGATGGCCGCGGGCTGCGCACGCTCTTCCCGCTGCAGCAGGAACTGTCTTTGGAGATCCGCCAGCCTACTTGGTCTCCGGATGGCAAGAGCTTGTATTTCATTGGCTATCATAATGACCAAGAACATGGCGTCAACCAGCAATACCTGTACCAGGCTGAGCCTGCCGAACCAGATCCGCTGAAGGTCTATCACGAAGTGGCAGGTTTGCCGGAACTGGCCTACGAAAAAATGGCTCTTTCTCCGGACGGCCATTCGCTGGCACTGGTTTATCTTCCAGGGACGGACGATGAGGCTTATCTGGGGAGTGGCAAGGCTGGTTTCCCGGCGCTGGGTTTGTTCAATCTGCAGACCAAGGCCTGGAAGACGGTGCGCATCCCGAACTTGAAGGATTCTTTAGCTTCAATTTGTCTGGCACCAAATTCCTGGTCGCCAGACAGTCGTCAATTCACCTTCTCTGCCATGACGAAGGATAGCTTTGGGCAGAACCCCGGGGGTGTGGTGCTGGTTTCCAGTCACAAAGGCGGCGGAGCTGAGGGGGCTGATCTATTTGTGGCCGGGTTGGACGGAACTGCGAAAAAGATCAGTTGGGTTTCAATTGATAGCCAGCCTGCGCAGTGCCCAATCTGGGCCGCCACTGGCAAGCAGATTGTCTTTGCCGGTCATGCAACCGTAGATAGCTTTATGAACGAGGGGCTGAGCCTGGTGGTGGTTAACCCAGATGGCAGCCAGCGTTTGGTGATTGGCACAGGGCTGCCGGATGCAAATGGCCAGTTATATCGGACTTCGGCCGATGGCATGCATCTGTTGACAATATTATCCCAGGATAGTGATGGCTATTCTCTCTGGCATCAGGTTGCCACACCAAACGGACTGTTTATTGATTCGTATGACGGCGAAGGGCCTCCCTGGGATTTTCTCAGCAATGTCGATATGATGGCTTATCCGCAGGCTCCGGACTGGTCGCCGGATGGCAGCCGGATCGTCTTCTACTGCGAAGGCTCCAATGAAATCTGCACCATCAATCCCATTGGGGTGCACTTGCAGAACCTGACAGCCGGTGTAATGGGTGGTTATCAACCGGCCTGGTCGCCGGATGGGTTAAAGATCGCTTTCATGGCAGAGCCGGATGGCGACGGAAATGCCGGGCTGTACATAATGAATGTCGATGGCAGAGGTCTGCGCCGCTTGGTTGATCTGGAGGCTTACGATATGTTGAACCCGGAGGCTTTTTTCTGGTCACCGCAAGTGGTTGTGCCGTAGAACCGACCAGGTTTCCTGTCAATAACCTGTTTCGGCTGGTTGGCGGTCTAAAAATCACATTCCAGCTGTTTTGCTAGAGGAAAGGGCACTGTGATCAGTATGTGGAGCTTATTTTTCAAGGCCAATCAAAAAGTAAGCCGCTTGATCGGCTGCTTGCTCATTTCCTGGCTGCTGACCGGCTGTGCCTCCGCGCCGCAAACGGCCACGCCGGATGTGGCAACCCTCTCCACTGCGGCGGTGGCGACCGTCTACGCCAATCTGACGCTTTCCCCCGCCCCAAGCCCTACACCCTCCGCCACCCCACCATGGACGCCGCCAACCCTGGCGACACCCACGGTGGCAAATTGCGCCCAATCCACCTTTGTCTCGGATGTGACCATCCCCGATGGAACGAAGATGACGCAAAACCAGCAATTCACCAAGACCTGGCGGGTGCAGAATTCAGGCACCTGCCCCTGGACGACCGCCTTCAATCTGGTATTTTTGTCTGGAGAGGCGCTGGGAGGCAGTTCCATCGCTATGCCCAACGTGGTGCAAGTCGGGCAGTCGGTGGATCTTTCTGTAAATATGACGGTGCCGGCCAAAACAGGCAATCTGACCGGAATATGGACGCTGAAGGATGACCAGGGACAGGATTTCGGCGTCAAGCTGATGGTGATCATCGATACCTCGACGGAAGGCATGCCGGTGACCAATACTCTTTATCTTGGCACCGCGGCAGACGGGCAGGATGCTGTTTACCTCCCTTATCAGGATGATCCGAACCGCGGCACACTGACCACAGCCGACGGACAGATCAATTCGTCCGTCAAATTCACGGATCTCAAGGATCCCCAGGCATTCTTCATCCAGCAGGACACAATTAGCTATTTACCCAGCTTTTCGTTCGACCCGGAGCGAAAGAACTTCTATTTTTCGGTCGTCCTCGCCCCAGAAGTGAATGGCGTCAAGGTAATGGTTGCGGCGATCTACCAGCTCAGACCCGATGCGCCCGGTTATACCCGGCTGTGGGCGAACAGTATTAGCAAGATGAACAACTTTTATCCTGGGTATTACGGCAGCGCCAAAATTTCTCAGGTGCAGGGCGGGTATCTCGTGGTGCAAGTCGCCCCATGCTATGGATGCAGCCCAGGCGGCCCGAGCCTGGTACTGGTGTTGAACAGCGCCACCCGCGCCGAGAGGGTGCTGGGCCCGGTCGGCAATGTGAACCTGGATCTCGACCAGAACAGGGTGACCTATCAAGAATTTGTGGAGAACAAGATTCCCTGTGACGGTGGGGAGAACTGCGTTGCGGCTGACGATGGCAGCTATACGATCGATTATGTTCCGGATGGAGAGATACTTTCGGCGGATCTCCCCTGACCGGCCCGCGCTTACGCCCTTGTCCTCTCTGCGTTACCCTACGTGGCACGCGAGCAGGATGCGTTAAATTTTATGACAGGTCAGGCATGAAAATTTGCAAAACCGAAGCCACCTGGTCGTGGGAGTGGCTGGTTTTGTTTGAAAATCTTTTACTGTTTAGAAAAAAGTCACTGAAGGCCGTTGCAGGTGCGGGGCTTCTCTGTAAATTACGGCCAAGGTTCAATAAAGTAAGAGTCAGAATCGCCTTCTGCCAGCCAGCCTTCTTTTGAATTTAAGGTGACAAAAATTTTCCAGTACACATAAGCCTGATTTGTGCCTGGGCGCAGATAGCATACCGGTCCGTCAATAATTTTAAATTCCGTTCCTTCGGCCAACATTGCAACCACATTCTCGCCCGCTTCAGGGACAGAGCGCAATCTGGTTTTTTGTCCAGTTGTAAAGGTAATTCGCGCCAGGTCGCCAACCTTCACCCGAGGGTTTGGCGCGAGTGGGCATGAAAAAGCGGAAGTGGAGGATGGCGTGGGTGTAGCGTTTGGTTGAACCGTAGTGTTGACAGAGCTCAGGCTGGAAATATCCCAGACCCAGAGTTTGCCATTTACATTGACAGCGGCCAGCCAGCGTCCATCCGGGCTGAACGCGAGTGATGTCACGTAAGCTTCCCCGTTAACATACTCGGATGGAAATAAGTCAAACCATTGTTCGCTTGAGATATCGTAAAGATATAAAACCGGAAAGACTGCTCCCCCCCATATTTCAGTGGAGATAGCCAAGCGGGCTTGATTGGGTTGGACGGCCGACTCGATAAACACCGTCCCTAAATGACTATCAGTATCATCAGTACTCTCAGTACCTTTAACTAGGATAACTTCGGAAGTGTTAATGTTCCAGCGCCGTAAACCAGGAAATGGCTCGAAAAATATTAACTCGGAAGTATCGTCGTGGAAATAAAGCACATCCCCCGGCCCATCAGGGTTGGGTTCATTTTGCAAAGATATAAATTGTCCTGTTTTTAGATTGACAGATAACATATAGCTGCAGTCAGCTTCCATGTCTGGATTTTTTCCCAGCGCCCTTGCCAGCAAAAAGGATTGGTTTTGACTAAATATAGCCTGGTCAAAAGTTTCGACTTCACAGGGACTGGCGCTATTTGAGGTAATTGCCCCCGGATCAATTTCCCATCTGCGCCCCCCGCTGGAAACATTCCAGATATTTAGTTTTTCGCCGCTGGTGACAATCTGCTCGCCCGAAGGATTATAGGAAAAACTCTCGGCGCTTCCCACTTTCCATTGGCTTAAGATTTTTCCATCGCGCAGATCCAGAAACCGGATTTCGTTCGGCGCAGATGTAAATGACTCAACCAACACAGTAATATTTTCCCCGTTTGGACTAAATTCGACTCTGGTGGCGCTTCCATCGGTTAGTTCGGTTTGCCAGGCGACAGTGCCATCTTGCGCATGCAATAGCAAGATTTCGGCTTCTCCGATTGCAATGCGTTCTCCATTCGGGCTAAAGCGTAGGTTAGTACTGCTGTCGCTAAGTTCCACACTCCACATCAGAGATAAGTCAGCCGGGTTGAGCAGTTCCAGCCGGCAGCCTGCATAGCAACTCGCTATCGCCAGGGTTTTTCCATCGGGCGACCAGGCGATGTCAGCCCTGTAAACCTGTTCTTTGGCCTGAACAGGCAAGGGGGAACCCGGGGTGGGGAATGGGGTTGGAGTAATCGCTGAAACCAACTCAGTTGCCGGGTCATAAACCAGGTTAAAACTAGGGCCTTCAGTATTGCCAAGTTTGTAGTGAAGTTCACCCGTGGCAAGCCACTCCAGTTTGAGGAACACTAAACGTGCCAGGCGAGGGGAGACAGTCTGCAGAGAACGAATTTCTCCTGTTCGAATATCCAACACTTTGACCGTTTCAACCAAACCAATATCGGCTCTGCACTGCTCTGGGGTGATATCTTGGGTTTTGCTGCAACGCGCCTCCACTTCAGGGCTGTCGTTGTAGGTGGCCTGGACATAAGCCAAATATTGATTAGCTTGAGACAAAATAAATTGGTAGCAGGATACACTTTTTGTCCAGGGAGCGGGGTTTTGCCCCATTCTGAAGCCTGGAGCCAGGCGTTCATCCAGTTGCAGACATTCAGCTGGAAGCAGTGGACTGGGGGTTGGCGAGGCCGGAGGCAGGGGGCTTGGGGTGGGTGAGGCAGCCGCGGCGGCGGTCCATTCCGCAAAAACAGTGCCAGACGATTTGACAACACAGCACGAGGGTGCGGTTGGGGTGGCGCTGGCCGGCGCCGGCGCGCAGCCAAAGCAGAGAAAAATCAGGCAGACAAACGGGAAGAGTTTTTTCACAGAAAATCTCCGCATTAAGGGATGGTTCTTTTAACTCGCCAGAAAGAGAGCGTGCCACCCCGGTCAATGGAGGCCAGCAGGCGACCATCCGGGCTGAAAGCCGCCGAAAAAGTTCCCAGGGCCGGGTCACTTTCCAATCGGACTTGTGCAATCTGCTGCGCCGTGCGCACATCGAAAAGATTCAGGAAGTAGGCTGGAGGATTATCTGGCGTCTTTCCCCAAACCGCGGCTCGTTCCGCGCTGGGGCTGATGGCCGCGCCAGCCACGGTCACAGCCGCGAAATCCAATTCCCAGCCCTGGGCAGCGAGTAATTGCGGCGGATTGTTCTCCGTTGTTCTCAAGGGTGGCAGTGAGAAAGCATCTACGGGTAAATAAAAACCGCTGTTCATTACCGCCAGGCCAGAGACGGATGAACTAGCAATGACCTGCCAGGCGATTTTTTGCGGCTGGGGGAATTGCTCAGAACCAAAGACGGCGAATGCGTAAGAGAATCCGCGTGAGCTGCTTGAGTAATAATTCTTATCCAAGTCAAAACCCGTGACTTCATAACAGGGAATCAGATCTAAGGCGTCGAGGCGGGGATAACCCAACCCCTTCCCACCGTAGATTAGTACTGGTTCTGTCAGACTAAAGCTGACGGTATCATAACTATCAATCCAGCATATCCACGATCGGCCGCCCATGCCATACCAGGGGTTTGCGCTTAATTTCGCAAGTTTTACATGACCAGGTTGTTCTGCCTTAGGCGCCGGTATGGGCCTGAGCCTCCAAATGTCTTTGCCTGTAGCAACCTCCCAGATAATCACCGGACCACCGGCTGTGGCAATATGCGTTCCAAGAGGGTTAAAGTTTAGCGTCACTGCCTGTTCAGCGTCCCACTTACGCAGGAAAGCACCATCCTGCGCATTGAAGAGCCAGATTTCGGTTTGGGCCGCCTTCAGAATTTTGCCTTGCTCATCGCGGCTTTGAACCCCGTTTTTGACCAGCGCCGCAATCAGTTTGCCGTCCGGGCTGTACTCCAGATAACTGACCAGCCCCGCGACCTCGATGCTCCAGACCGGGGTTAGATCGAGCGTATAGAGATTAATCTGACAGGTCTCCTGGCAAGCCGCGGCGGTGATGTTTTGACCATCTGGCGACCAGGCCAGTTCGGTAAGGTTGGATCCCCCCAACGCACGAAGCAGCAGGGGCGGCTGAGCGGTTGCGGTTGGCGGAGCCTGAGTCAGCTCAGCGTAGTACGTTGCAACTGCCTGAGTGGAAAGCGCGCTCACATCCACCTCCGGCGTTGGACTGGTGGGGCTGGGCGCACAGGCGGCCAGGAAAAGTAACACAACTAAAACCAGGGTAAATTTGAAAGACTGCATCTTATTCTCCATTTACTTGACGGGGGTGGAACGGGCGCAGCGAAACCCAACCCGGTTGCTCCAATAGTGTGGGTCCAGCGGTAATCGATTGTATACAGTCATGTCATAAACGCTGGTGCTCCAGCCGCCTCCGCGTGCAACGCGCCTGAAGAGTTCAAAATCGCCTGATCGCGGGTTACCGCCAGGATAAACAGCAAAAAAATCCGCGGTCCACTCCCAGACATTGCCCGGCATGTCATAAAGACCGTACGGACTGACTCCCTCCGGGAAACTGCCAACCTGGCTTGTGTCGGGAATGGCAGGCTTGAAAATGTCAGTGTCCTGATAAAACTTATTGCCCCAGGTATAGGAGCGGTTATCCGTGCCGCGAGCGGCCTTTTCCCACTCTGCCTCGTCGGGCAGGCGCGCGCCGCGCCACTCACAGTAGATCTTTGCTTTATCCCAGTTGACAAATATAACCGGGTAATTATCGTATTGTGGATTGCCATAATAACTGATACGGGTTGCCGAGCTGCGGCCAACATCGGTAGGCGCGAGGCAAACACCCGCAGCCACGCAAGCGTCATAGCGCGCATTGGTCACCTCGTACACATCCATGTAGTAATCCGGCAGGCTGACAGTGTGCATGGGCCTTTCGTAGGCATGTCCAACGGAAGTCCCCATGTTGAATGTGCCAGCCGGGACAAGCCGCATGGGCACTCCCTGGGTATCGATCAGTTCAACCGGCAGGGAACCCGCGACAGCCTCATTCGCGGGCGGGGGGGCTGTGGGAGTTGGCGTGCTGGCGGCGACAGGGTTGGGTTGTTCGGTTGGGACAGGTTCATCCAGCGGTTGGGCGCAGCGGAAGCCAATGGTGTTGCTTCTTCGATCCGCAATATCCTTGCCGCGGTTGAAGACCAAAAGGTAACTGGTTAAGTCATTCCATGAGCCGCCTCGTAAAACGGGATAGCTTTGTCCAAACATCGCAGAGAAACCGGGCTTGCCCTCAGGATACACATCGTAATAATCCGCCGTCCATTCCCAGACATTGCCGACCATATCATACAGACCATACGGGCTGACTCCATCGGGGTAACTGCCAACCTGGGTTGTGTCATTGGTAATGCTGTAATCAGGATTGTAATTGGCTGGAAGGGTGGTTTGACGTTCATCCCCCCAGGGAAAACCACGCTCATCCTTGCTGCCGCGCGCGGCTTTTTCCCATTCGGCTTCGGTGGGCAAACGCGCTCCGCGCCAGGCACAGTAGGTCTTCGCCATGTTCCAGTCCACGTAAATAACCGGGAAATCGAGGTATTCCACCTGATCATAATAGCGGGAACGGGTTGCTGAGCCGCTCTCGGATGGTGGACTGCAAACGCCCGCATCCACACAGGCCTGGTAGCGCGCGTTGGTCACCTCGTACTGATCAATATAGAAAGCCGGCAGAAGCACTTTATGGGCAGGCGCTTCGTCACCACTGCCGTTTTCGCTGCCCATCGTGAACGGCCCCGCTGGAACCAGCCGCATGGGCACCCCCTGCGCCCCCGCGATTTCCGTAGGCAAGGGCGTGGGGGTGGCAGGTGGCGGTGTTGGCGAAACCAGCGCCGCCATCACGGCTTGTGCCAGGAAACTCGCGGATGTGCCGGCGCAGCGGAAACCGTAATTGGTGCTGTACTTTTCCGGCTCGGCCCAATTGCGCAGCCAGGTGCGCGAGAAACTCTGAGCATCGAACCAGGAGCCGCCGCGCAAGACCCGATACTTCCCGGTTGCTGGACCGGAAGGATTGTCTCCCAGAGAATCCACATAACAGCATGGATCAAACCAGTCCGCTGTCCACTCCCAGACATTCCCGGCCATATCGTGCAAATCATACGGGCTGACTCCGCTCGTGTAGCTGCCAACTTCGGTTATATCGTCCACCATATTGTCGGTATTGGCAAAAGCCTGGTTCGCGTCTTTACCCCAGGGGTAGTTTCTTTGGTCGGTGCCGCGCGCAGCTTTTTCCCACTGGGCTTCGCTGGGCAAATCTGTTCCGCGCCAGGCACAGTAGGCGTTGGCCTGGTTCCAATCTACGTTAATGACCGGATAGTTTTCAAATTTTGCGTCCGTGTAATACTCGGAACGAGTACTGGAGGCGCTAAGGGCCGGCGCTGTGCAACCACTCGCTTGCACACAAGCCTGATAACGCGCGTTGGTCACTTCATACACATCCATGTAGTATTCCGCCAGGGTCACTTCGTGGACGGGCTTTTCATAATCATCGCCGTCTGCGCTACCCATGCTGAAGACCCCCGCCGGGATCAGGCGCATGGGGATGCCTTTGGTATCGGTGAAATCGGTTGGGAGGGAGATGGGCGTCGCGGTTGCCGTAGGCTGCATGGAGGCTCCGCAGGCAGAAACAACCAGGCTGGCAAGAAGTAGAAGGCTTATGTTTAATATTTTTTGGATCATCATCACTCCTGTGCTATTTTGGCTGTTCTTTATTCGTCGTCAGCAAGCTGAGGATTGCTGAAGCAGACTTACCCACGTGAGCTTTGGCTGCCAGATATTTTTAGTTGGTTAGCAGAAACGAAATTTCACAGTTGGCTTAAAGTATAACCCCGCAAGTGCATTAAAGCACAAACGGACAGTAGATTATCTCCACCGTCCTGATAGTTGTCCAGCCAACCCGTTGCTGTCACCGGCTAGATGATTTCGCCTGCCCATGGCCTGTATATACCCTCTCAAAGCCCCAACACATAATTGATACGTGGCCCCTTGGGGGCACATCTCTTAAGGCAAACATTTGCCGCCCGATTGTTTTTTCAAGCAAAAGACCAGGTCATAACCTGGTCTTTTGCTTGAAAAATGTGTAGCGGTGGAAATCGCATATGCCATCATGCGTGCGGTTTGGATTGAGGGGATGCCGGCAGTCATTAGTAATGGTACCTGGCTTGCAGAAAATCTATGCGCTCATCGCGGACCAGATAAACAATGCGGTGCTCCTGGGTTAACCTTCGCGACCATGTGCCCGGTGCCAGGTATTTTAACGGCTCCGGTTTGCCAATTCCCATAAATGGGTCGTGCAAAATCGCCTCTATTAACTCCAGGGATTTTAACGCCAGTTTGCGGTCGGTTTCCACCCAGAAACGCAGGTCTTCGATGAATTCGGGTTGGAATACCACCAGGCGTTGTTTAGGGCTCAAGGTTTACCTCTCGCCGTAAAGTTTCAAGGCTTTGTTCTGAGCCTTCACCCTTTAATGCGCGGCCCAACGCGGAAAGCAGTCGTTCAGCGTTGGCAGGAGAGCGCAGCAAGTAGGCTGTTTCCATCAGGCTTTTCAGCTCTGATGCGGCAATCATGGCTACATCTTCTTCGCCACGGCGTTGAATAACGACAACTTCGCGGTCATGATTTACCAAATCCAATAATTTCGCGAGCCCATCACGAGCCTGGGTGTATGTTGTTTGAATTGTCATTTCGTCCTCCGATATGTACAGATATACTGTACAGTATGGGCGGAGTATTGTCAAGAGGGCCTACGACGCTATCACAAGAGGGCACCTGGAAATCAACTTTACATCGGATAAGTTTCCATGCCTGCCTTCATAGCACCCTCAATGGTGCCATTTACATGCTGGTCGCCAGGAAACATCCATTCATTGGGAACATAGATATTGCGCGAATGCCGGTTTATGGCAAAGCCCCAGTCGTCCATCGTTCCATTCCATGTCAGCCGGCAGATTTCTGAAGGAAATCCGCGGTCTGTGCGATCAAGGGTTAGAAATCTGCCTCGAAATCTTGCCACATAACCGCGTTTGGTCTTTCCAAATAAGAGGCGCAACACAGGATGCTGTTTTTGGGTAAACATCCTGGCGTTAAAATCTTCCACAAGTTTTTGAACTTCTGAACTAAACGGACAATGCTTGATACAGAGCGTACACCCATTATCGTTTGAGAATGGAATGGCGCATTTAGTATGGTCGATGAAGGCCGGGCCACCATCTAACAGGGTTTTGGTGACCGGGTAGATCGCATCAACCGGACATTTCTGGATGCAGAGATTGCAACTTTCACAGTAATCGCGCACCCAACCATGCGGATTATCCTGCGCGAAGGGCAGGTTTTCGATGTCGGTGTAGACCGCCGCCAGGCGCACGCGCGGTCCGCTGTGGCGGGTAATCAGCAGCCCATTTTTGCCAGAAATCCCCAAACCCGCATCAATCGCGACCGGGATGTAGTTCACATCCCCACCCACGGCTGGACCGGCATGGGCGT
>CAZHWV010000058.1:0-25181 GCA_964536185.1 uncultured Anaerolinea sp. | reverse complement strand
TTACGGTCAGGGTAGTGGTCCCCCCTGCCGGGATGGAAATATTCTTAAACAGTTTGTTGATATTTGGCTGTGTGTAGGTGGTTTGCGCGTTAGCAGGTGTTCCGGGTAACATCGTAATTGAACCCAGCAGCAGCAAAACGATTGCCAGACGCGTGAATTGTGCAAGAATTTTATTTAAGCGCAGCGAGAAAATTTGTTTCACATGCAGTCTCCAAAAAAAAACCAGCTCAAAATAAGGCCGGTTTCGCTCTGGCTCGCCGACGACTTAGCCCGGGAACCGGGCAGCGACCAAATTCGGTCGTCGGGTCAATGCTCCATAAAAAACGCTGTGCTAACATAAACTTAACCCATACATTATATTCCAATCCCGATCTGGCCAGCCCTGATTTGCAAAATTGAAAGGTAATCGGGATAAATGGTACCCAAATTCATGACATTTATTGCGTCAGCAGAGATGTGTCCAGCAGAGATGTTGACACAACCCTGTAGTTCGAGTATCCTTATCGGCGTCCGGGCAGGCCCGGCGCGGCAGGACTCTTCGAACCCCGCCAGGGCTGAAAAGCAGCAACGGTAAGGAGACGTTCCTGGGTGCCGCCGGTATCCTGTCCGGATATTGATTCCGCACGACATAGAACGCGGACAAACGCTGATCGAGCAGGTTTTCGCAGATAATTAATCATGATCAGCGCAAATCAGTTGAATCTGCGTTAAATATCCTGGGGGTCAGAAGAGACTGTTTTTTCTGCATTGCTCAGTAAAACCTAACCCGGACAAGCCGGAAAAGAAAACCCTTTAACCACAAAGCAACACGAAGAAACCCAAAGTTATTTAAGCTTTTCTTTGTGCACCTTGTGATCTTAGTGGTAAAAATATTCTTGCTTTGCGAAGCAGTGCAAGGATCCAACTTTAAAGCAACTAAAAGCCTGTATAATTTGCGTATGTCTCGCTTACGCTGGTTTTTCTTTGTGCTCTCGATCGTGGTTGGAATAGGCCTGGGCTTATATTACGGTTGGGTGGTCAGCCCTGTTCAATATGTGGATACCACCCCGGTCACGTTGCGCGTCGATTTCCGCGCCGATTTCACCCTGATGGTGGCCGAGAGTTTTCAGCGCGATCAAAACATCGATGCTGCTGCCCGGCATCTGGCCAATCTGGGCAGCCAATCACCGGTTGAGATCACCTCCGAAGCGCTCAATTTCGCCCAGCAAAATAAATTTGACCCGGAAGACATCCGCCTGCTGCAAAACTTGAGCCTGGGTCTGCAGAATTGGCAGTTGGGCGGGGGCCAGCCGTGAATGAAAAACGCGGTTTTTTATATTTGTTCAGCGGCTTAGGGCTTGGCCTGGGAATAGGTTTCTTGGTAGCCTGGGTGCTTGTCCCAATCCAATTTATCGATACCACACCGGCCAGTTTGCGCGTTGATTTTAAAGATGAATATCGTTTTATGATTGCATCGGCTTACGCTGCCAATAACGATTTGCTCCGCGCTCAAGCCCGGCTTGGCACCCTGGCGGACCTCGACCCACTTAATGCGTTGGGTGAGCAGGCGCAGCGCATGTTGGCCAGCGACTCGAGCGCGGCAGATGTCCAGATTGTGGCTGATCTTTCGACGGCGCTGCAGAGTCTGCCAGCCCAGTCTGCCAGCCCGACTGTCGAAAACAGCTCTACGCCAACAAACCTGATCAGCGCAACGCCCAGCCCAAGCGCTACAACGCAGCTCAGCCTGACCCCTTCTGCTTCGCCCACCTCTGCAATCGAAGAAACTCCTTCGCTTCAGCCAAAACCGATTGCCACCCTGGCCCTGCGCCCCACGCAGACAGCCACTCCCGCGGCGGGGAAGCCCTTTGCATTGATCAAGCAGTCCACATTTTGCGAACTGGCGCAGCCCGGCCAGATGCAAGTCAACCTGACCAATTCGGCTGGCAAGCCTGCCGCCGGAATTGAACTGGTCATTACCTGGCTGAACGGCGAAGAACACTTTTTTACAGGTTTCAAGCCCGAATTGGGTTTCGGCTATGCCGACTTTACGATGACCGAAAATATTGAGTATGCGCTCAGCCTGTCTGCGGGCAGCACGCAGGTCACCGGCCTGATCGCTCCCAACTGCAAGGATCCCCAAGGCAGCGTCTACCCTGGCGGGATCCGCCTGGAATTTAAACAGCCCTGACAACAAAATCCGAAGTCCAAAAGACTTCGGATTTTGTTATCCCTGTCCAGTATGTCGAATTTTTATGGCATCGGGTTTTTGGTGGCCCAATCATCGGCAATGATAATCTCGATATCTGCCGCCAAAGACGTATCAAACTTATTCGCGATTTGAGCGCCACTGTTGAGACCAAATAATTCTTTGAAGTATTTCAAAGTATACAATTTGCCGCGATGGTCAATCACCTGTGTAGCGCCTGGTTGGTAACTGGCGCTATCCACTGAGATCACATTAAACCCGAGGGATATAAGATAATCTGCCGTGCGTTGAGCCAGGCCCTGCTCCTTGCTGCCGTTATAAATAGCAATCGTAGCGCCTTCCTGTTTTGCCAACTCCAGCAAATCCCCATTGGCTAATGGGCTGATGGCCCCGTTGGTTGAAAAAATCTCGTCGCGCAGTTCGCGAATTTTGTCGGGGATCGGCTTGAAGATGCTCTGGTTCTCACCGTTAACCATGACATTATCCAGTTGAACCATTTTGTAGTCAATCACGCCGCGTTTTATGTTCTCAGGCGCAACATCTTTGGCCAGCATGGCCAGCCGCATGATTTCATTAAAGGTCAGGTTGGTGCGGATGCCGGTTTGGATACTGTTATAAATTTCCGGCGCATTTGCGAGGAGGGTGGCAGAGTTGGCCGGATTCAGGACATGATCACGGACAGCCAAAATTAGATTCTGCTGGCGTTTTGAGCGATCCACGTCGCCGCCGTTGCCGTAGCGCTGGCGCACATAGGCTAAGGCTTCCACGCCGCCCAACAGGTGATAGCCGGCTGAGAGCATAATCTTGTCATCGCCTGGGCCAACCGGGTCGATGATAATTTTCTTTTCAATAAAGACATTTACTTTACCCATTTCGTCGATCAGCTGGGTGAAGGCCCAAAATTCCATTTGGGCGTAGTACTGGATGGGTACGCCAATTACCTGCTCGACCGTGCGCATGGCAAGTTCAGGCCCGCCGCCCGGGACCTTGTAGGCTTCGCCGTTATAGAACGCCGTATTAATTTTGGCGTAGTTGAAACCGGGAATATTGACCCACAGATCGCGTGGAATTGACATCATGCCACCGGTCTTGGTCAGTGGGTCAATGGTCAAAAGGATCATGGTATCGGAGCGCGCCGGGCCAACCCGGTCCGGGCTAATTTTGCCTTGCGGGTCAAGCTTGGGCTCGGTATCGATACCCATCAGCAGGATGGTGACACGGCTGGCGCCGTCCCAGGCAGGGGGTAGTTCAATGGCCGGAGCATCTGGGACAGCAGTGGGTAAATCAATGGCAGCAGCAGGGCCTTCGGTGGCTTCAGAGAAGGCAATGCCTGGGATACCGCTGATAGCGCGCATGGTAACGGTGATATAGCGTGCTGCTACGAACGTCCCGGCGAATAAACCAAGCGCAAGGACAGCTACAACAATACTTCGAGTGGAAATTTTTAATCCAGTTTTCATAGTTTGCTTTTGAGTGTCTTACCAGGCTAGTCCCTTGTGGCAACTATCCTGGCACTATTCAGGCTTGAGATAGAGCATCCCAAGGCCCAGATGGTCAAGGCCGAGTCCGGCCCAATATTGCGTTAGCGCGGAATCAGTTTCAAGCGCTTTCAACAGGCCGGGAATGGCCTGCGGGTCTTTGATTTCTGCCAGCGCGCGAACTGCTTCCAGGCGGGCGGGAGGTGTCCCGTTATTCAAGACATTTAATAGGGCTGGGGTAGCTGGATGGCCGAGCAGGATCAGGGCATTGCCGGCCAGCATGGCGGTCATCGGATCCGGATCAGACAGCGTTCGAATGAGCGCCGCCAGGGCTTGCGCGTCTGGGTGATGACAGAAGGCCATTGCGGCTGCCTGGCGGACTTCATCTGATTCGTCATCCAGGGCTGCCAACAGGTCAGCAGTTATCTCACCTGTATTTTCAAAACCAACCAGCGTGCGAATGGCCCACCAACGCGTATCAACATCCTGCGCTTTGAGCAGGCAGCGCACAGCTTTCATGGCCGCGGAACCTAATTCAGGCAAACGGATAGCCGCCGCTTCAGCGCGGGCATCCTCGCCGCTGGTTAGTTCGGCGCACAGGTATTCCAGCTCGGTCATTCTAACGAGCAGGTGGTGGAACAGGCAGGCTTTCAGGCGCAGTCTTGACCCACTTATCACCTTCATCTATTAGCATTACGGGAATGTCATCTACGATCGGATATTTTCGGTCGCAGTCCTGGCAGACCAACCAGGTTTCGCGCATGAGCTTGAGCAGACCGTCCTTTTCACGCACACAGGCCGGACAACGCAGGATTTCAAGCAGTTCTTGAGAGACCATTTATTTCTCCTTGTGGAGCTCACAACACATTGTTTTGGGTATGCGCTGGTAGACAGCCTACCCACGGGCATAACGGCCAAAAATTGTACCACGCATCAAGGTTTCTGGCACCAACCCTTCTTTTTTAGAATTTTTTCAGGGTCCTTGACATTTGGGCCGTATTCGCAGGCGTCGGCCCAGGGCTGGTACTTGGTAAAAAATTCGCGACTATCCAGGACAACGCCGGATTGCGATACAGTGCGACTGATGGTTACATCGGCGCCTTCGGCGGCGTAATCGACGTGGCTGACCGAGCCAGATTCGGCCAGAGGATTAAACGTGAGGGTCGGTGGCAAAGCCGGGATTTTGTTGGTCAGGCCCGAGAAAACTGCCTGAACTGTGCGGCCATCCGATGTGGAATAAAACTTCCAGGTCAAAGAATTCCCAGCAGAATCGAAAACCGTTTCCATCAATAACCAATAGGGAGAATCGTTCGTAAATTTAAAATCGACCAGCGGGAAGTAAACGGTCGCGTCGAATCCGGATAAGCTGGGGGTGTTCTGGCCGCCTGGGCCTTGCTCGTAATACAAGACGCGGTAGGCATGCGCGTGACGCTCAATGATTGGAAAACCTGCAAAGAACACGGTTCGAAATAATGTGGTGCTGACCTGGCAAACTCCGCCTCCCACGCCCTTGATCGTCTTCCCGTTGTAAATAATCAGGGCTTCGGCGTAACCGGCATCCAGGCTGACATCCCCCATATATTGTCCCATGGAGAAGGTCGTGCCGGGAGCAACAAGTAAGCCGTTGAAATTTGCGGCAGCGGTTTCAATATTTTTTTTGCGCGCAGCGCTGGATCCATAAAAATACGTCGTCTGTGAACTGATTAGCTGGGTGATACCCAATTGCTGGCTGGTAGCCGTATCTGCCACCTTGGGCAGGGTCGTATTCACATTCAATAATGAAGATTGTTTGCCGGCCCCGATTGCGCTTTGGATTTCTTCCAGTGAACCCCGAAGATTCACTTGTAGACCGATAAACGAAGGTCGTACGGATTGCAGTTGGCCAGTCAGCTCATTAAACGTAAAGCGAGCATCCGCTTCTGGGCGATTAACCTGCTTGGCGATGGACTCCAGCAGCGCCTTAAGCATGTCAGTGTCAAGTTGGACGACGTACTCCGATCCAGGGCCGCTGCCCACACGGCCAACACGCAACATTGGCGCCAGGTCGGAAGGCTGAATTTGCCAGGGTCCGGGATCACCAGCGCGGGCGTCGGGCAGGGAAATGCTAAAAGGTACTGCCAGCAAACGCCGGGCCGCCTCGGCTTGCACGCTGGCATCCAACACTTGCGGTTCCTGTTCCTGAATAACAAGGTTTACTTCACCATCGCGGAAGGACTGCATCTGGGCGTACAGGTAAACCAGGCTGGCTTCATAGTCCAATTTATAGCCCACCCGCCCAGGCTGGGAGGCAACCTCTATCCCATTAATTACCAGGCTGGCTTCGGTAACAGGTTTGTCCAGTTGCGTTGCCAGGCTCTGCAGATATGCAAAGGACACTCGCTGATCAATCTCGATCACTGGCGGTATGACCACTCCCATCTGCCCGGCATTCAACAGATCGTTGATGTTCTGGAAAAAACCGCCAGCGCGCCCGAAATCATAGGCCAGCTTGGCCGTAGCAACAGGGTCCAACTGCATCCCGAGATTGGCGGGGGTCTCAATCCAAACATTCTGGCCATTGCGAAAGACGATCCGACCGCTCTCGGGAAAGGTCAGCTCCGACTGGATTTTGAACGCCGCATCTGTTCGGTTCAACCCCGACACATCTACCCCGGCGATGGAAATACCCGGGAAAATTTTTCCGTTATATGCCAGGCGATAGCCCAGCAATAACAGAAATACAACCAGCAGGAAAAGGGCCGAGCCGATCAGCAACGCCGCTACTATTTGAATCTCGGCTGGGCGGGTGTTCCTTCGGCGTTCGCGGGGTGGGCGGACAAAGCGAATAGGGGTTGTGGATGTCATAAATCTTCAGGCGTTTTTAGGCCAATGAGGAATGAGCATGGGCGTCTTGTTTTTATAGCTAGCATATTCAGCGCCAAAATCGCTTAGCAATTTTCGCTCTTCAAAATAAGCGCCGGCGACAATGTACAGCGAGAGGATAATCCATACAACCAGCCGGTTAAGGCTCATTTCAGGTGATAGCCAGATAAAAACCAGCCCGGCGCTGTATAACGGATGGCGAACATAAGCGTATAGTCCACTAACGACCAATCTGGCAGGTTTTGCATCTCCATAGCCCGGCGCTAATTGCGCCAGCCCGGCAAATTCCCACAGACCCGTCTGCATTACCCCGGACAACAAGGCGAAGATCGACAGTCCTTGGGCGATTGTGGTCAAATACAGCCAGGGTGTGGGGATGCTATAAAGCGGTCTGTCGGGGAAAGTGATCAGCATGAGAATGACCGGTAAAAAGCTTGCGCAGGCAAACAAGTTATAAGCAAGGCGATATAGCTTGTAAAATGCCAGCGCGCCAAATAAATTGCGGAGAAGATGTTTGAATCCATGCGAGGCCAACACGGAATGCAGGCCGCCCCATAAGATGGACGCAATAACGATGTAGATTGTTCCCATGATCATAATATACCTGCTTTAAAGGAATATGAGTAGGTCGAAGACCGGGCTCAATTGGATTTCAAAATTTACACCAGGCAGGTACTATATTACAATTGAGCCAATAATTTTCGGCAGGTTGCCTGTGGTTTATCAAAAGCCGGACAAATGTACCGGGTCTAAGGAGCGAAATGGATTTCAGCCAATATTTTATTAAAGATTATACCGGCGCAGCATTTGTTTTATTTGGCCCAGCGCATCTGGCTACGCTGCTGGTGATTGGGGTGTTTATTTTACTTTTAACGCGTTTCAAAGGTGCCAGTGAAGCCACCCGCCAGAAGCTGCGCTGGACGCTGGCGATCTTGCTCTGGACAGCTGAATCGTCCTGGCATATTTGGAATATTGCGATTGGGACCTGGACGATCCAGACCATGCTGCCTTTGCACATGTGCAGCGTGCTGATCTGGTTGACAGGCTTCATGTTGATTTTCAAGAATTACTCTATTTACGAGTTTGTCTATTTTCTCGGCATCGGTGGCGCGTTGCAAGCGCTCTTGACTCCGGATGTTGGCATCTATGGCTTTCCCCATTTTCGCTATTTTCAGACCTTCATGTCACACGGCTTATTGGTCAGTGCAGGCATTTATATGACCGTAGTGGAAGGCTTCCGTCCTACCTGGAAGTCCATCCTGCGTATTTTTGTGATCGCAAATATTTATATGGTCATCATTTACTTTATCAACTCTGCGATTGGCAGTAACTACCTGATGATCAACGGCAAACCACCCATGGCGACCATCATGGACATGCTGCCCGCCTGGCCATTTTACATTCCCTGGTTGGAAGTTATTGCTCTGGTTACCTGTCTCCTTCTTTACCTGCCTTTCATGATCAAAGACTGGTTTGTCAAAAAGGCAGTGGCTTGAACTTCCGGGTTCTCCCGGCAAGTGGAGTTTTCGAGCGGAATTTCCGCTCGAAAACTCCAAAAAACAGGATGCTACCATTCCAGGGGGTTTTCTTAAAGTCGCATCCAACGTACCCTGGGTAAAATTGACTCTATAGTATTGTGTAACCACCATCAACAACTATGTCCGATCCGGTGGCAAATAAAGATGAATCGCTTGCAAGATAGACATAAATGCCGATCAAATCCTCTGGATAACCCAACCTGCTTCCTTCTGGCATTTTTTCAGACCAAACCGGCAATAAATCCTTTAATGAAGCGATTAATTCTGTCTGGATATAACCAGGGCTAACACAATTTACGCGAATTTGGTATTTAGCCCACTCTACTGCCAGGGCTTTGGTCAAGTGAACGACTCCGGCTTTTGAAGCACAATAATTCGCAATCGTTTGTGGCAGGTTGATGATATGCGCAGACATGGAAGCCGTGCTGATGATAGAGCCACCGGTTTTATGCTTGACCATCAGTCGGGCAGCTGCTTGTGCAGTAAAGAAAACACCATTCAAATTGACATCGATAACCGATTTGAAGGTTTCAGGAGAGATATCGATTGCGGCATCTCCAGTGAAAATTCCAGCATTGTTAACTGCGAAATTAATAGTCGAAAAATCCTTTTCATAATCTACAATCATTTTTCCTACGCTGGCAGGGTCAGCCACATTGCATTCATAAGCAATAATTTTTTTGCCGGTTGCCTGTGCAATCTCTTTGGCTGTGTTTTGGGCCTTTTGAAAATTCATATCCACAATTGCGACATCAGCTCCAAGTTCAGCAAATGCAAGCGCAATCGTTTTTCCAATTCCCTGTGCACCACCAGTGATAAATCCCTTTTTACCGTCAAGGCGAAACAATTTATTCGTGTCCATAGTCCTTTGCTCCTTTTTGTATTTTGAATATAGAAATCTGTGCGAGTGATGGATTTAGATTCAAAAACCTTGAAATAAAAATGGAAAAAAGAAGAATAAATCCTTTCATAAAATCGATCCACTCAGTCCTGATTCCCAGCATGCTCATACCCGTTCCGATCATAGAAATCAGGATTGCTACAAGCACGATTCCACTGGATTGATATTTCCCAAATATTATGCTGGAAAATACGGCGATGGTAATTGCATCCAATAGTTTCGAGTCGACGCTGTTAATTTGAACCGCTCCTGCTCTGGCAGCGAAAAGTACTCCTCCAAAACCTGCCAAAACAGCGCCCAAAATAAAAGTGAGCATGGTTAGATCCTTGACATTTATCCCCATAAACTTGCTGGCTTCTATGTTTGATCCGATGAATTGAACTTTCCGCCCCAATGTGCTTTTTTCCATCAGGAGAAAACATAAAACACTAACAAACACAAGAATGATCACCAAATTGGAAATTCCAAACGCGCTGGTTGCCAGCCACTTAAAGGCTTCATTACTTATATACACTGATTGCCCACGAGTAATGATCTGCCGAATGCCAATAATTAAAAACTGCATCCCCAGGGTAACTATGAAGGATGATATCCCCATTCGCGATACCAGGAGTCCGCTGACAGCACCAACTCCGCCAGCGGCCAGCAGACCAATCAGGGTTGCCGAAATAGGATCTAACCTAACTCCTCCACTCATCAGGTAAGCAACAATGAGTGCCACCATACTCGCAATGTGGCCTAACGAAAGATCAAAACCACTGCCGGCAAGGATGATACCCATCCCGAATGCAAAGATCGCAGGGATGACGGAATCCGTCAAAATATTATTCAGGTTCTGGATTTTAATATAATTAAAATCAGGTATTGAAAAAGTGAACAATAAAAACACTGCAATAATCAAAATGAGAAACATGCGCATCTGGGGGGATTTGATTTGAGTCTTAATAATGTTGATGATGAGTTCAGCTGGTTTATTCATGTTTGATCATCTGCCTCAGGCTAAAGCTTAATTTGGACAATCTTTTCTCGGTTTTTGAATGCAACCAATCCAACAGCAACGATGAGGATTATTCCTTGGACGATTGCAACGAGGTAAGATTCAACATTTATCATGTTCATAAATTTCTCTATCGTAGCTAAAAACAATAATCCGACGAAGGTGCCAAAGACATTGATTCGGCCGGGAGTGAACATGGATGACCCAAGATAACACGCAGCAAACACAGGCAGCATGTAAAATTTGCCTTGTTCATAAATTGCCCCAACGCGTGTGCTTTCGACGGCTGAAGCGAGCCCCAGTAATAAACCTGCGATCAGGTAAGCAGAAATCTTCATTCTATTACTGTTTATACCCGCCTCGATCGCTGCGCTATTATTCTCGCCAACGATCCTTAGTGAAAATCCAAATTTAGTTTTATTGATCAAGAGAAAAGATACCGTATACACAATGAATAAAATCCAAACAATAAGAGGCAGCCCAAATTCAACCGTTGAAAAAGAGACAATCGCTGTATCATCGATCAGGGTAGTTTGTTGATGAAAAGCCTTTTCAATACCATTCGCCATAAACATCACTGCAATTGACACGATAAATGAAGAAAACTTCAGTTTTGTAACCAATGCGGCAATTGAAAAATTCACAGTTATGGCAAGGACTGTAACTGAAATGTAGGCAATGAAAAAATTATTGGTAAGGTTTGATACTGTCGCGAAAATCACGGTGAGCAGGCTGAACATACCAGCGAAAGACAGGTCGCCTTCACCACTCATCATGATGTAGGATAACCCAAGGGCTGCCAAAGCAATACTGACTGATTCCAGCAGTATGTGTTTTATGTTTAACGCAGAGAACAGCGGTACTTTATTGAAAATGGCTTGTAAAAGAATGACCAATATCAATAAACCAATCGGCATCCCATAGGAACGCATGTATTTGTCAAATTTATTGCGCAACTTTTTCGCCTCCCATGATGTAAGCTAATATTTCATCCTTCGAAGTTTTATTCGGGTCAACTTCCTTAACTACTTTCCCCTTAAAGAGAATAATAATCTTGTCACTTAAACCTATTGCCTCTTCGATATCACCTGTCGCCAGGATGACACCTGCGCCCTCTTTTGCTAACTCTCCCAAAAGACCATAAATCTCAGATTTCGCGCCAATATCGACCCCTGCTGTAACCTCATCCAATAAATATAGCTTATAGGAATCTACCAGCCACTTACCGATGACTACTTTTTGCTGATTTCCTCCAGATAAAGCACTCATCAGATAATTAATATCATTGGGTGTGACAGACAATTTATTGTTTAGCTTTTGCGCCAGCGTACTTTCTTTAATGGGATTGATAAAGCCATTCCCTGAGATATTTTTCATATT
Source organism: uncultured Anaerolinea sp. (assembly GCA_964536185.1). Lineage (GTDB taxonomy): Bacteria > Chloroflexota > Anaerolineae > Anaerolineales > Villigracilaceae > UBA5195. The sequence goes on along the minus strand of CAZHWV010000058.1, from coordinate 13,840 downwards.
TATGGCGGTCAAGTTATTTTTAACTGAATAATCCCCAATCATCCCCTGTGCTGCGCGATCTTCCGGGATTAATCCAATACCGAGTTTAATGGATTTTCCCGGCGAATGATTTGGGAAGACTGGTTGATCCTCGATAAATACTTCTCCACCATCGGGTTTAATTATTCCGTAAATAATATTAATAATTTCCGTTTTTCCTGCTCCTACTGCGCCCACAATCGAAACAATCTCTCCGTGGTTGACGGAAAAATTTACGTTATTTAATTTCTCTTTATATTTGAGATTTGTCACTTTGAGAACTTCATTTCCTACCGTGATATCAATTTTTGGAAAAAAAACATCCAACTTTTTCCCAAGCATCATGGTTACAAGTTCTTCTTTCGGCAAATCCTTTGTCGCCCGAGTATCAATGCGTTTACCATCTCTGAAAACGCTGATCTTGTCGCAGATCTGATAAATTTCTTCCATTCTATGTGAAATATAAATAGTTGTTGTTCCATGTGCTTTAAGTTTTTTTATGACTTCAAAAAGTTTTTTTGTCTCTTCCATTCCAATTCTGGAAGTCGGTTCATCCAAAACTAACACTTTCGGTTTATTGACAAGCGCCCTGGCTAATATTACAAACTGCTGCTCGGAAATTGAAAGGGAACCAGCAGTTTTTTCCAAATCAAAACCAATCCCGATGAAATCTAAGATCTCTTGAACTTTATCCTTGCCTTCATTCCAATTCAAAATCCCATTTTTAGTTGGTGGGCAGGCAAATAGAATATTTTCTAGAATTGACATACTTTCTACGATGTTTAATACTTGATGAACAACCTGGATCCCCTTTTTTTGAATTTCAAGTGGAGCTAAGCCGGTAATATCCTCTTCGAGATAATTAAGTTGCCCTTCGTCCGGCACAAATTCGCCAGCCAGGGTTTTCATGAGTGTCGATTTCCCTGCGCCATTTGAGCCAACGATAGCATGGACTTCATTCGCACAAATATCCAGATCAACCCCATCGAGAGCCTTTGTAGCTCCGAAATATTTTTTTACATCGCGGATTCTGACGACAACATTATTTGCCAACTGAATCTCCTGCTGAACTTTTGGTTCAACATATTTATTCATCAAAAAAATGCTAAAAAGAACAATTCAACAAATTCGTGAATTAAAAATAGAAGAATAAAATAATTGCATACCAGCAAGCCTGACAGACTTAACAAAATTATAGGCCAATAATAGCACGTTCAATTTGGAATATATTCATGCGAATTTAATTTCAGCCATTAATTTTCTGTAACAAAGTAGCTATAAAATTAAAGGCCGATTTTTACAATTCAGCCTTTACCGTGTGTTTATCACTTTTTAAGAAAGTATCTGTGGGGAAGAAGGAAAGAAGGCTTCCCCTTCCCCACAGAATATTTTAAGGTGGTTAATTAATTTACGGTACCGAATTCTGTTCCGAAAATTTCCTTCCAGTGTTGTTCAGGGCTCTGCAGCTTGATCTCAGAGCCATCTATTACCGCGTCCGTGGGGCCACCCAGGTTGGAGACGAAGTAGGTTGGTCCGAACTGAGCATACGGGACAAGGCTTTGTTGGCCATTCAAAGCAAGATCCAAACCTTGTGCGGCTCTAGTGCCCAAAACATAGGAATTCTGACCCATGAAGACCCACTTGCCAGCATCTTTTTCTCTCATGGCCTGAAGAACGTCTTTGCCAGTGTCGCCACTTGCAATTACAATATCCTTTGTTCGTCCAGCAGCTTTGAGGGCAGCATAAGCACCAACAGCTGGCAGGTTCCATGTTGTCACAATCGCTTTGATATTCTTTCCGCTGTCGGCAGCCAGCGCTGCGGCAACTTTCGTCTGGGCATCGGTGACCGCATTACCTGCGTCAATGTCAAAGCGTTCTGTCACAATACCTTTGGTTGGGTCCTCAGACCTGAAGGGGTTGAAGACCACATCGGCGCTGTCTGCGCGAGCTAAAAGAGTGACCCAGCTTGGGGTATCCAAAATCAAGACTTTGCCCTTGCCGCCTGTTTGACCAACGACATAAAGACCAAGTTGAGTTCCACCACCCCAGTTATCCGCCATAACATTTGTAATAGCGCCTTCCTGGAACATATCGATGACGGTATACGGAATCCCGGATGCAACGATCTTCGCCGCGCCAGTTTTCAAAGCAGTACCATCGCCACCAGCAATGATGATTCCCGCAACCTTATTCGCAATGTGGGTATCGATCGCTGCATTCATCTTAGCCGGGTCGCCATTGCCATCGATAATATTGACGGTGTATTTATATTTCTCGAAATTGTCAGTAATGGCCTTTAATGCGTTGCGATTCCAATCATTAGCCTGGAAGAATGCAACGACACCGATGGTTTTACCCTGTCCGCGGTTTGGGTCTAATGCTTTAATCGCAGCTTCAATTTTACTGTCCGCCTGGGAAGCGGGTGCAGCAGGTGCAGCAGGTGCGGCGGGTGCAGCAGGTGCTGGTGATGCACACCCAGCCAGGCTCGTTACGAGCATAGCAACAAGCACAATGAATATAGATACTTTTGCATATTTATTCATTTTTCCTTCTCCTTGTTTTTCGATCTGAATAGTATATAAAATCATAAAGTCAAACGACAATATGATTAATTACCAATTAGTAAGTTCGATCTCATCGCCCAAATCTGCCTGAACTTCAGCAATTCGCTTAAACAATCCGAGTATGATTTCATACTTTTTTGAATTTTCGTTTACAGGTTCGATTCTGCTTTTTTCAATATGAAGGGTTGGAACAATTTTGAAATCTTTCCAAAGTCCTACGCCAACGGCTGCTAATGTAGCGGCGCCCAAAGAGCCTGCATCCTGCCCGATATTGGTTTCTAAAATATTCTTATTGTAAATATCTGAGAATAAGCTTCTCCAAAATCTACTTTTGCCTCCCCCGCCAACGATCAACATATCCTTGGAAACGGAAGTGTAGGATTCCATGACATCTAAGGCAATCTTTAGATTCAGGCAAATCCCTTCCAGTACCGCTCGAATTAAATCGCTTTGCGTATGCCCTAGCTGCAGCCCGATAAACGCTCCTTTGATATGGGCAGATTTGTCCAGACCGGAACCTCCAGCCAGGCTGGGGTTAAAAAATAGCTTATTGGCTCCAATGGTGGACTTTGAGGCTAAGAGAGTCATGGCATCATACGGCTCTTTTTCATTGAGAAGATTTCGGCAGGCAGTATCTCTCAACCAACGGAAAGAACTACCGGCAGAAAATATCGCTGTGGATGAGACATACATGCCCGGAATGCAATGTGCAAAGACATAGGGTTTTTTATTAACATCCAGGGTGGGATTATGCCCGGAAACAGCAATCCATGCAGATGAACCAACCGACGTATATGTCTTTCCATCAGCAACACAACCCGCCCCAAGCGCCATGCAGGAATTGTCTACTCCTCCACAGGCGACTTTAACCGATTCGCTTAGTCCAAGTGCTTGAGCGGCTTCGGGTAAAATATTTCCAATGATCTCTGTTGATGACAAAACCTCAGGAAGTTTCTCAAGAGAAATCCCTGCATTTTCAAGATAATCCTTTTTATATTCCCAGGTCCTGAGATCAAATGCTCCGCTGCCCGAAGCATAAGAATAATCAGTGCATAATCTTCTGGTCAGTCGATAATTAATATAATCTTTTGTCCCGATAAATTTTGCTGTTTTTTTATAGAGATCAGGTTGATTTTCTTTAAACCACATGATCTTAAAAATGGAATACAGGGGTGGAGGAAACCCGTTTCCGGTAGTCAGGTACCACTCTTCTTCAGAAATTTGAGTAAAAAATTCTTGAGCATGCTTACCGGCGCGAGAATCAGACCAAATCGGAACGTTTTGTGACAGCAGTGTCCCATCGATCCCAATCGGGATGGCTCCTAAGCTGTGCCCTGATACAGCAAGGCAAATAATATCTTTGCCTTGATTGGCGGTGTTATCCAATAGTGTTTTGGTCGATGCAACAATTGCTTTCCACCAATCCAGAGGGTTTTGTTCATGAAATCCGCTTTTTGGATAACTTGTGTCATACGCTACAAAACACTCATTGAGCGATTCTCCGGCTTCGTTGTAGATTGAAGCTTTTACCCCACCTGTTCCTAAATCGTAGGCTAAGATTTGGTTTCCCATGTTTAACCTTTATTATTCCTGGTGAATTCGTTCATAATTTTTATCGCAGCATTGTTCCCAATTCCGAATCTGGATACACCCATATCGTGCATCTGCAATAAAACATGCAGGTCTCTTACCCCGCCGGCAACTTTCAACTGAATACTCTCTCCAACTGATTCTTTAATTAGTCGAATGTGCTCAAAAGAAGTTGTCCCCAGCCATCCAGTGCCGGTTTTTACAAACTTTGCCCCATTATCCCGAATAATTTTTGCGCCATCCTGAATTTCCGAATCCGTCAACACATTAACTTCTAATATCACTTTTACCGGGACAATTCCTGCAACTTCAACAATTTCCTTTATGTCGGCTGCAACTTCCTGATAAAGGTGAGATTTAAGTTTTCCAATGTTAATGACCATATCGAGTTCGCTGCAGCCAAAGTTAACTAATTCTGCAGCTTCAAAGACTTTTGAAGAAGTAGTCGACGAACCCGATGGAAAACCAACCGTACCGCCCAAACCGATATCGGTTTCTGCGGACAATAATTTTTTTGCGTAAGAAGCGAAGGATGGTAATGTAAAGACACAAATAAAACGATGTTCTTTGGCAGCATTCACAACCGACTCAACTTCTTCGGCAGTGGAATCTGATTTTACTGCGCTAATATCTATCATTCGCGCAATTTGTACTTTCGATAGACTCATCATTATCTTGTTATCTCTTTCGGTGATGTTTACGCTGTTTTGGACTAATAATTCGTGTGATTCAGGGTATGATAATAGCAAATCAACAATAACATAATTATGTTTGAGAGTCAATGGGTATGTTTGGCGATTTTGGACCAGAAGGTACGTGATAAATTGTGTCGATACCCCCCTTCCCTTTTTGTATGATCCTGTTATTGCCTGGTGTATTCTATGTTGTCCGCAGTCAAGTATGAAAATATTACCCAAAAATACGAGAATTCATTTTTTTTGTTGCGAAAATCCACAAATCGGGCAGAAATCAAAGGAATTTATGCTTGTCTTAAAGTTTCTTTGCGTTTAATACAAAAAGGGATGTAATCAATCGCCAAGTTTTATTGAGGCACATTCTCTTTTCTTCAGCTAATTCAATATTGCCATTCGGGAAAAAATAGGCACATAGGGTGATTAAGGTAATGATGGCCCTACCTCACCTACTTTTTATGAATTGACACTCAAAACATAATGATGTATATTCAATTTATAGGAATACCTGGAGTAGTATATGAAAAAACGTATTTCCACCTACATGAATGTCTACACAAAGTTAAAAGGCATGATATTTGATGATACTTACATCAAAGGGTCATTGATGCCTGCCGAGCCTGATCTTTGTGAAATGTTTAAAGTCAGTCGGACAACGATAAGAAAAGCAATGGAACTTCTCGAACAGGGAGGTTTTGTTAAAATTCAACAAGGTAAGGGAACTGAGGTTCTGGATTATAAAACGACACAGAAGTTAAATATTGTTACTTCCTTCACAGAAACTCTCGAATCTAAGGGTTATACAGTTCATTCAAAAAGTATGCACATTGACATGGTGGTTCCGCCAAAAAGTGTCCTGGATGATCTTGACCAACCTGCGGAGACACAAGTCGTTCGAATTCAAAGAATCCAGCTGGCGAATGACAAACCGGTGGCCATCATGACCAATTATGTTATCCCTGACCTGGTGCCGGGGATCGTATCCGATTCCGGTACCTTTGTATCGTTATATCATCATCTGGAAACAAAATATGGCATTTTAATTACTTCGGCAAAAGATAATATAAAGGCCAAAATTGCCGATTTTCTCGAATCTGAACTTTTACAAATTCCGATTGGCAGCCCTTTATTGGTGGACCGTCGAATCACTTTTAGCCAAAGCCGTCCAATAGAGGTTGTCATCATGATTGTTGATGCTTCAAAATATGAATTCTCCGTCAATCTAACTGGTCGAATATAGGTTTTTTTTCGGTTATTGGCGTTTTCAAAACCAGGTTCATTTATTCCATAATTTTGGTACATGGCATAAATCTTGCTCAGCTTTTCTGGCTTGGGCGTAACACCAGTTACAAATTACAAAAATACCCCGGTCAAACCGGGGTATTTTTGTAATACTTATTCGACTGGCGCTTTTGGAGGGGTGCGCACCACCAGGACGGAACAGGTTGCCTGGCGCACAAGCTCCCGAGAAATACTGCCCATCAGCCAGCCCGTGAGATTCCCGGCTCCGTGCGAGCCGCAGACAAGCAGGTCAATCTTTTCTGTTTTGATGGTGGTCAATATCTGCTCAAGCGCATCCCCAAGCTGCAAGGACAATGTTACTTTTCCTGGCCAACCAAGTTCGCTTTGGGCTTTTTCGAGCAATTCCTGGCCGCGTAATAAATTTTCCTGATTCAGCCGAGCCTCTTCTTCAGCTGAGATGGTGGGTAAAACCAGGCCCGCAGGTTCGACCGGGTAAGTGGTTCTGACCGGGCTGACAACATGCATTATTTCAAGGCTGGTTTCTGGCGGAAACGGAAAAGCGCTGCAATATTCACAGGTATACCGGCTGGCAGACGAACCATCCGTGACCAGCAGCACGCGCTGGAGGCCGTCATACGGTCCGCGCACGATTAAGACCGGCCAGCGCCCGGCGTGGATGAGATCGGTCGCAACGTTGCCCAGCAGCCCGCCGAGCACTCCAGCCGCCTTGCCGCCCATGACAACCAGGTCCGGAACATTTTCCTCGGCGTATTTAATAAGTATATCGGATGGATAACCCTGCTCCAGTTTGGATTGGAAGTGAAAATGGCGGCTTTTCAGCAGGTTTTTCGTTTTTTCCGCTTCAGCCTCCACCCGGGAATACTCCGACCCTTCGAGTGGAGTGAACACGCGCAAGGCAGTAATAACGCAGTCACGATCATGCGGCAAATCGGCCAGCAGTTGAATTGCCGGGCGCATATTCAATGAGCCGTCGTCGGCCAGCAGGATATTGAGCAAGCGATTCTTCACAGGTGCAATCATCAGAGCCTCCTTTCATATTAATCAGGAAGTTTTCCCTCCGCACTCATTTATACTGTAGCACGAATCTTGCGCAACGGATCCACCCAATTTTTGCAGGGATGTATTGGCACGCTGCTGCAACGGGCGAGTAGAGGGGCAATATTATAGAAATATATGAGAAATGGGAGACACCGGTAAAGTTTCTTGCTAAGCAGTATAATTGTGTACGGAGATTGGAAAAAATGGAAATTGTCTGGTATGGTCATTCTTGTTTTCGGTTCATCGAACGCGGCATGGCTGCGGTGGTGACGGATCCTTTTGATAGTGATGTCGTTGGTTACGAACCGCTCAAATTACGCGCGGATATTGTCACAGTCAGTCATGATGCCCCAGGGCATAACTTTACCAGCGCGGTAAAGGGTACCTCGCATAAACTTACCGGACCTGGAGAGTATGAAATTGGTGGTGTTTTTATTACGGGCGTGCAGACGGATGTCAATAATAAAAAGAGTATAGAAAAGCAACGTAATACCCTTTTTCTTTTTGATTTTGAGGGTCTGACCATTGCTCATTTAGGTGATCTGAACCAGGTACCTTTGCAGTCTGAAGTAGAGGCGCTCGGAACGGTAAATGTAGCTCTGGTGCCCGTAGGCAGTGGAAACGGATTGAATGCAGCCAAGGCGGCAGAAGTGATTTCTCTCCTGGAACCGAATATTGTCATTCCCATGCATTATGCCAACCAGGCGGGCAAACTTGAACTCGATTCGCTGGCCAAGTTTCTCAAAGAAATGGGCCTGCCCACGCATGAGACAGTTCCGTCGCTGAAAGTTACTCGTTCTGGTCTACCGGATGAAACCAAAGTCGTAGTTTTGGATGTTGCCAGTAGTTAGGAGACGATATGCCAGTAAAAATGCTCATGACGTGGGATATCTCCCCTGAACGCGAGCAGGAATATTTTGAATTTGTGATCGGAGAATTCATTCCGGGGATGCAGCGCCTGGGTTTGGAACCTACCGAGGCCTGGGCAACCATTTATGGCGAATATCCGCAGATTATGGTTGCCATGCTTGCCCCCGACCTGCCTGATGCGCAGCGTGTGCTTAACTCTGTGGAGTGGGGGCGCCTGCGCGAACAGTTGTTCAGCTTCGTCAAAAACTTTTCTCAAAAAGTCATCCCTGCAAAAGGCGGCTTTCAATTTTGAACTTAAGCAGGGGCGACCGCCAAGCGGTCGCCCCTGCTTTGTAATGTGAAATGTCCGAATTTTCTGAGCGAATTTTAGCCTGGTATGCCAGCCATGCCCGCGCCCTGCCCTGGCGCGGGCATGCTGATCCATATGCAGTCTGGGTTTCGGAGATCATGCTCCAGCAAACCAGGGTTGAGACCGTCATCCCGTATTTTGAAAGCTGGATGCGGCAGTTCCCCTCGATTGAAACCCTGGCGCAAGCTTCACAGCAAGCTGTTCTCTTTGCTTGGGAAGGCCTGGGGTATTACAGCCGAGTGCGCAACCTGCACGAAGCCGCTAAAAAAGTCGTCGCCGATTTTGACGGGCAAATACCGCGCGAAATCGAACAATTGCGAAAATTACCTGGTATAGGGCGTTATACTGCTGCCGCGATTGCTTCGATAGCTTTTAATCAGGATGTAGCCACGCTGGATGGTAATTTGCGTCGCGTCTTTGCCAGGGTGTTCGACATTTCGACGCCTGCAGATTCGCCGGCTGGTGAGGAAATTCTATGGGCGCTGGCCCAAGCCCATCTCCCTGCAGGTCGCGCGGGTGATTACAATCAAGCGCTGATGGATTTTGGTTCTGCGATTTGTATTCCCAAAAGACCGCTTTGTTGGCAATGCCCGCTGGCGGATGTCTGTAAATCGCGCGGCGCACCTGAAACACGACCAGTGTTGAAGCCCAAGCCGGTTGTGCCGCACAGGCTCAAAATGGCCGCAATGATCCTTCAGGATGGAAATGTGCTATTGTCTTTGCGCCCGCCCAAAGGTTTGCTGGGTGGCTTATGGGAATTTCCGGCTGCAATTGTGGCTGCGAATTCCCCCCAGCTTCTGGTCGCCGCTATGTCAGCAGAGTATTCGCTTGAGATCAATCCAATGGGTTTTTTTGTGAAAATTCAACATGCCTATACTCATTTCACCTTGACTGAATTTGCCTGGCGCTGTGAACTTGTCATTCAACTCGAAAATGCAGCGCTTAAATGGATTCCCGTCTTTGAATTGGAGAACTACCCCATGGGGAAGGTTGACCGGGCAATCGCCCAGAACCTTAAAGTTGATTTCCAAAACAGCCTGAATAATTCGTAACTATTTTTGACGTTAAATTAAACAATCTTCCCGCTTCCGACCTGGAAGCGGGAAGATTGTTTTTTGATTACACTTTTGTCATGGTCACAAATACCATCGGCCGGCGTTTTGTCTCATTGAAAATGAATGTACGAACAACATCGACTATATCTCTTTCCACGCTCATGCCGCCGGTATGGATGACATCCACGACTCGCTTGCGTACCGCTGGAATGAGGGTACTGGCGTCTTCTGTTGAGACAAAACCGCGAGTAAGGATTTCAGGGTCATCGAGCAGGCGGTTTGAATACTTGTCGATACTCAGGTTGACGATGAAAATACCCGAACGAGCTAACTGTTCACGTTCGCGCATCACATCCGGGTCGGCATCCCCAATGCTGCTGCCTTCGACGATGACATAACCGCCTGGGATGCGTTCGCCCAGATTTAGCTGGCCATCTTCCAACTCGATAATTTGACCGTTTTCGGCGACAATGATCCGATCTTTGGAAATACCGATTTCTTCGGCCAGTGCCGCATGGCGGCGCAGTTGGCGTAGTTCGCCATGCATGGGCATAAAATATTTCGGACGAACCAGGTTGATCATTAGTTTTTGTTCTTCCTGGCTGGCATGTCCGGAGACGTGTACCGGGGAGGTGCTATCGTAGATGACATTTGCTCCGACCCTGAGCATGCGGTTGATGGTCTTGCTGACGGCTTCTTCATTTCCCGGAATGGGGTGCGAAGACAAAATAATTGTGTCGTTCGGCAGCAGGTCGAATTGGCGGTTTGTTCCAGCCGAAAGTCGTCCAATTATTGAGGATGGTTCGCCCTGCGAGCCGGTACACATCAGCACTACCTGTGCCGGCGGGAGATTCAGCGCAACGTCAAGCGGGACAAGGGTTTCATCGGGAACCTGGAGATAACCCAATTTGCGGGCCATTTTGGCGTTATCCACCATGCTCATTCCAACAAAAGCCATTTTGCGATGCTGCTTGACAGCAGCATCTGCAACCTGCTGCATGCGCGAAATGAGCGAAGCAAAAGTTGCGATGATGACACGTCCAGGCGCGTTCTTAATGGCTTCTTCGAAAGCGGGTCCGATCACACGCTCGGAGGGAGTCCAACCGGGACGTTCGGAATTGGTCGAATCACTTAAGAGCAAATCGACACCACGGGTGGAGAGCTCAGTCAGCTTGGCATAATCTGTAGGCCAGTTATCGACCGGGGTGTGGTCGAATTTGTAATCCCCGGTATGGACGACAAGGCCGGCCTTGGTGGTAATGCCAAGGCCCACGGCATCCGGGATGCTGTGGCAGACATGAAAGAAATCCACCTTGAATGGACCAATCTGGACCGAGTCACCGGCCTGGATTGGGCGCAAGTCAGCCTTGGAAGCCATGCCGTTGCGGGCAAGTTTGACCTCCACCAGGCCCAGGGTTAAGCTTGTCCCGAAGACGGGCGCAGGGATGCGGGATAGAACGTGATGAATGGCGCCGATATGGTCTTCATGACCGTGAGTGATGATGATTCCATCGACTTTGTGGCTCTTATCGTACAAATACTCGAAATCTGGAATGATGTAATCGACCCCGATCATGTCGTTCTCGGGAAACATCAAACCAGCATCGACAACCAGGATATGATTGTCGAATTCGTAGGCCATCATGTTCTTGCCCACTTCCCCGAGGCCCCCCAGGGGAATGATTTTTAGTTTATTGCTCATGAAAATACTATACCTCTTGAAAATGGATTTTTTTATCCGCTCTTGGCGGTTGGTTTTAAAAGTAAATATAAAAATACCCCGCAAATGACGGGGTCGAAAAGACAGCCATAAACTGATTTCTATTATTTAACTGCCCTTTGGGCAGAATAAGTCTTCTCAAACCATATTCAGTATAGCAATATACATAGGATTTGTCAAATATTATGTCTGGTTGTATAATGAAAAAACTGAGGAAATTGTCTCCTCTATATCTAATTCTATATCTAATTCTATATCTAATTCTATATCTAATTCTATATCTAATTCATGGAGGTTGAAATGGCTGACGGAAATAAGAAGAACTTACTGGATAAGGTAATCGACGCTGTGACCGATCGAGACGAGAAAGCTGCGGCCGAGGCAGTCAGGTTGGAAGCTGCAGCAAAAGCTGAAGCTCAAGCCAGAGCAAACATAGCAGCTCAAACCAAAGCTGCGGCGGAGGCAAAGGCGAAAGTTGAAGCGGAGGCAAAAGCCAAGGCTGATGCGGAGGCCAAAGCTAAGGCTGATGCGGAAGCCAAAGCAAAATCTGCCGCCCAGGCGCAAGCCAATGCCGCTGCCGAAGCGCAGCGCCAGGCGAATTTGGACAAACAAGAACAGATGAAGGCTCAGCAGGAGATGAGGGCTGCGGAAGCTGCCAAGGCTGCTGCAGAAAGCGCTGCCAAGGCTGCCTGGGCTGCTTTGCCGCGGCACATCGTTGCCCAAAATGATACGCTCAGTGATATTGCCTTGAAGCACTACGGTCATGCGGCTGAACCCTACTGGCGCTTGATTTACGAAGCCAATAAGGTCGCCATTGGCGCAAATCCTGGTGTTATCCGCCCTGGAACCGAACTGGTCATCCCTGCTCTTCCAGCAGATCTCAAAAAGTAAGCGGAAATCAATCCAAGTTTTTCGGCGGCGCAGGTAAGCTAATTGTTTGCGCGGCACAAGGAGTCCATTATGAAGTTGGTTGAAATTGAAGGAATTGGTCCAGTAAATGCTGAAAAACTCGCTGCGGCTGGCGTCTCAAGCCTGGAAAACCTTTTGGAAACCGGAAGTACGCCAAAAGGACGCAAGGAAATTGCCACCAAGACCGGTATAAGCGAAGCATATATCCTGAAATGGGTCAATCGAGCTGATCTATTCCGGGTCAAAGGGATTGGATCGGAGTATGGCGACCTGCTGGAAGCTTCGGGGGTTGATACTGTCGTTGAGCTGGCAACGCGCAAAGCTGAGAACCTCACCAAAAAAATGGCGGAAGTGAATGCGGAGAAGAAGCTTGTGCGCCAGTTGCCCGGCGAAAAACAAGTAGAAGCTTGGATCCAACACGCCAAGACACTCCCCCGTGCCGTAAGCTACTAACATCTCAGACTGCCACTGAAAAAGTGGCAGTCTTTTCTCATAAGCATATTGCAGGGCTTGTTAGCGGCTGGGCTGCCAACAAGCCCTCTTTTTTATAATCCCATCCGTAGACTTTATAAAAGTGCTATACTTTATTTTGATTTTATCGGATGCTGTTATCGATCGTATTCCAACTGCGAAGGATGAAAAAATGGATTCCACAGTTTATGCCCGTAGCGTGGCCGAAGACCTGGTCCGGCTTAAGCGCCGTATTCAAAAATCGCGCGTCCCGGAAAAAGTTATTGACCGTAACCTGATTATTGGCACCTGGAATATTAGAGCCTTTGGGGATATCTTTCGAGGTTGGGAAGAAAACCCTACCAGCCCGAAACGAAATTTGCGCGCGATGGTTTACATTGCTGAAATTATCCGCTGTTTTGATGTGATTGCGATCCAGGAAGTAAAGCGTGATACGTCTGGCCTGATGATCTTATTGGAAGAATTGTTGGGCTCAAATTGGGGTTTGGTCATCAGCGATGTTTCCGCGGGTTCAAAGGGTAATACCGAACGATTGACTTTTATTTACGACAAGCGGCGTGTGCAGCCTTCCGGATTGGCGGGTGAAATTGTTCTGCCTGCGACTGCGGATGGCAATCCCGCTCAGCAGTTTGACCGCACACCTTACATTGTCGGGTTTAACACGGCCCAGGAAAGGTTTTCGCTGCTTACTGCCCATATCCGTTATGGGCAGAGCCCTGCGGACCGGATGGGCGAAATTGTGGCCTTAGCGCAGTATATCGCGACCGAAATTCGCCAACGCGCCGTCGTCAGCCCGGATGAAGGTAATCTGATCGTTCTGGGCGATTTCAATATCGAGGAGCGCGGCGATAATCCTTTGTTTAAAGCCTTTGTATCCACCGGACTGATGGTGCCGGATCAACTGCTTAACTTAAAGTCCACTTACGATACAAAACCAAAATATTATGACCAGATTGCGTGGTTCATGGATCGTATGAATCTGCCGTTTAGTGGCCAAGCAGGTGTGGTCGATTTTGCTGGCGCAGTTTATAAAGAGCTGACCCTGCGTGAGATGTCTTACCGTTTATCCGATCATTTTCCTTTGTGGGCCGAATTCGTGATTGACCGCAGCGGTGAGCACACTGCGCGGGTTTTGGGGCTTGACCCGGCCATGCCTGACCCATTTGCCTCGATCCCAGACTAATCGAATGAAGAGGAGATAATAATATGCAAGATTATGAAAAGCTGGGTGTTTTTTACCTCGGGCGCGAATATGACCTGGGCGCAAAAAAACTTCAGGATAATTTGCTTCTTTATGATTC